>JBEQBX010000103.1:0-10346 GCA_041639595.1 Porphyrobacter sp.
AACGGACAATCTGTCCGCACAAACGGTCATCCTGCAGGCATCATGCCGCACCGAGGCCAATCACCTCGCCAAAACCATAGTTGTTGCGGGTGCCCAGCTCACCTTCGAGAATAATCCCGGCCGCCCGATTCCGTTCGGCAACCCGCCCTTCAATGACGAGAACATCATCATGCTGTCCGCCGTTGCCGGGGCGCTGGTGCCGGGAGAGGCGGGGGCATTCCAGACCGCCAGCCGTGACTTTCACAAGGCGATGGGCGCTGGCCCTGCCGAAGCGCGCGCCGCCGCGCAGGCGTTGTCAGTGCGGGCCAGCGCGCTGTCCGATGCGCTGGGCAGCCGCGCCTATGCCGAAGCCGATGCTTTCAAGGTGATCGCAGTTATCGCGGGCGAGGCGACTGCGCCGCGCTTTACCGACTATGCCGGATCGGTGCAGGCTGTGATGGCGGTCGACACGCTGCTAAATGCGCTGGTGCGCGAAGGCCGGGTGACGCAGGGTGCGGCGGCGGGTATTCGCGGCGATATTGCGCGGGCCTACAAGGCGGTCGAGGAGCCGAACGCCTATCGCCCGGCCGATTTCCGCGCTGCGCTGAAATCGGCGACCGGCGCAATCGGGCGGCTGAAGTGACGATGCGCCCCGACCTCAAAACCTTCTGGATAACTGCGAGCGCGCTGGTGCTGGCATCCTGTGGGGGCGGCGGTCCGTCCAGCAATGGCGGCGCGACCGGCGGGACAGGGCCGACGCCCGCGCCGTTACCGCCGCCTGCCAGGCAGGTGTTTGCTGTCCCCGCTGCCGAAAGCCTGTCCAGCGCCGAAGTCGGCTCGATCATCGCGCAGGCCGCCGCCGAAGCCCGCGGGCGCGGCGCTGCGGCGACCATTGCGGTGACCGACCGGGTCGGCAATGTCCTTGCCGTGTTCGCCATGCCCGGCGCCGCACCGAACGCGCGCATCCGTTCCGCGCCAGATGGCAGCAATCAGGACGCACAAGGTCTCACCATTCCCTCCACCGGAGCCGCCATCGCCAAGGCCATCACCGGTGCCTACCTGTCGAGCAGCGGCAACGCCTTTTCCACCCGCACAGCCAGCTTCATCGTGCAGGAGCATTTCCCACCCGCACCGACCACGGTCGGGCTGGAAAGCGGCCCGCTGTTCGGGGTGCAGTTCAGCCAGCTTCCCTGTTCGGACCTAGCCGCGCGGGCGAACGACGGGTTCATCGGCCCCAAACGATCGCCGCTGGGCCTCGCCGCCGATCCGGGGGGCTTCCCGCTTTACAAGAACGGCGTGGTGGTCGGCGGGGTCGGCGTGATCGCGGACGGCATCTACGGCTTTGATCCCAATGTGCTAGACCGCGATGCGGACGTGGATGAGGCGATTGCGCTGGCAGGCACGGTCGGCTTCGAAGCGCCGGTAGCCATCCGTGCCGACCGGATCACCGCTGACGGCACAAGCTTGCGCTATACCGATGTCGAATACCCGCAGATCGGCAGTGTCGCAGGCGCAACCCTTGCAGCGACGGCGGGCGCGCAGGTGCCGGTGGCGGGCTATTACAGCGGCGCGGGCCTGTTTGCGGGCGCAGTTTACGGCACCGAAGCTTCGGGCGTGCGCGCGTCGACCGCGGCGGAGTTCGCCAACCGCGATGCCTTCATCCTGTCGAACGGGGCGGGGGCAAACCGCTATCCTTTGCGCGGCGGGACGGATGCGGGCGAGGTTACAAGCCCGCTGACCGCCGCAGAAGCGCGCGCGATTCTGGAAGAAGCCTTCACCGTCATGAGCCGCGCGCGGGCGCAGATCCGCCAGCCTCTGGACAGCCGTGCGCAGGTGACAATCAGCCTGGTCGATACGCGCGGCAGCGTGCTGGGCCTCGTCCGATCGCCCGATGCGCCGATCTTCGGCATTGATGTCAGCCTGCAAAAGGCGCGCACCGCCAATTTCTTCTCCGGACGGTTCGCCGCCAGCGAGTTGCTCGCCGCGCCCGGAGAAGTGCCGCAGTTCGTGGCCCGCACGCGCAATTTCCTGGGGGATGCCAATGCATTGACCGGCGCTTTTGCCGTTTCAGACCGCGCAACCGGCAACCTGTCGCGGCCTTATTTCCCGGATGGAGAGGTGGGGCAGCCCAACGGCCCCCTGTCGCGCCCAATCCGGCAGTTCAGCCCGTTTTCGACCGGCCTGCAGTCGGCACTGGTGGTCGGCAATCTGGCGCAGCACCTGCAATTCATTACCGGCCAGCGCCCAGATGACACTCCGCGCGCCTGCAGCGGGCTGCCGGGTGTGGCAGGCGGCAATCCGCGGCTTGCCAATGGCATCCAGATCTTCCCGGGATCGGTGCCGGTCTATCGCGGCAGCACGCTGGTGGGTGCCATCGGCGTGTCGGGCGACGGGATCGATCAGGACGACATGATCAGTTTCCTCGGCCTGCACAACGCCGGCGCGCGGGTTGGCGGGATCGGCAATGCGCCCGCCGCCATCCGTTCCGACCGGATTGTGGTGCAGGTCGGTTCGCGGCAGGTGCGCCTCCGCTATGTCGGGTGCCCGTTTGCCCCGTTCCTCGATACGGCGGCCCAGAACGTGTGCGAGGGGCTGTAGATGGGCTGGATGCTGCCCGCGCTGCTGCTGCTTCAGGCTTCGCCGCCTGAGGAAGTGCAGGTTCAGACCGTCCCGCCCGGAGAGGAGGAGCGCGAGCAGGATTGGGAGCAGGACACGCCCGCGGTCGATCCCGCGATCATCGAAGGCCGCCAGCGCCCCGGCTACACCGCTCCGCTGCCCGAACGCGTCGAGCAGACCAATCAGGGCGCCGTCCGCGCCCCTCCGCCCAGCGCCTTTCCGACCGATCAACTGCCGATCCCCGATCGCTGGCGGCTGATCGAAAGCCTGGGGCTGGTGAAGGAGAACCTGCTCGATCCCTATAACCAGAACACCTACAAAGGTGACCGGCCGATCAACCGGGTGAAAGTGCCGTGGCTGCCGATCAGGGGCGATGACTGGTTCTTCGTCGCCAACCTGATTTCAGACAGCGTTTACGAACCGCGCACCTTCCCCATACCCGTCGGTGTGCAAACCACCGAAGACCCGGATCGCAACGATGTGTTCGGCAATGATTTCAGCCAGGTGTTCAGCCAGACATTCATCGCCGGTTTCGCGCTGCTGAAAGGATCGACCACCTTCAAACCGCCTACAGTCGAATACCGCGTCACGCTCGCCTACAACGTCAATTACGTCGATGTGCCCGAACGCCGCGTGCTGTTTGTCGAACCTTCGCGCCCCAGCCACCGGCTCGACCAGTTCCTCGGGGTGCAGGAAGCCTTCGTCGATTACCACTTCAGCCAGTTCGACAATGACCGGTTCGACTTCATCTCGATCCGTGCGGGCATTCAGCCGTTCCAGTCGGATTTTCGCGGGTTCCTGTTCAACGACCAGCAACTGGGCGTGCGCCTGTTCGGATCGCGCGACAACAACCGCTTGCAGTTCAACCTTGGCGCGTTCTGGCGGATGGAGAAGGACACCAATTCAGGCCTTAATGCGATAACCAAGCCGCTGCGCGACGATTTCGTGTTTGTCGCCAATGCATACCGGCAGGATTTCCTGATCCCCGCGCTGACCAGTCAGTTCACCGTCGTTTACAACATGAACCGCGAAGCTGACGATATAGCAATCGACGACAACGGCTTCCCTGTGCGCCCGGCCTTGTTGGGGACGCTGCGGGGCCGGGAATATGACGTGGTCTATCTCGGCTACAATATGGATGGCCGGCTGGGCCGGGTGAACCTGACCGGTTCGTTTTACTGGGCGCTGGGGGAGGACCGGAACAGCTTCTTCACTGACCGCCCAGCCAACATCAACGCGCAGTTTGCCGCTGTGGAAGCCAGCTATGACCGCAACTGGATGCGTTTCCGCCTGTCGGCCGCCTATGCCAGCGGGGACTCCGATCCCTACGACGATACCGAAGGCGGGTTCGATGCGATTTTCGAGAACCCGGTGTTTGCAGGCGCGGATACGTCTTACTGGATCCGCCAGACCATTCCCTTTGCAGGCGGAGGGCGGGCGGTTTCCGTGAACGGGCGGAACGGGCTGCTGAACTCGCTGCGCAGTTCCAAGGAGCAAGGGCAGAGCAATTTCAACAATCCGGGCCTGATGCTGCTGGGCGCAGGCGCGGATTTCGATCTGACCCCGCAATTGCGCCTGTCGGCCAATGCCAATCACCTGTGGTTCGAAAATACCGCGACGTTGCAGGCCCTGCGGAACGAAGGTTCGATCCCGCGTGAGATCGGCTTTGACCTGTCAGCTGCCGCAATCTGGCGGCCCAAGGCCAATCAGAATCTTGTCTTTCGCTTGTCGGCCGCCACGCTGTTGGCGGGCGACGGCTTCCAGGACCTGTTCACCGCGCGCGGCGGCGGACAGGAATTCGTCTCCATCCTCGCCAACGTGGTGCTGACCTACTGATGTTAAAGATTGGCCATAACTTCGCTCGCCAAATGGCGTTGCTTATCACGGCGCTGGTGCTTGCCATCGGGCTGTTCGCGGGTGCGCCGATGGCGGCGGACAAGGAAAAGCCGGTCAAGCGCAATTATGCCGCCGTTTTTGCTCCGCCCGCGCCGCAGAGCCAGTCCGTCGCGGCGATGGAGGCCAAGTCCGAAGGCTGCAACACCTGCCATATCAAAACCGACGCACCTACCATGCATGTCTCGCCCTCCGTCCGGCTGGGCTGCACTGATTGCCACGGCGGCAATGCCGGCGTGCGCGGCAATTCCGAGCTTCCCCATGATTCCCCCGATTACGTTGCCGCACGCGACACGGCTCACGTGCTGCCGAAATATCCGAAATCCTGGCATTTTCCATCGTCCGCCAATCCAAAGCGGTCCTACGCGCTGCTGAATCAGGAATCGCCGGAGTTCGTGAAGTTCATCAATCCGTCCGATTACCGCGTGGCGCGTGATGCCTGCGGGGCGTGCCATATGGGCGCAATCGAGGCGGCGGAACGATCAATTATGGCGACCGGTGCGATGCTGTGGGGCGGGGCAAGCTACAATAACGGGGTTCTGCCATTCAAGAACTACCTGCTTGGCGAAGCTTACACCCGTGATGGGCTGCCCGCAAAGATCACCACGCCAGGCGCCGGACCGGGGGGTAAGCTGTCCGAAGATCAGGTGGCGCGCGGCGTGCTGGCCGAGATGTATCCGCTGCCCACCTGGCAGGTCATTCCGCCGGGCGATGTGTTCCGCGTCTTCGAACGCGGCGGACGGACGATCAATTCGCAATTCCCTGAAATCGGCCTTCCAAATCCATCTGGTTCAATTCAGCGATTGGAGGAACCGGGGAGGCCTGATTTAAAGCAGTCCAACCGCGGTCCCGGCACCGGCCTGCGCGTTGCCATCCCGGCGCTCAATATCCATAAGACCCGGCTCAACGATCCCTTCACATGGTTCATGGGCACCAACGACCAGCCGGGTGATTACCGCCACTCGGGCTGTGCGAGTTGCCACGTGATCTATGCCAATGACCGCGAACCGCGCCATTCGCTGACCTATGCGCAGTATGGGCGCGACGGGCAGTCGATTACAGCCGATCCGACGATCGCAGGCAAGATCGAGCATGCGGCAGGGTATGGGGAGAAGAAACATGGCGCGGTGAAGCAGCCGGGTCACAAAGAAGACGACGGTCACGGACATGGCGATGGTTCGGGGCAGGGGAAGCGCGCGGACGATACGCTGACCGTCGACGGTCAGGTGAAGGAAAAGGGCCACCCGCTCCAGCACGTCTTCACCCGCGCGATCCCGACAGCCCAATGCATGAACTGCCACATGCACCAGCCCAACATCTTCCTGAATTCCTATCTCGGCTACACCATGTGGGATTACGAGAGCGACGCGTCCTCGATGTGGCCGAAACAGCAGAAATACCCGACCGCCGAAGAAGTGCGCGCAATAAATGACCGCAATCCCGAGGCAGCAGCCGTGCGCGGCAATTGGGGCGATCTGGATTTCCTGCGCAACGTTTATGACCTGAACCCGACGCTGAAAGACACGCAGTTTGCCGATTATCACGGCCACGGCTGGAACTTCCGCGCAATTTTCAAACGTGATCGCGAAGGCAATCTGCTCGATGCCGAGGGCAAGATCGTCGATCCGGACGATCCGGAAAAATGGCGCAAGAAGGATGAAGGCAAGTTCGTCCCCGCAGGCGTCAACCCCGGCAAGGCCGTGCACATGATGGACATCCACGCTGAAAAGGGGATGCAATGCGCCGATTGCCATTTCGAACAGGACAGCCACGGCAACGGATTGATCTATGGCGAGGTCGCCAACGCGGTCGAAATCACCTGCAAGGATTGCCACGGCACGCCTGACGCCCTTCCCACGCTGCGCACCAGCGGCCCGGCAGCGCCGCCGGAAGGCCATAATCTCGCTCTGCTGCGCAACCCCGATGGCAAGCGCCGGTTTGAATGGTTGGAAGGCGCGGACGGCAGGCGAAAACTGATCCAGCGATCTATCGTCGATCCCAGCCTTGAATGGGAGATGAGCCTCGTCAAGGAATCGGTCGATCCCGCCACGCCCACCTTCAACGCCAAGGCAGCCCGGGCCAAGCTGGTCAGCCGGTATGGTGCGGACACCGGTAATTTCGAATTCGGCACCGGCATCAGCATCGATGACCGGGCGCACCGCGATCCGGAAATGGCGTGCTTTACCTGTCACCTGTCATGGACCACCAGCTGCGGTGGGTGCCACCTGCCCATCGAAGCCAACTGGAAGACCAAAAGCCACCGTTACGAAGGCGGAGAGACGCGCAACTTTGCCACCTACAACCCGCAGGTCGCGCGCGACGAGATGTTCCAGCTGGGCAGGCACCAGACCACCAAGGGCAACCAGACCGCCCCGGTGCGTTCGTCATCGGCGCTGATCCTGTCATCCACCAACATCAACCGCGAACGCATCTATGTGCAGCAGCCGCCGATCAGTTCCATCGGCTTTTCATCCCAAGCCTTCGCGCCGCATTTCCCGCATACCGTGCGGCTGACCGAAACCAAGACCTGCACCGATTGCCACCTGTCGGCCAAGGACGATAACAACGCGATCATGGCGCAGCTGCTGCTGCTCGGCACGAATTACGTCAATTTCGTCGGGCTGAATGCGTGGACTGGCCTTGAAGGCGGGTTCCAGGCGACCCGCGTCACCGAATATGACGAACCGCAGGCTGTTATCGGTTCCTATCTCCAGCGCTATGCCTACCCCGATTACTTCAAGCTCCACGTCGAACAGAACGGGCGCGAACTGAAAAACTGGGTGCGCGGCAAGACCTTCGACAAGAAGCTGTCGGGTGAAACCCAGCCGCTGGAGGAATTTGCCAACGTCCACGAAGGCACCTCCGACCGCGTTGGCTGCCTGCAACTGCGCGGCGAATATATGTTCGTGGCAGGCGGCAAGGCCGGGTTCACCGCCTATGACGTGGCCAGCATTGCCAACAAGGGCACATCTGAACGCATCCTAAAGGGACCGTTCTCCGCCTTGGGGCATGATACCAATGTGAAGACCGCCAACGCCACCTGCATGGCGATCGCCACCAACCAGCCGATCGCGCCAACCCGCAACACGCAAGCCATGCGCGAGATGAACCAGGAGCAGGCGTTCCTGCCGATCTACAACTACGCGGCGGTGACCGATGCGGTTGAGGGCCTGATCCTCGTCAACGTCAACACGCTGGCGGACGGCGAATTCCGCAACAACAAACTGACCCGCAAGGTGTTCGATGATGGCTCCACCGCGTGGAACCCGGGCGGGGTGCTGACCGGCGCGCGGCACATCGTGCTGGCAGGCGAGATCGCCTATATCACCGCGGCCAAGGGGCTTGTGGTGGTGGATCTGTCCGATCCTGCCACGCCGAAACTGGCGGCTGTGCGGGAGCTTCGCGATGCACGGGCGAGCGCGGTGCAGTTCCGGTATCTGTGGGTCACCGACGCAGACGGGGTGAAGCTGTTCGACATCACGGCGTTGCGAAATCCGCTGGCCGTGCCTGAAGGGACGGTGCCGCTGGCCGATGCGCGGCGGATGTATATCGCGCGCACCTATGCCTATGTCGCAGCCAAGCAGGACGGGTTGGTGATCCTCAACATCACCAACCCGCGCAGTCCGAAGGTTCACCAGAAGGTGACGCTGGAGGGCAGCCTGAACGATGCCGAGGATGTGATCGTCGGCACCACCAATGCCTCGCTGTTCGCATATGTGGCGGACGGGCGGAACGGGATGAAGGTGCTGCAATTGACCAGCCCCGACAGCCAGCGCAATTTCTACGGCTTCAGCCCCGCGCCGGTGCCTGAACTGATCGCTTGGGCGCGAACGCCTTCGCCAGCGATCGCGTTGTCGAAGGGTCTGGATCGTGACCGCGCGGTGGACGAGACCGGCGGGCAGATGGCGGTGTTCGGAAGGCTCGGCTCACGGCCTTTCACCCGGCCTGAAATGGAGCGCCTGTTCATGACCCGCAGCGGCGTGCCGTGGAAGGTATCGGACGATGTCGATATGAAGCGCTGGGTGGGGATGGCCTTGTTGGGGGCGCAGCGGGCGGCGCGGAAGTAAGGCCTAATCCCGCTCGGCGAACATGCCTTCGATCATCGGTTGCAGCCCCGCATGGAATCGCGCCAGCACCTGCCAGTCGCCGACCCGTTCGTAATGGGAGACAAGGCTCTGCCCATCCCAGCGGTGCAGGGCATAGGTCGGCGGTTCGGCGGTGATCAGCTCGCGGTCGTCGGGCGCGTCCTTGTCGATCGGTGTCAGGTCCATCGCCACCAGCGGCGCGACGGACGGGGTGACGCCCAGCGGGATACCGGCAAAGCGCGTGGTGATCTGGCGGTGCAGATGCCCGCAATGGATCGCCTGCACCTGTGACTGGCCGGTCAGCACATCGCGCAGGCGCAGCATCCACGGTTCATCAGGCGCGGGGTCCATCCAGTCGATCCCGGCAACCACTGGTGGGTGATGCATGAAGATCAGCGTCGGCGTGTCCGGCGCGTCTGCCAACTGCGCGGCCAGCCACGCCGCGCGCGCATCGCAGAACGCCCCGCCGTGGCGGCCATCCTCCAGCGTGTCGAGGCAGATGATCCTGAGGCCGAGCGGCGCATCGACGACATAGTGCAGGAACCCGCCACCTGCCGGGACCACCTGCCCGAAAGCGCCCAGCAGGCCTGCGCGGCTATCGTGATTGCCGACCATCGGCAGGATCGGGAACGGGCAATCGGCCAGCAGGGCAGCGGTCTTGGCAAAGCTGTCCGCATCGCCGTGATCGGTTATATCTCCTGAAAGCACCAGCAGATCGGGCCGGTTGGGGCCATCAATCAACCGCTGCAAGGTAGCCCGGAAGCGGGTGAGGTTCAATTCCTCTGGCCGGTCGTCAGGGGCAAAGCCGACGTGAATGTCGGTTATTTGCGCGATCAGCACCGCACGAACCGGGGATGAGGCGCTTCCGCTCATCGCTACGGCTTAGTCTTTGCAGCAATTGCTGCAACTGTTTTGGCTGGAGGCGGCGGCTTGTAGTGCGGTGAGGCACCCTTCGGCGACCACTGGCCTGCAGGCAGGTGATAGGAATGGCACATCGCGCAGTCGGACGGCACGATGGTCTTCGTCTTCGCTGCGCTCCCCCCCTGATGGCATTCCCGGCAGCTTTTCAGATCAGGGATCAGCAGATCGTTTGCCGTCTTGGATGTATCTGCTGCGTGGCAGGTGGTGCACTTTTCCTGCTTGTGCGGCTCGTGATTGAAGTAGCCGCTGGTGAGGAAGCGATCCGGCAGGTTGACTGGCATCAGGTCCGCCTGCCCTGTCGGTCCGCGGGTCGGCAGGTGGCATTCGGTGCAGACCCCGCCCGCCGACAGCGCGTTCGACAAGCCGATATAGCCGCGCATTGGACGGCCAAAATCGGCGCGATACACAGGCGCGGCGCTGCCGATCTGCCCGGGTCGCTGGCGGGACGGGCTGACAGGCCGGCGCGGCCCGGTTGAAATGCGGGCGAGATCCTCTGCCAGGTCTTTCACATCGCCGTGGCGCAGCTTGGTAAAGCCGCTGACGCCGCGCCCTGAAACAAGGCTGTGGCAACCCTCGCAGGCGGCCTCCATCTTCACTTCCTTGAAGCTGGCCTTGTCGGGCGTCAGGCTGTGGCAATCCTTGCATTCCAGCGGCTTGCCATACTGGCCGAGGCTGACCGCCATCCGCGCCGCGCCGCCACGCGCATTCATGTGAACGTCGTGCGGGAATTTCAGGCCGGACCGTTCCACAGGCGCGCTCCCCGCTACCGCCCGCACCGGCTTGGCCGCGCCGAAGCTGGCGAAATAAACCGGGCGCAGCTGCGGGTGGGCCTTGCCGAAATCATGCGCGTTG
>JBEQBX010000104.1:0-10251 GCA_041639595.1 Porphyrobacter sp.
GCTCCTTTCCGATACTCCGCGAAAATACCCCCAAAATACCCCCACACCAAATTTGGCTGCATGTGGAAGGCCATGGACGCATGCGGACGCGAATCACCCGCAACCCTCTGCTTTCTGTTGGATTTTCGGAAAAATGCGGAAGCGTTCGGAAGCTTCCGGAAAGGCCTATGGTAGCGGAGGAGGGACTCGAACCCCCGACACGCGGATTATGATTCCGCTGCTCTAACCGGCTGAGCTACTCCGCCCCATGGGCATCCGGCACGCTGTTGGTGCCGGATTCGGCCGCGGGTGTCGGCCCGGGCGAGGCGGGCACTTAGGGCGCGCCGCCCGCGGGGTCAAGCCCCGTTGACGCTGCTCCTTCAGAGCCGTTCCCGCCCGCGGAAGGCGCAGGTCTTGACCGGCTCCCACGGACCGCCGCGATAGTGCCACAGCTCCAGCGCGGGGAAGACAAAACGCCCCTTGGCGGCCCACGGGGAAAGGTCGGGGGCAAGGCTGGCCTGAAGCGCCCTTGCCTCCTCCTTTGTGACCTTGTTCTGCACCGTGATGTGCGGGCGCGGTTCGTGGAGGTCCTGTGCGGTCAGGCTGCCGTGAAAGTGATCCGCGATGAGCGCGCGCAGGGACAGCAATTGCGGGGCCTCCAGCGCAATAGCCGTGCCCTTGCCGAGATCCATCACGCCCTTCACCGCCCCCTCAGGCGCCGCAAATTCACGCGCCACGCGAGGAAGGAAATCCTTCAGCTCGTCCAGCAGCGACGGGGCAAAGGCGTGGAACAGAGTGACGTGGGCGTGGAGGTGGTTTTTCTCGGCCGGGTAATGCACGCGGCGCAGACCTTCGGCATACGCGGCCAAATCGGGCGGCAAGGCGGCGGTGAGGATGAAGGGCTGCGGCATCAGCCCTGCCTAACTACATTTCGCCGCGTTCTCTACGGATCGCATACCATTTTGCCACATTGGCATTGTGTTCGGCCAGCGTGGCGGCGAACCAATGCCCACCAGTGCCATCGGCGACCATGAACAGCGCGCCGGTATCTTCGGGGTTCATCACCGCGGCGATGCTGTCACGCCCGGGATTGGTGATCGGGCCTTCGGGCAGGCCGACCTTGGTATAAGTGTTGTAGCCGTTGACCGCAGAGATTTCCGATTGGCGGATGCGGCGGCCCAGCGGCTTGCCCTGCGTTATCGGGTAGATAATCGTCGGGTCGGCCTGCAGCATCATGCCGGTGCGCACGCGGTTGGAATAGAGCCCGGCGACCATGCGGCGCTCTTCGGGCTTGCCGGTTTCCTTTTCCACGATGGCGGCAAGGATCAGCGCGTCACGCATGGTATCGACCGCGATGCGCGGCGAACGCTTGCCCCATTCCTCGGCCAGCGCCTTGTCCATCGCCACCTGCATCTGTTCGATCAGGCTTTGGCGCGTCTGGCCGCGTTCGAAGGCGTAGGTATCGGGCAGGATCGATCCTTCGGGCGGGACGGCGATTTCGCCGGTCAGCAGGTCTTCGGCCATCAGCCGTTCCCAGACCAGGATCGAAGGCATCCCTTCGGGGATCGTCACAAACCGGCGGATCACATCGCCGGACTGAAACGCGGCGAGGATATCGCCTTGGCTCATATCCGGGGTGAGGAGAAATTCGCCCGCCTGGATCGGGGTGTCCGATCCGAACACGCGCGCCTGCAACACAAAACCGGAGGCTGAGGATATCAGCCCCTCACCTTCAAGCTTTGCAGCCACGGACGCCACGGAAGCGCCTGCGGGGATGGTGAAGCTGGTGTCCTTGGCAATCGTCGCCGAGCCAAGGAACGTCCACGCCAGCACCAGCCCGGCGGCCGCCAGACCGACGAGCGCAAGCAGCAGGCCGCGTGCGCGCGTCACCGGATCAGTCGACCTTCTGCATGATGATCGATGCGTTTGTGCCGCCAAAGCCGAAGCTGTTGTTCAGCACGGCGCGCACTTCACGCTTTTTCGCCACCAGCGGAACCAGATCGATGCCTTCGGTGCCATCGTCGGGATCCTGCAGGTTGAGCGTCGGCGGGACGATCTGGTCGCGCATCGCAAGGATGCAGAAGATCGCCTCCACTGCGCCGGCGCCGCCCAGAAGGTGGCCGATCGCGCTTTTGGTCGAAGACATCGACGCGCCGCCGAGGTCATCGCCCAGCACGCGCTTGATCGCGGCCAGTTCGATGGTGTCAGCCATGGTGCTGGTGCCGTGCGCATTGATGTAATCAATATCGCCCGGGCCGAGGCCAGCCTTCTTCAGCGCCATGCGCATCGCCAGTTCCGCGCCGCGGCCTTCGGGGTGCGGGGCGGTGACGTGATAGGCATCCCCCGACAGGCCATAACCGGTCACTTCGGCATAGATCTTCGCACCGCGCGCCTTGGCGCGTTCGTATTCCTCCAGCACGACAACGCCCGCGCCTTCGCCCATGACAAAGCCATCACGGCCCTTGTCATAGGGTCGGCTGGCTTCGGTCGGGCGGTCATTCATGCTCATGTTGAGCGCACGCGCCTGGGCAAAGCCGGCAATGCCGAGCGGGTTGATGGTGCCTTCCGCCCCGCCTGCCAGCATGATGTCGGCATCGTCCATCGCGATCATCCGCGCGGCATCGCCGATCGAGTGCGCGCCGGTCGAGCACGCCGTCACGACCGAATGGTTCGGGCCCATGAAGCCGTATTTGATCTGCACCTGACCGGTGATGAGATTGATCAGGCGGCCATGCACGAAGTGCGGCGAGACACGGCCGGGACCGCGTTCGTGGAGATTGACGCTTTCGATCTCGATGCCCGGAAGGCCGCCGATACCCGATCCGATCGAACAGCCGGTGCGTTCCTTCTCGGCCTCGGTCATGTCGGTCAGACCGGCATCCTCCAGCGCCTGTCCGGCGGCATCGATGCCATAGACGATGAAAGGATCGACCTGGCGCTGGACCTTGTGATCCACGCGCTTGTCAGGATCAAAGCCCCAGGGGTGATCCTTGTCCTTCACCTCGCAGGCGATCGTGCACTTCTGGTTCGAGGCGTCGAAACGGGTTATCTGCCCCGCCCCGCTCTCGCCTGCTATCAGGTTCGCCCAAGTCGTCTCGACGTCGGCCCCCAGCGGGGTGACGAGGCCAAGCCCGGTTACAACCACACGGCGCATTCGCGTTCTCCGATAAAGCAACAGGCCCAACCCGCTGAGGGCTGAGCCTGTCTAGGCCCTCGTCCGCGCCCCGGCAATTAACCTGCCTGAGGATTGCCGCGCCCTGCCCCGAAGAGCAGGCAACCGGCAATCGCGGACACCGGGGCGTTGCCCGAGGGACTTAGCCCTTGTGTTCTTCGATGTACTTGGTGGCGTCACCGACGGTGGTGATCTTCTCGGCCGCATCATCGGGGATTTCGACGCCGAATTCCTCTTCGAAGGCCATCACCAGCTCAACGATGTCGAGACTGTCCGCACCGAGATCGTCGATGAAGCTCGCATCCTGAGTAACCTTGTCGGCTTCGACGCCGAGATGCTCGACGACAATCTTTGCCACCCGGTCGGCAGTATCGCTCATGGTATTCCCTCTATGTACTGGGGTTTGATAATCTCGCTCCGCCCTAAAGAACGGCGCGGGGATGTGCAAGTGGGCATGAAGGGGGGCGGCAAAACGGGTCTGCGCCGCCCCTCGGCCAAGCGATCAGGCGCTATCCTTTTTGGGTGGTTCAACCACGCGCATGTGCAGTTCACGCAAAGCACGCGGCTCTGCCGGGCTGGGTGCACCCATCAGCAGATCCTCGGCGCGCTGGTTCATCGGGAACAGCGAAATTTCGCGCAGGTTCTTGGCGCCGCAGAGCAGCATCACGATCCGGTCAACGCCCGCAGCCATGCCCCCGTGCGGCGGAGCGCCGTACTGGAACGCGCGGTACATCCCGCCAAAGCGTTCCTCGACATCCGCCTTCGTCAGGCCGGTGACCTCGAACGCCTTGACCATGGTTTCGGGCATATGGTTGCGGATCGAGCCGGAGGCGATTTCAAAGCCGTTGCAGACCAGATCGTACTGGAACGCCTTGATCGTCAGCGGATCCTGACCGTTCAACGCATCGATCCCACCCTGCGGCATCGAGAACGGGTTGTGGCTGAAATCGACCTTCTTTTCATCCTCGTTCCATTCGTAGAACGGGAAATCGACGATCCAGCACAGCGCAAAGGCGTTTTCATCGATGAGGTTCAGTTCCTCGCCCACGCGGATGCGCGCGGCGCCGGCCAGCTTGGCCGCGTCGGCCGCCTTGCCCGCAGCAAAGAACAGCCCGTCATTCTCGCCAAGGCCAAGCTCGGCATAAAGATCGGCCATGCGGTCAGCGCCGTGGTTCTTGGCGATCGGGCCGCCAAATTCGCCGCCCTTGCGGGTGACATAGCCAAGGCCGGCAAAGCCTTCCTTGCGCGCCCAATCGTTCATGTCGTCGAAGAACTTGCGGCTCTTTTCATGGGTCGCAGGCGCAGGGATCACGCGCACGACACCGCCGCCGCCGACAATCTTTTCGAACAGGCCAAAGCCCGACTGCGTGAAGTGCGCCGACACGTCCGAAATAATCAGCGGGTTGCGCAGATCGGGCTTGTCGCTGCCATATTTGAGGATCGCTTCATCATAGGGGATGCGCGGGAATTCGCCCGCCGCGGTCACCTGCTTGTCCCCGGCGAAGGCAGCGAAGGTGCCCTGAATGACCGGCTCCATCGTCTCCCACACTTCTTCCTGCGTGACGAAGCTCATTTCCAGATCAAGCTGGTAGAATTCGCCCGGCAGACGGTCGGCACGCGGGTCTTCATCGCGGAAGCACGGCGCGATCTGGAAATAGCGGTCGAAGCCCGCCACCATCAGCAATTGCTTGTACTGCTGCGGTGCCTGCGGGAGCGCGTAGAACTTGCCCGCATGGATGCGGCTGGGCACGAGGAAATCCCGCGCGCCTTCGGGGCTGGAGGCGGTCAGGATCGGGGTCGAGAACTCGTTGAAGCCGACCGCGCCCATCCGTGCCCGCATATCGGCGATCACCGCGACGCGGGTCATGATGTTTTTATGCAGCGTTTCGCGGCGCAGATCGAGGAAGCGGTACTTCAGCCGCACATCTTCAGGATAAGGCTGTTCATCAGCCACCGGCAGGGGCAGTTCTTCGGCGGTGCTGAGCACGGTGATGGCGCGCGCAAACACTTCAACCTCACCCGTGGCGATGCGCGGGTTCACGGTGTCGGCGGACCGCGCCTTGACCTCGCCTTCGATGGTGATGACCGATTCAACCCGCAGCCGGTCCAGCACGGCGAGCGCTGGCGAATCCGCATCGGCGACGATCTGGGTAATCCCATAATGATCGCGCAGATCGACGAACAACAGCCCGCCGAAATCCCGCTTGCGATGGACCCAGCCCGACAGGCGAACGGTGTCGCCCACGTTGGCGGAAGAAAGCTGTGCGCAAGTATGCGTGCGATAGGGGTGCATCTAAACTCTTGTCCTGTTCGCGGCTATGGCGCTAGGGCGCGCACGCGCGGTGTTTGCGGGGTCGCCCGCCATCGGCGCGCTAACAGGGGAAGCCTTACACTTTGTCAAGCGGTGCTTGCCAGGGTCCATGGCGCAAACTGGGTTCAATCCCGAGGGCGGCACTCCGCCCGCTAACCACGAAAAGACAACATGAAGATCCATCCGCTGATTACCACGACCGAGGCTCTCTCCGACCTCTGCGACCGTTTGGCCAAGTCCGATTTCGTCGCGGTCGACACCGAATTCATGCGCGAAAACACCTATTGGCCCGAACTGTGCCTGGTGCAGATCGCCAATACCGAAGAAGCCGCGGCGATCGATCCGATGGCGCCGGGGATCGATCTGAAGCCACTGCTCGATCTGATGTGCGACAATGAAGACGTTCTGAAGGTCTTCCACGCGGGTTCGCAGGACGTCGAGATCATCGTCAACCTGACGCAGAAGACCCCTCACCCCATCTTCGACACCCAGATCGCGATGATGGCGATCAGCCAGTCCGAACAGATCGGCTATGCCAATCTGGTCGAAACATGGATGGGCCTGACCATCGACAAGGGCGCGCGCTTCACGGACTGGAGCCGCCGTCCGCTGAGCGACCGGCAGATCGAATATGCCATCGGCGACGTGACGCATCTGGCCGCGATCTTCCCGCGCATTCTGAAGAAGCTGATCAAGACCGGACGCGGGTTGTGGCTGGATGCGGAGATGGAAAAGCTCGCCGATCCGTCCAATTACCTCACCGATCCCGGTCTTGCGTGGAAACGGATCCGCCAGACGGGCCGCAATCCGCAGGTTCTGGGCCGGATGAAGGCGCTGGCCGCGTGGCGCGAAAGCGAAGCGCAGCACAAGAACATCCCGCGCGGGCGGATCATGCGCGACGAAACGCTGGCCGATATCGCCAGCCACCCGCCCAAAAATCAGGCCGATCTGGCCAAGGTGCGCGGGCTTTCCCCGGCATGGCGCGACAATGACATCGGCAAGCGGCTGATGAAGGTGATCGCCGATGCCGAGCCGCTGCCCAAGGACGAAATGCCCGAGAAGATCAAGGCGGGCGCCCCGCTGGGCAAGGAAGGCGCGCTGGTGGCGGACCTGCTCAAGCTGCTGCTGAAAATCCGCGCCCGCGAAATTGACGTGGCCCCGCGCCTGCTGACCCGTGCGGACGAGATGGAAGCGCTCGCCGCCGGGGTGCGCGATCTTCCGGTGCTGCAAGGCTGGCGTTACGAGGTGTTCGGCAAGGATGCGCTCGATCTGGTGGAAGGCAAGCTGGCGTTCGCTGTGGAACGCGGCAAGCTGAAGATGACGCACATTGATGATGTCGTTGTGCCGGCGCCTGCCGTTGAGGCCGGGGCTGAGGATCTGGCCGAAGCTGAGCCCGATCCCGACACACTGGCGGCGGATTAGGGTAGCCGCGTGTCCACTTACCTCCCCACCATCAAGCAGCTGCAATACCTCGTTGCACTTCACGAACACGGGCATTTCGGCAAGGCGGCCGATGCCAGCTTCGTGTCGCAATCGACGCTGTCGGCCGGCATCCGCGAGCTGGAATCGCTGCTCGGCGTGACGCTGGTCGAACGGTCGCGCCGGGTGGTGCGTTTTACGTCGCTGGGCGAACAGGTGGTGGCCAAGGCCGGCCGCCTGCTGCGCGAGGCCGAAGAACTGGTCGATCTGGTCCACGCCGCGGGCAAGCCGCTGTCGGGCGAATTGCGGATGAGCGTGATTCCCACCATCGCCCCTTTCCTGCTGCCGCGCATCCTGCCCCGCCTGAAACGCGAACGGCCTGATCTGAAGCTGATGCTGCGCGAGGAGACGAGCAACGACGCGCTAGAATCGCTGCATCACGGGCGGGTCGATTGCGTGCTGCTGGCCCTGCCCTTCGACACCGGTGATGCCGCCATCGCGCATATCTCGGACGACCGGCTGTTCATTGCTTTTCCCAAGGACGATCCGCGCGATCCGCCAGCCAGCATCAAGCCCGAGATGATCGATCAGGGCCGGCTGATGCTGCTGGAGGATGGCCATTGCCTGCGCGATCATGCGCTGGCCGCCTGCAACCGCGCCGAATTGCGCGCGAGCGCGGCAATGATCGGCACGTCGCTGCACACGCTGGTGCAGCTGGTCGATAACGACCTTGGCCTCACCATGCTGCCGGAAATGGCTTTGAAAGCGGGCATTCTGGCGGGCACGCAGGTTGTCGCCCGCCCGGTCGACAGCCCCACCGCCAAGCGCGAGATCGTGCTGGCGTGGCGCAGAAATTCCCCGCGCGAGGCGGATTTCCAACTGCTGGCCGAGGAACTGCGGGCGGGCTGAGCATAGACCGGGACGGGCCGCTCAGTACTCCGTCAAAGCGACGCTGATCGCGAGGCTTGTGCTGATAGCAAGCCTGACGGAACGGGAGGGCGAAAGGCGCTCCCACCAGCTTTGCGGCGCAGGCTGTGCGGAGGCCCGGACATCGTAGAGTGCCAGTGTCATCAACCCGCCGATCTCGCGCCGCTCAAGCTCCCCCACCAGATTGTGAACATCTTCGGCGAGGAGTTCGGCATCGCCGATCAGGGCAGAGGCGCGGGTGTAATCCCCCCGCTCGAACGCACTGCCAGCCTCCCTCTGGAGCCGCTTCGCCTCATCGGCGAGCAAGAGCACGTATGCCCCGGCTGGCGGTGTGTTGTACCATCCCATGAGAGACAATATAACCTGAAACGCAGGTCCTGCGCCAGTCTCAATCCATGTGTTTTAGGCCGACCCGCAGGTAATCCCAGCCGGTGACGCAGGTCAGCACCGCTGCCGTCCACAGGCTGACCAGTCCGACGAGATGCACCCAGCTTTGCGCCAGCGTTCCGCAGGCCTCGCCCACCGACTGGCAAGGCTGGCCATGCACCGCGCCGCCCAGGATCAGCGCACCCAGCGCCACCAGCTGGAAAGTGGTCTTCCACTTGGCTAGCTTCGACACCGGCACCGACACCTGCGCCCCGCCCAGAAATTCGCGCAGGCCTGACACCGCGATCTCGCGCATCAGGATCACCAGCCCGGCAATCACGTGGACATCGCCCGCGTACGGCCCGCGCAGATACCCCTGCGCCGTCAGCACCAGAATGACCGCGGCCACCATGATCTTGTCCGCGATCGGATCAAGGAACACGCCCAGCTTCGATACGGTCCCATGCGCGCGGGCGAGATAGCCGTCGAAAAAGTCGGTGATGGCGATGATGCAATACAGCACGAAGCCGACAAGATAACCAAACTGCCAATCGGGCCACCACAGGAAGAAAGCGAGCAGCGGCACCGCAAAGATGCGCGAACACGTGAGGATGTTGGGAAGGCTGGACATGGCGTATCACCCCCTTAGCGCCGGAAACGCGGCCGCAAAACCCCCTGCCTTGCGCCATCCCCACAATGCCGCGCCCGCACGCGCTCTTGTGAAAGCGTGCCCTGCCGCTATGTGCCGAACCATAACAGGGAAGCGACAGCGTAACACGCGGATGACCACTTCGACCAACCTGATGCGCCAACGGAGGTTTCTGCCGCTGTTCCTGACGCAGCTGCTGAACGCGCTCAACGACAATCTGTACAAGAACGCGATGGTGCTGTTCGTAGTCTATCAGGTCTACGATTCGCCCGAAATGGAAACGCTCATCAGCGGCGTTGCCACCGCTTTGTTCGTGCTGCCATTTGTGCTGTTTTCGGCAACATCGGGCCAGCTTGCCGACATGCGCGACAAGACCAAGATCATCCGCTGGATCAAATTTGCCGAAATCATCATCATGGCCGTCGGCGCCACGGGCCTGCTGCTCGCATCACGCGGGGTCAATATCGAAGGCCTTGCCATCCCGCTGATGTTCGTCGCGCTATTTGCAATGGGGGTGCATTCCACCTTCTTCGGGCCGATCAAATATGCGATCCTGCCGCAACACCTGCACAAGGACGAAGTGCTGGCGGGCACGGGTCTGGTCGAAGCGGGCACCTATGTTGCAATCCTTGTCGGCATGATGCTGGGCGGCGCGCTGCACATCATGGACAGCATTATTGCGGTGATCGCGATTGCACTGGTGGGTTACCTGGTCTGCCGCTGGGTGCCCCCTGCCCCGGCCCAGACCGAAGAAACCAAAGTCGACTGGAACCCGATCCGCGCGTCTAAATCGCTGATCGCCTTTTCGATGGGCAATCTGGAACTGCGGTATTCGGTGCTGGCGATCAGTTATTTCTGGGCAATCGCAGCAATTTTGTCCGTGCAATTCATCCCGCTCGCCAAAAACGTTTTGCTGGCCGACAAACAGGTTGCCGCCGTGCTGCTGGTGGCATTTTCCGCCGGGATTGCGATCGGATCGGTTTCGATCAATGCGCTGCTGAAGGGCGATATTTCCGCGCGGTATTCGGCGCCTTCGGTGCTGGTGCTGGGCGTGCTGCTGATCGGATTTTACCTGATCTGCCGGATGTGGAATCTGGCGCCGGTTACCGGCGAACTTTTTGGGGTCAGCGAATTCCTGGCCCAGCCGCTGGCGTTGCTGCTGCTGGTCAACCTGCTGCTGATTGCGGTCGCCGGGGGCATGTTCGTGGTCCCGCTGTATGCGTTCCTCACCACCCGCGTCGACAAATCCGAAGCATCGCGATCGGTCGCGGCAAACAACTTCATCTCGTCGATTTTCATGGTGGTCGGCGCAGGCGTTGCAGGCGCGCTGGGATTGCTGGGCATCCCGCTGCAAGAACAATTGCTGCTCAGCCTGATCCTCTGCGTGTTTTCGGCAAACCTTGCGCGCAAACTCCACAAGGTCGAAGG
>JBEQBX010000105.1:0-10222 GCA_041639595.1 Porphyrobacter sp.
AGGATGTTTATGATCAGGATTGCCATTATCGCTGCGCTCGCCGCCGCTGCTCTGCCTGCCGCTGCCATAGCGGCTGAACCCGCAGCGCCCGCTGCTGCGGAACCTGCCAAGCCGAAGTACACGACTGCCGAAACCGATATCGGCACGCTGCTCGATGACCCTGCCGCCAAGGCGATCATCGATAAGCATATTCCCGGCATGACCAGCAACGAACAGATCGAAATGGCCCGTTCGATGACCCTTAAGGCCATCCAGACGTACGCGCCCGATGATGTGACCGACGAACGTCTGGCCAAGATCGACGCAGACCTTGCCAATCTGAAGTAAGTGCAAGGCTGAAGTAATTAGGACTGCAGGAAGAAAAAGGGCCGCGACCGGCATTGGTCGCGGCCCTTTCTTATGCCTGTAGTATGGCTCAGGCTGCCATGCCGTAAGGCGCATCAACCTGCGCTTCGGCGGGGTATTCCGCAGGGCCGCCGTAATCGTATGCCGCATTCAGCGCGGCGATGAACACAGGATCATTCAGCGGATCGCTGGGCGTCTCAATCTGTATCCCGCGCGAACGGACGTCCTTGATCAGCATGTCGATCGCCTGCTCGTGCGTCAGGTTGTCGCTGCCATCCATGTTCTTCTTCAGCTCGGCATAGTCGCTAAACACTTCGGCTGACCAGTGGACGAGGAAGCGCAGGTCATCGGTGTGATAGCGCTCGATCACCTGCTCACCAGTCTTCACGAGCCAGCCATCGCGGTCTGCCGGATCGCCGGTGAACACGCTGTCAAAGCCCAGACCTTCGGGACGTCGCCGCTCGACCGGGCCATTCGCCTCGCCGCGATGCACCAGCATTTCGTTCTGCACCACCACCGCGCGATTGTAGATCGGGGATTGCACCCGCGCGGGCTTGTTCAACGGGCCGTTGGGCCAATAAGTGAAGCCGCTTTCCGGATCATGGCTGAACCACGTGATCACCTGCGCCATCTTGATCAGGTAATCCTGAAACAGCCCGGACCGTCCCATGATCGAACACAGCCAGGTCGGCGAATTCTCATGCCTGACCCCCCGGAAACTCGGAGAATCGAGATGGCCCGGATCGGTGTTTCCGCAAGGCCCGTTGACGTTGAACAACATCATCTGCGGCTTGGCGTATTGCGCACCCCAGTAAGACTTGGCGTGGTTCAGGAACCCTTCGTTATAGAACACATCGTGCAGTTCCGGGTACAGCGGGGTCGAGTAATTCGCAAGATAACCCCGGAAGGTCGGCGTCAGGAACATGTCGAGCGTGGGCGTGAAGCCTTCGGGAAAGCCCCCTGCAAATGTGGCGATCAGCGATTCCACCGTTGGAAAGTGCTGCGCAATGATCAGCTTCCACGGCCCCTGATCGTGAACCACGTCAAGCATCAGGCGCTTCTGCTCTTCGGTGAACGGGTTGCTGATCTCGCGCGGGGGTGAGGCTGGCTTCAGAATGTCCGAAAGATACTGCCTGCGGGCTTCATCAAGCATCGCTGTCTCCTGTAAGGTTGTGGCCTTCATGGCTCAGCGAGATAAGTTATAGGTCGATAACTTTTTTGGCAAGCAACATTCGGCGAACTTCGCTATGCAATGGCGATGGACGGACTTTCCAATCTGCAATCAGCGCCAGCGCCCACCCCGCTCAACAAGGGCAAGCGGACAGCAAACCGCATTCTCGATGTGGCCGAGGAACTTTTCGCGCGCGATGGGTATGGTGCCACTTCCCTGCGCGACATTGCTGCGCAGGCCGGGCTGCAGCAGCCGGGCCTGTACAAGCACTTTTCCGGTAAAGAAGACCTCTACCGTCAGGTCTATGAACGCGCGCTCAAACCGATGACCGATCTGATGGACGATCTTCTGGCCAGCCCGACCGCGCAATTCACCATGCTCACCGATTGCATGACCGACTTGTTGGCCGCGCACCCCAACATCGCCAAGTTGCTGATCCGTGCGGCGATTTCATCGGATACAGAACCTGATCCGGTCGCCCTGGATTGGCTCGGCCGGGTGGTGGGCTATGGTCGCAAGCTCAGCGAAAAAGCGGGCATGCCATCGCCTGATGATCACCTTGCGGTACAGGTCGTGGCGATCTTCAACATGCTCTTCGGCTTTTTCTGGGCCTCGCCCCTGCTTGAAAAGCTGTCGGGCATGCCCTCCACCGGCGATGGCGCGCTGGCCATCCAGAAGGGCCTGTTGCGCAGTTTCATCGCTGGCCTTGCGCAGCGTAATGCAGCGGGCGATCCTACAGGCGGCCCTCCTTGAGCATACTGGCGGCATTGTGCGCCGCCCGCGCCGACATGGCCATGTAGGTCAGCGAAGGGTTCTGGCAGCCTGACGATGCCATCACTGCGCCATCGGTGCAGAACAGGTTCGCCGCCTCGTGCGCCTGATTCAGCCCGTTGAACACCGACGTTGCCGGATCGCGCCCCATGCGCGCCGTGCCCATCTCATGAATGCCCCGGCCCGGCGATCCCGCCTCGGTCGTCTGATAGGCAATCGCCCCGCCTGCCTTCTGGATCATCTCGCGGGCATCGGCATTGATCTGCCGGATCATGTTCATCTCGTTTTCGCGCAGTTGCACGTCGATGTGCAGTAGCGGGATGCCCCACTTGTCCTTGCGCACCTCGTGCAGTGTCATGCGGTTTTCTGGGTGCGGCAGCATTTCCCCGAATCCGGCAATGTAGGCCACCCACGGCCCGAACTGCCGCGCGCGGTCCTTGATCGTCTGGCCGATCCCGGTTCCGCCGGTCAGCGGTCCTCCCGTGCGAACAACCGCTCCCTGATAGCCGTATCCGCGCACGAACCCTGGCCCGTCCTCGCTGACATTGCGATAGCGTGGGATATATATCCCGGTCGGCCTGCGCCCGCGATAGTAACTGTTGGCAGGATAGCGCGGCATGATTCCGGCGGTGTTCAAACCATAGACGTGATCCATGATGTTGCGGCCCACCTGATCGGACCGGTTGCACAATCCGCGCGGATTGGCCTCGCTGCGCGAATTCAGCAGGATCTGCGCCGATCCCATGGTCGAGGCATTGAGGAAGAACACCTTGGCTTCATAGGTCCGCCCCTCCTTCGTCTTCGCATCAATCACGCGCACCGAAGTAATTCTGCCCGTGACCGGATCCTGCACCAGACTGTGCACGATGGCGTCTGTCGCGATCGTCAGGTTGCCGGTACGCTCCGCTGCGGGGAGCGAGGACGAAAGGCTGGTATGGTTGGCGCCGAAGCTGCAGCCACGCTCGCAGATCGAACGGTTCTGGCAACTGGTGCGGCCCAGTTCTTCGTGGTGCGGCTGTGCCACCGAAAGGTTGGCATTGCGCCCGATGATCACCTTGCGCCCGGCAAATTTCTCCTCGACCGCTGCCTTGAACAGCTTTTCGCCATCGTTCAGCGCAAAGGGCGGAAGGAATTCGCCATCGGGCAATTGCGGCAGGCCCTCCTTCGATCCGGCCACACCGATGAACTTTTCGACATGGCTGTACCACGGCGCAAGGTCGTCGTACCGGATCGGCCAGTCCACGCCATATCCATCGCGCGCATTCGCCTCGAAATCCATGGGCGAAAGGCGATAGGACTGCCGCCCCCACATGATCGAACGCCCGCCCAGATGATAGCCCCTGATCCAGTCGAAAGGGCGGTCTTCGGGCGTGGTATAAGGATGCTCGCTGTCTTTCACCCAGAACTGCTTGGTCGCCGCATTCACGGCATAGCAGTTGCGCTGCACCGCATAGTCACGCGCCAGCTCCTCTTCGGGAATCTGGTTGTTGTTGGGCAGGTCCCACGGCATCTGGCTGTCCATGTAATCGGTCACATGCTCGATCTTGCGACCGCGCTCGATGACCAGAACCTTCAGCCCGCGTTCGCACAGCTCCTTGGCAGAAATACCGCCGCTGATGCCCGAACCGATGACTATTGCGTCAAACATGAAGGTATCTCCGCTCAAACGGGGCCAATGCTCAGATAGGGCCTCGCGCCGGCGGCCAGCTTGATCGAGGGTTCGAACGGTCCGGGCACATGTTCATAGACCAGTTCGTGCTCGCTGCCGGTCGGACTGTAGAAATGCAGCAGGATCACAAGATCCTTCACCCGCTTGTAGCCGGGGTCGGTCGGCACGGCGTTGAAATCAAACAGCATCGGCTTGCTGCCATCGGCGCGGGGCGCAGATTTGAGCGCGGCCTTGTCGTGCTCGCGCAGCACTTCGGCCCGTTCGGGCGCAGTTAGCGCGGCAAAGCCTTTGCCTTTGGCCTTCTGCGCTGCTGCATCAATTCGGCTGAGCGCGCCGATCATGTCCTCGCGAGTGGCCGGAGCCGCCCAGTCGCGCAGCATCGCATCAAGCCGCTCCGGCACTTTGGCCACGAGCGCGCCGGGCGTATCGGTCGTCGGCAGTATCGTGTCTGCAACCGCCGATAGCAGCGCAAAGCGAAAGCGCGGAAGATAGCGCCGCGTCTGCACCGATGCAGCAAGCGCCTCGGCCGGAAGCGCCGCCACGCCGAGCAGCGCTGCGATGCTGCCCAGCATGCTGCGGCGATCAAAATGCGTAGGGTCAATCATGCGCTTGCTCCGCAGGTTTGGCATTTTGTGTTGGATGGATCGGAAGGAGGCTTCATGGCCGGGGGCCAGTTGCTTCAGCAACGGTCCCACACCCATCGCCTTCGCTCCCGGTCGCCCACTTGATCGCCCCGCTCACCATTTTGCGAAATGCCGGATCGCTGAACATTTCGGCGGTATGGCCACCGGCAGCATAGAACACGCGGCCCTTGCCGGCGCAGCGCCACCACGCGATCGGGTGGTCCTTGCCCATCGCCAGTTCGGTACCGAAGAACGCGCCGGGTTTGTAAGTGCTCTCATCCAGCGTCGCCAGAACCGTCAGGCCGGGAATGCCGCGCGGCGATTTGTCGAACGAATACCATTCGTCGACGCGCTCCAGACTGTCCGGCAGCCCGGCGGTGGCGGGGTGATTGTGATCTTCAATCCGCATGGTTGCCTTCTGGAACTGCGGATCCATCGGATGCCCGATGAAACGGGTGCCGATGATCGACCTTACGTACCAATCCCACGCCTCGTGCGAATTGTCGCCCGCGCCATGAATGCCAACATAGCCGCCACCGTTCTCGACAAACGCTTTGAACGCCGCCCGCTGGTCGGGCGTGAACACGTCGCCGGTAACGTTGGAAAATACCACGGCATCGAACCGCGCCAGAATGTCAGGCCGGAAGGTGGCACCGTTTTCGGTCTGATAAATGCCCCATCCGTTGGCTTTCGCCAAACCTTCCAGCATGGCAGCCGCCGCAGGAATCGCAGCTTCGTGCCGGAACGCATTGGTCTTGGAAAATACTAGGATGGCCGGGCGGGGGATGTTGGCGGGAACTTGCGGCGGAGTCGTTTCAAAGACCTTCACGCCGCCCAGAAAGACGCGCTGGATCACGTCCCGCTTCCACCATGCGCCGATTCCCAGCGCTACGGCGAGGGCAAGCAAGGCGCCTCCCAGAATCTTGAGCCATTTTCGCCACATGGACCTTCTCCGCAATAACCGGTGTGACCAACGGTCAACCAAGGCGCTGTCAGATTTGCCGTTATCAGAAGGTTCGGCACGCCGCCTTGGGTCTGATCCTAAGCGCAGGCACAAGCGAACGCAAGTGTTCGATTATTCGAGGTGCGATTTGCCCGAGGCCTTGCGCCAGTGGAGGGGCGTTTGACCGGTCGAGCGACGGAAAGCCCGGGTGAAGCTGTTGGGATGCGAAAATCCGCAAGCCTGTGCTATTGCCTTGATCGGTCGGGCACCCTGTTCAAGCATCGACTTGGCCTGTGCGATCCGCGTCGTCTCCACATAGTCAGCCACGGTCATTCCCGTCAGGGCAAGGAACTGGCGCTGGAGGTGACGCACACTTATGCCGCACAGCGTGGCAAGCTCGGCAACGCAGGGCGGTGGGCCGGGGCAATCCAGCCGCTCACGGATGCGGCGGAACTGCCACGGGGCAAGACGGCCGCAAACTGATGGCCCCGTTTCCTCCCGTGTCACGCGATCCATTTCGATGAACACCAGTTGCATCAGCGCCGTGATGGCCGCTTCACTGCGATCAACAAGGTTCTCCAGTTCGCGCCGGATCAACCCCATCAGACTGCGTAAGGTTTCGTTGTTCAGGGCAAGCAACCCCTGCAGAAAGGCAAGATCGGGTTCGGTGACCTGTCCCGTCAGTTGCGCCGTCTGCTCCACCCCGAAGACACAGCGGACGACGCGGATGTGGCCACACTCGGCCCTTCCGGCAATCAGCACGCCCGGCCAGCGGGTGAACAGCGTGCCCATAAAGCAGCGGCGCTGCGCATCGATTTCCGGGAAACAGGCCGAAGCGTCCGCCGATGTCGGCGGGAGAGACATCTCAACCATCAATTCCGTTTCGCAGCGGACGAAATCGAGCATGTCGGGCCAATACCATTCGACGATTTCAGCGCGTCCGAGAGACGTCTCGACACAGGCCACTGGAGTGGGCGAATAGTCGATCATCGCGTGTTTCCCCGGGGAAACATACCATGAACAAAGGGCGGATGACCTGGCATCGCCGGTCAGAATGCAACGACAGTGCGCAAGGATTCACCCCGGCGCATCAGTTCAAACCCCTGATTTACTTGTGCCATCGGCAGACGATGGGTGACAAGATCGGCAAGGTTCAGGCGCCCTGCGGCAAAGTGATCGAGCAGCCCGGGCAACTGGCTGCGACCTTTGACGTTGCCCATGAACGAACCTTGCACCCGCCGCCCGAGCTGAAGTTGAAAGGGAACAAGCTCCATCGTCTGGCCGTCGGGCGGTACGCCCAGCACCACGGTGCAGCCCCAGCCGATGCGGGTGCACTCGAACGCCTGCTGCATCAGTTTGACGCTGCCTGCGCACTCGAACGCATAATCCACCCCGCCACCGGTCAGCGCCTGTATTTCGGCAACAGGATCGGTTTGCTGCGCATTGATGAAGTCGGTCAGCCCGAAGCGCTGGCCCTGTTCGTGGCGCAGCGGATTGATGTCGACACCGATGATCCGCGAAGCTCCGGCAAGCCGCGCGCCTTGCACGACGTTAAGGCCAATGCCCCCCAGACCAAAGACGGCGACGGTCGCATCGCTTTCGACATGGGCGGTGTTAAGCACCGCGCCGACGCCGGTTGCCACGCAGCAGCCGGCGGTGCAAGCAAGGTGGAAGGGCACGTCGTCGCGGATCACCGCCACGTTGCGCTCCGCCGTGACGATGAACTGGGCAAGGCTGCCGACGCCTGAATAAGCGGAGACAGGCTTCCCGTTCAGCGAGAACGGGCTGGGCTGAAGGGCAATGTCGCCAAGGAAAGCCTCGCACAGGTTGGTCTTTCCCGAACAACAATTGCCGCAAACGCCGCATTCGCCGATGCCCACGGGGATCACATGGTCGCCGACCTTTACCGAGGTGACCGCAGCGCCAACCTCACGCACGATGCCCGCCCCTTCATGGCCGACGACGACCGGGAAAGGGTAGGGCGCAGCCTTGCCTTCGATCTGGCTAAGGTCGGTGTGGCACAGCCCGCTCGCCATGATTTCGATCAGCACGTCGCCGGGGCCGGGCGGGGCAAGGTCTAGCAGTTCCTCGACCAGCGGGGCACCGGGCGCGTGGCAGACCATGGCTCGTGTTTTCATTGGATTGGCACCTTTCCAAGGATCAGGTCGGCGGCCTTTTCGGCAATCATGGCGACGGGAATGGCGGTGTTGCCACCGGGCAAGTGCGGCATGATCGAAGCATCGACCACGCGCAGCGATTGCAGGCCGTGAACGCGCAGGGCATCGTCCACCACTGCCATCGGATCAGACCCCATGCGCGCGGTGCTAGTCGAATGGTAGTCGGCCTCGGCACGTGCGCGGATATAGGCGTCGATTTCGTCATCGGAATTGACTTGCAGTCCCGGCGCGAGTTCCTCCCCACGCATTTCGTCAAAGGCGGTCTGGGCAAAGATCCGGCGGGCAATACGCACACCTTCGCGCATTACCCGGCGGTCGTTCTCAGTGCCGTTGTAGTTCTGGTCGATCACCGGCGGCGCATCGGGATCGGCGCTGGTGAGCCTCACACTGCCGCGCGATTCTGGCCTTGCCACGTTGATGTGGGCATAGAAGCCATGCATCGGCACCATCTTGCGCCCGTTCTGTCCGAACAGCGCCGAGACAAGCAGCATCTTGATATCGGGTTCGTCGAGCGCTGGATCGGAGCGGACCATGCAGGCGACCGACATGCCGGGATCGGCCAGCGGTCCTGTGCGCAAGGCAAGGTACTGCGCCATTGCCAGCGCGCCACGAATCGGGTTGAGAAAGCGCAGCATCGACCAAGGCTTTGTGGAGCGATACTTCACGTGCGCGGCAAGGTGGTCCTGCAGGCCTTGGCCAACGCCGGGAAGGTCGTGAACCAAAGTGATGCCGTGTTCGGCAAGATGCGCGGCGGGGCCGACGCCGGACAGCATCAGCAATTGCGGGGAATTGATCGCGCCTGCCGAAAGAATGACTTCGCGGCGCGCCTTGGCAAGCGTTTCGACGCCTTCGCGGCGGAACACGATCCCGGTGGCGCGGGTGCCTTCAAACACCACGCGGCGGCTGTGCGCGCCGGTCAGCACAGTGAGGTTGGGGCGCTTCAGCACCGGGCGCAGGTAGGCGGAGGACGCGCTGGAGCGGCGGCCCTTGCCGACGGTGAGGTCTACCGCGCCGAACCCATCGCGCGTTGCGCCGTTAAGATCGTCGGTCAAAGGAAAGCCCGCCTGCTCTCCCGCCTTGAGGAAAGCCTTGGCGAACGGATGGTCCTGAGCGGCGCGGGTGACCTGGATCGGGCCATCTGTTCCGTGCCATTCATTGCGGGCAGGGCCGAAGCTTTCGAGCTTGCGGAAATAGGGCAGGACATCGGCGAACGACCACCCTCGATTGCCAGCCTGTGCCCAGCGGTCATAATCCGAATGAAAGCCGCGGTCGTAGGCCATGCCATTGATCGAGGAGCCACCGCCCAGCACCTTGCCGCGCGGCAGATAGAGCATGCGACCATCGAGATGGGCTTGTGGTGCGGACATATAGGGCCAGGCATGTGCGCCCGACATCATGATTGGCAGCAAGCCGCCAGGTGCGGCGATCAGCGGGCTGGAGTCCTTCCCACCCGCTTCGAGCAAGGCGACGCGGCATTGCGGGTCAGCCGAAAGGCGATTGGCAAGGATGCACCCTGCCACGCCGCCGCCCACGATCACGAAATCGAAGTCAAGGGTATCCATGTTCTCCCGATCACTCATGCGCTTGTTTTGCAGCATCGTGCAGATTGCGCAGCATGGCTGCAACATGAGCAGGGCGGCTGCACAGGTTTGATGGCGTGAACGGTGCCATCTGTCGCCTCTGGTTTGTGCGCGGGACTTGGGATTTGCGGCCCTTGCGGTCTAGCCAAAGGGGGAGAGGAAACCGCACAATGCGAGTCATTGCCAACCATTCCCTGTGCCAGGGCCATGCCCGGTGCGAGGATCTGTGCCCTGAAGTGTTCGCCACCGATGCCATCGAAGGCAAAGTGGTGATCGTGCAGGAGGACGTTCCCGCAACGCTGGAAGACAAGGTGCGCCTTGCCGTGCGCAACTGCCCGGAAGGGGCGCTGCGCGTCGCCCGGTCCGGTCCGGCGGAGGATGCGGCATGACTCTGCTTTTCCAGCCATCGCCGCCCGATCATGTTCCGGCAGACCGCATGGTCGATTTCGACATGTTCCACATTCCCGAAGGCGTATCGGACCCGGCCGAGATCTGGCACGATCTGGTGCGCCGGGGCGTGCCCGACATCTTCTATACGCCGCACAATGGCGGGCACTGGGTGTTCCTGCGCTACGAAGATATCGTCGACGCCTACCGCGATCATACAGTGTTTTCGACCTATCAGACCCCGGTGCCGCCGATCGAGCCGTTCCCTGTGGTGCAGCCGCAGGGCGTTGATCCGCCCGCACACAACGTGTTCCGCCGTCTGCTCGCGCCCATGTTCACGCCCACGGCCGTGCGGAGCATGATGGATGAGCTTGAACGCCGTGCGGCGGTCCTGATCGATGGCTTTGCCGCCAACGGATCGTGCGATTTCATCACGGACTTTGCCGAGCGCTATCTCGTCGATCGTTTCTCGTCCATCGATGGCGTTGCGCGCGTCATGATCGGCGGCCAGCGCACACCCGCCATGCGCGTCTGGCTAGACCGACGCGCCATCGAG
>JBEQBX010000106.1:0-9934 GCA_041639595.1 Porphyrobacter sp.
AGACGTCTTCCCCTATGACGCCGGCTTCCTGACCCGCGTGTCGACCCGCATCGTCAACGAAGTGAAGGGCATCAACCGCGTGGTTTACGATTACACATCGAAGCCGCCGGGCACCATCGAGTGGGAATGACGCACCACTCGCAATAAAACTCGCAGACTGCCGAAGATATATGCATACCTTCATAGTTTCGATGACGACAGTGAATTGGCGCTCAGGCGTTAATCATTCTGCCTCAGGTCACTTTTTATTTTTCGATCAGTCCTAACATCTTTCGGAACCGCTTCCATTCCTGATCGTCTAGCGGCTTAGTGCGCGCTGCGTGCGCGGCCTGAGGGGCAGGCCGTCCGAGGGGGTGTTTCGAGATGGCTGCCGATTTTCTGCTGCAACCGGTGATCCTGTTCTTCCTGCTCGGTCTGCTCGCCGCCTTGGTCCGGTCCGATCTCGCCGTCCCCGAAGCGGTCGCAAAGACCATCGCGCTCTACCTGATGATGTCCATTGGCCTGCGCGGCGGGATCGAAGTGGCGGAAACCGGCCTGACAACAGAAATGGCCATCGCCGGTGCCTGTGGGCTCGGCCTGTCGCTGCTATTGCCGCTGCCGGCCTTTGCTCTGCTGCGCAGGTTCGGACAGCTCGACCAGACCAATGCCGCTGCCGTCGCGGCGCATTACGGATCGGTCAGCGTGGTTACGTTTGCCGCTGGTTCCGAAGTTCTCAGGGCCGCCGGAATGGCGCCTGCCGGGTTCATGGTTGCAGTGCTGGCACTGATGGAGACGCCTGCGATCCTCACCGGCCTGTGGCTCGCCCGCCGCACCGGCCCGGACAGTCTGGCGCCGCGCGGGGGGTTGCTGCACGAAACCCTGTTTAACGGATCGGTGGTGCTGCTGGTGGGCAGCTTCATGATCGGGGTGATAGCGGGCAAGGACGGCTTTGGGACGATTGCGCCGGTGTTCGACACCCTGTTCAAGGGCATCTTGTGCCTGTTCTTGCTGGATATGGGCCTGATCGCGGCGCGGCGGCTGATGGAGCGCCGGGCGCTGACCTGGCGCACCGTGTCGCTGGGCATTGTCCTTCCGGTGATGAACGGCACTTTGGGTGTGGTGCTGGCGCTGGGCGCGGGACTGGACGCTGGCTCTGCCGCGGCGCTGGGTATCCTGGCGGGCAGCGCCAGCTACATCGCCGTGCCTGCGGTGATGCGCCTTGCCCTGCCGCAGGCGGACCCCGGCCTGTATCTCGGAATGAGCCTTGCCGTGACCTTTCCGTTCAATATAACCATCGGCATCGTCTATTATCGCTGGCTTGCCATGGAGCTTCTTCAGGTGTTCGCCCCATGATTTCCATGACCCGCCTGCGCCGTATCGAGATTCTGGCCGACGAGCCGCTGGTTCCTGCGCTGGAGCGGCTTGCCGGAACGGTGGGCATCCATAATTACACTTTGCTGCCGACGCTGGGCGGGATGGGCCAGCATGGTCGCTGGCGCGATGATCAGCTGTCAGGCGCGACAGCCAAGATCATGCTGCTGGCGATCACCACGCCTGCCAAGGCGGAGCACTTTGTGGAACTCATCAGCCCCATGCTCGAACCGCACAGCCTGCTGTTGCTGCTGAGCGACGTCGACGTGGTGCGCGGCCCGAATTTCGAGTAGCAATGGCAAGCGGATAGGTTGATCCGCCTCTTCCAGCGGCGCGATAAATCGAATATCGCACGCGGCCGCACTACCGATGAGAGGTCACTGTTCGTGATGCCAACCCTTCGCTTGCCTGCCCTTCGCCCGCTGGCCCTTGCCGCGGCGTTCGCGATGGGCCTTGCTGCCTGTGCGGAGCAGCCGGCCAAGGCGCCGACTGACGCGCCGAGCGCGCCTGCGCCTGTGACCGAAGGCGCGTGGACGCTGGATTCGGCCGGCTCTCGCCTCGCCTATGTCAGCATCAAGGCGGGTGAGGTGGCAGAGACTAATCGCTTCAACACCCTGTCCGGCAGCGTCGCCGCCGATGGCACCGCCACGCTCGACGTCGACCTTGCCTCGGTCAACACCGGGGTCGATATCCGCAACGAACGGATGCGGGAGATTTTCTTCGGTGTGGCCGACAATCCGAAAGCGACCATTACAGCCAAGCTGGATCCGGCTGCCTTCGCCGGGCTGGCAGTGGGCCAGTCGCTCACCCGGGCGATGACGGCCAATGTAACGATCAAGGGCGCGTCCAGCGATGTCGAGACCGAAGTCCTCGTCACCCGCGTCGCCGATAACCGCGTGACGGTGGTGCCGACCGCGCCGGTGATCATCTCGACAGATATGTTCGGCCTGACCGACGAATTGGGGGAATTGCGCGCGCTGGCGCAGTTGCCGTCGATTACTCCGGCCGTGCCGGTGACGTTCACTCTGTCGTTCAACCGCGGCTGAGATGCGGCAAGCGTAACCGTCCGGTGATCTCCAGCGCCGCCAGCGACAGCAACAGTCCACACGCGGTCGAGGCTAGCATCTGGCTGCTCCAATGCCCGCCTGCGGTGATCCGCGCCGTCGCTCCGGCGATCAGAATCAGCGCGGCAATGAACCGCGCCAGATTTGCACCGCGCGCGCTTCCCCGCGCCAGCAGCGCTGTCCCGAATATCGCTCCGTAGGCCAACCCGAACGTCGAAGGCAGCCCGCTGGAGGCGGCATGATCGGCCACGGCCACCAGCGCGGGATCGGGACGCGGCACGAACAGCACAGCGCGCGCCGCCTTGTCGGCGGCAAAGGCAAACGCATAGGCGGTCGGCACGGCCAGACCTCCGCGCCAACCGGCCACCTGCCACGCCAGCGCCGCGCCCAATGCCAGCGTGCCCCAGACCAGCGGAGCCTTGCCCGTCGCGGTCAGCAATCCGGCCCAGCCACCACCAGTGCCCAGCACCGCTTGCAGAGCCAGGGTCAGCCCCGCATCGCCCGGCAGCGGGCCTTGCAGCACCGCGCCAGTAGCGCCCGTCGCGGCGGCAATCACGGCAAGCAAGGCGGCGGTTCGCATGGCGGACAAATTTCCTCGAAGGCGTGACGCTACGACATCGCGCCCTGCGTGCAGGCCCCATCAAAAGCAGGCTTGAAAGCGCCGCGCAACTCGGCTTGTCTCAGTGATGAATTCACATGCCCACGGGAGAGAACACGCCATGAAGACCGCGATCACCGAAATGTTCGGCATTCAGCACCCGATTATCCAGGGCGGAATGCATTATGTCGGGTTCGCCGAGATGGCGGCGGCGGTCTCCAACGCGGGTGGGCTGGGGATCATCACCGGTCTGACCCAGGGCACCCCCGAAAAGCTCGCCAACGAAATCGCGCGCTGCAAGGACATGACCGACAAGCCGTTCGGTGTGAACCTGACGATCCTGCCCACCCTGACGCCGCCGGACTATCCGGGCCTGTTGAAGGCGGTGATCGACGGCGGCGTAAAGGTGGTGGAGACTGCGGGGCGCAACCCTGTCGATCTGCTGCCGCCCTTGAAGGATGCCGGGATCAAGGTGATCCACAAGTGCACTTCTGTACGCCACTCGCTGAAGGCGCAGGACATCGGCTGCGATGCAGTAAGCGTGGATGGCTTCGAGTGCGGCGGCCATCCGGGTGAGGACGACGTGCCTAATTTCATCCTCCTGCCCCGCGCCGCCGATGAACTGGAAATCCCCTTCGTTTCCAGCGGCGGCATGGCCGACGGGCGTAGCCTTGTCGCCTCGATCGCGATGGGGGCTGCGGGCATGAACATGGGCACCCGCTTCATCGCCACCAAGGAAGCGCCCGTGCACGAGAACGTGAAGCAGGCGATCCTTGCCGCGAGCGAACTCGATACCCGCCTCGTGATGCGCCCGCTCAGGAATACCGAGCGCGTGCTCAACAATGCTGCGGTCGAGCGCCTGATCATCAAGGAAAAGGAACTGGGCGACGCGATCACCATTCAGGACATCCTGCCCGAGGTCGCCGGGGTTTACCCCAAGATCATGATGGAAGGCACGATGGATGCGGGCGCGTGGAGTTGCGGGATGGTGGCCGGGTTGATCCATGACATCCCGACCTGTCAGGAACTGATCGATCGGATCATGCTGCAGGCCGAAGAAATCATCGCCCGGATGCAGGCGATGGCGCGCGCGTGATCAGGTCGGGCATCGCGGCTTTCGGGGCTGTCCAAGGGTAACATCCCCGCATTCACCTGCGGCCAACGCTGCGGTATCTTGGTTTGCGCGCTGGTCCGATTTTCGCCGGATCGTATGAACGACTGTTCCGGCGGCCTGCGCAGGCTGGGCGCGTTAGCCTTCGGCCGGTGTGGCCGCAGCGCGCGTGTAGGGGATGAAGTCCTCGAAGAACACAGCGCCGGTGAAGATGCCGTTTACCGGGTCAATCGTGGTCAGAATGTCGAACCGGCACAATTCGGTCGCGCTGAAACGGTTGGTCACCAGCGCATCGCGATCGCTGATCTGCTCCGGGTCGCGGGTGCGCTGGACGAAAATCGTATTGCCCCGCCCATAGACATAAGCGGTGCCGGGGATCGTCTTCATGCCTTGATTGGGCATGGACCGGATGCAGCGCAGCGGCTCACCCGCAACACGCCCCTCAAGCAGTTTGGCAAGCCGAGCCTCGCCCTTGGTCACGGATGCCGGAACATGAGCATCGACGCCACTCTCAGGGGCCGGCGCGTCACTGGCCGCGACCAACGGCGTGAGCGGCAGGCAGGTCAGCGCCAGCGCGGCAGCGACAAATGCGGATGCAGAGGGCAAACGCGGCATGATCGATCTCCGATTCGTAACGCCCTGCATCACACCACACAGCGCCTTAACGAGCGCTGAGCGTGCGGTGGACATCGCCCCGGCAATCAGCGATGCGCGGGGCTCGCGCCGGAGGCGACATCGGGCAAGGCAGCCTGATCCGCGCCGTCGGCAATCTCGCCGCGCAGCACGAAGCGGCGGTCGCAATAGCCGCAATCGACATAGCCGCGCTCGTCGATTTCAAGAAATACGCGTGGGTGGCCCAGTGTCGCCGGGCGGTAACCCGCGCCGCCGCGGATGCCGCTGGCGCCGTCGCAACTGACGCGGTGGTTATCGACCAGCAGGGTCTCAGGAGGTGGAATGTTCATGGCATCTGCCGATACAGGCCGCGCGGGCCGAGTTCAATTGCCTTTGCAGCAGGCTTTGCCTAGTCCGGATCCATGTCCTCAGAGCCCGCCATCCGCATCGACAACCTCGTCAAACGTTATGCCCCAGCCAAGGGCGCCAAAGGCACCATGACCGAAGGCAAGCTGGCGCTTGGCGGGGTCAGCTTCGATGTGCCGCAGGGTTCGATCTTCGGCCTGCTTGGCCCCAATGGCGCGGGCAAATCGACGCTGATCAACATTTTGGCGGGGCTGGTGAACAAGACATCGGGCGCGGCCGAGATCTGGGGTTTCGATATCGACCGGAACCGCCGCAATGCCAGCCGCTCGATCGGCATTGTCCCGCAGGAAATCGTCTTCGATCCGTTCTTCACGCCTTACGAAGTGCTGGAGAACCAAGCCGGTTTCTACGGCATCCCCGCCTTCCTGAGACGGAGCGAGGCGCTGCTTGAGGCTGTGCGGCTGGCTGACAAGCGCAATGCCTATGCCCGCACGCTGTCCGGCGGCATGAAGCGGCGGCTGCTGGTGGCCAAAGCGATGGTACATTCCCCGCCGATCCTGGTGCTGGATGAACCGACCGCGGGGGTCGATGTCGATCTGCGCCGCCAGTTGTGGGAACTGGTCAGCGAGCTGAACCGCGAAGGCGTGACTGTTGTGCTGACGACCCATTACCTCGAAGAGGCAGAGGAACTGTGTGACCGTATCGCGATCATCAATCACGGCCAGTTGATCGCCAACAAGCCGACCCGCGAACTGGTCGACATGGCGCGTGAAAAGATCGTTGCGGTCACGGCCGCCGATGACCTTGCTGCTGCCCCCGCCCACGAAGCCTTCGCCAAGGTCGAATGGGACGGTGCCCGCGCGGTTGAGGTGACGTATGACAAGGACCGGCTGAGTGCCGGGCAAGTGCTGGCGATCTTGCAAAATCAGGGCCTGACAGTCGAGGACGTGATCACCCGCGAAGCCGATCTGGAGGACGTATTCGTCCAGCTCACGGCGACCGCCGCGTAACAATCCCAAGTCGCTTGCCCAGAGTGCGTTTGCACGCCATGGCTTGAGCATGGCGATGGAAGACGCATTGCGGCAGCCGTTTGACGTGCTGGTGATCGGATCGGGCGCGGCAGGGCTGACGGCGGCACTGGCGCTGGCTGAGACACGGCGGGTGCTGGTGCTGGCCAAGGGCTCGCTGACCGGCGGTTCGACTGCCTGGGCGCAGGGCGGCATTGCCGCCGTGCTGGATGCGGGCGATACATTTGACGATCACATCCGCGACACGATGGTGGCGGGCGCTGGCTTGAACGACCGCGAGACGGTGGAGTTCGTCATCGAACGTGCGCCGCAGTCGATCGACCGGTTGTGCGAACTCGGCGTGCCGTTCAACCGTGACGAGGATGCGCTCCACCTGACGCGCGAAGGCGGACATTCGCACCGTCGCATCGTCCATGTCGATGATGCGACCGGCTGGGCGGTGCAATCGGCACTGGTCAAGGCGGCTGAGGCCCATCCCAACATCACGCTGCTGCCGGGCCGCACCTGCATCGACTTCATCACCGATCGCCACCGCGCACAATTCTCCGCGGCAGGGCGCGTCTGGGGCGTCTATGCGCTGGACGAGGCAACCGGCCGGGTCGAACGCCACACCGCCCGCGCCACGATCCTTGCCACCGGCGGTGCGGGGCGCGTCTACCAGTTCTCCACCGCCCCCCGCGGCGCGACGGGAGACGGCATTGCGATGGCATGGCGAGCGGGCGCGCGCGTTTCCAATATGGAGATGATGCAGTTCCACCCGACCTGCCTCTACCATCTCGAAACCAAGAACTTCCTCATCACCGAAGCTGTCCGCGGCGAAGGCGGGCATCTGCTCCACCCTGAAACCGGTCGCCGTTTCATGGTCGATTACGATCCTGAACGCATGGAGCTGGCCCCTCGCGATGTGGTGGCTCGCGCGATTGACGACCAGATCAAGCGGTTCGGGCTGGACTACGTGCATCTTGATATCAGCCACCAACCGGCCGACTTCGTGCGCGGCCACTTCCCCACCATCCATGACAAGCTGATGGGTCTGGGCATCGACATGACCGGGCAGCCGATCCCGGTTGTCCCCGCCCAGCATTACACCTGCGGCGGAGTGGTGGTCGGCCTTGACGCGCGCACCGATGTGCCGGGGCTGTGGGCTGCGGGCGAATGCACCGAAAGCGGCCTCCACGGCGCCAACCGGCTGGCGTCCAACAGCCTGCTCGAATGCTTCGTCTTCGGCGAGGCGGCCGCGCAGGACATCCTTGCCCACTGGGACAGCCTTGAGGCACCGCCCGCCATCCTGCCGTGGGACGAAAGCCGCGTCACCGACTCCGACGAGGAGGTGGTCATCAAACAGAACTGGACCGAAATCCGCCGCTTCATGTGGAACTATGTCGGCATCGTGCGCACCACCAAACGTCTGGAACGCGCCGCCCGCCGCATCGAATTGCTGAAACGCGAGGTCGAGGATTATTACGGCGCCTTCCGCGTGACGACCGACCTTATCGAACTTCGCAACCTGCTCCAATCCGCCGAACTGATCGTCCAGAGCGCGCTGCGCCGCAGGGAAAGCCGCGGGCTGCACTACACGCTCGATTATCCCGACATGACCGATGAACCGCGTGACACCGTTCTGGTCCCTTAGCCCTATGTCACCGCCCCGATCCTTGCCCCGCCGCTGCTGGCTGGCGCTGCTTGCCGCCCCGCTTGCGCTGGCGCTGTGGCCTGCTGCGAGCGCGGCTGCCGAGCCTCACCGCGCGCTGTTCCCGCTGTGCGCCGGCCCGGTCCGCGTCACCTGCGTCGTTGATGGCGACACCATCTGGTACCGCCGCACCAAGATCCGCATTGCCGATATCGACACGCCCGAGGTGAACCAGCCCGACTGCGCCAAGGAACGCGCGCTGGGCCGCCGCGCGACCGAGCGGATGCGCCAATTGCTCAACGCGGGCAGCTTCACCCTGAAAGCCCCCCGCAACGGCCGCACCCGGGACCGGTTCGGCCGCGAGCTGAGGATCATCACCCGCGACGGCCAAAGCCTTGGCGCGGTGCTGGTCCACGAAGGATTGGCCGCGCGCTGGGGCGGGCCGAAACGCAATTGGTGCCGCCGCTGATCCAGCGCCCGCGAAGTTTACAAAGTTTACACCGTGTAAACTTCACAAAGCGCCAAATTATGGTCTTATGTCAGCGGGATAAGTGCAATTACCCGAAGTTGACGAACACCCCCCTCGCGGAAAAAACCACAGCGCCTGACGCGCCCGCCACAATTGGAAAGAACCGCCCCGATCTTAGGCCCGGCGCAGAGCGGTAGGAAAGGCGCGGGCCTCACCAGAAATACACGGCGAGGCCGATGGCCACCACCAGTTGCACCCCGGCTTGATCTCCGGACATTTCGGCGCAAATTAGCGCGATGGAGAAAATCCTTCCGTTCCGTAAGCGCCGCCGGTCGTCTCGCTGGCTGAAAGCGGAAACCTATCATCCGGCTGCCAGGTCCCTGCCGCGCGGGGGCAAGTGGATGCGCTGGTTCCCGCTGGTGCTGGTGATTGTGCCGCTGGCCTCTGTCGGCGGGGTGTTTTTCTGGCATTCGATCAAAACTGTTGAAAGCAGCGTGGCCGAGCCGGAGAGCGCAAATTTCGGCCTGTGCTTTGGCCCGGTGCGGAGCACCTGCGTCGTGGATGGCGATACGATCTGGTATCGGGGCGAAAAGATCCGCATCGCCGATGTGGACACGCCCGAAGTCAGCAAACCGCGCTGCGCAAGAGAGGAAGCGCTGGGCCGCAAAGCGACGCGGCGGCTGCAAGCTTTGCTGAACGAAGGGCCGTTCACCCTCCAACCCAATCCCGATGGCCGAACGGAGGACAAATACGGCCGCAGCCTGATGCTGATAACGCGCGGCGGCGAAAGTCTGGGCGCTGTGCTGGTGGACGAAGGTCTGGCCGAACAATGGGGCGGCCCGCGACGGGAGTGGTGTTAGGGATCAAAGCCCCAGCGCGTCTCCGAACCACACATAGGCCATCAGCGCGGCTGCACCGATGATCTGCACCACCGCGATGGCGTGAAGTTCAGCCGCCAGATGCCGGTCGGGCCGTTCTTTGCCGATTTCCTGTGCCGCGAATTGGGGTTGGTGAACTGGACGGCGTCAGCCATGACCTTGCGCCCGAGCGCGACGGGCGGCGTGATGCATGGATGGCGGAGCATGGTGTGACGGTGCTGCGCTTTGCCAACGCCGATGTGCACGCGAATGTCGAAGGCGTGGAGATGGCGGTCCGGTGTGAGGTCGAGCGGCTACTTTGTATGACGCAAAGGGAGTTCAAGCGCTGATCAATTCTTAGCCGCCAAAATCCCGTATATCACTGATGCAACAACGCTCGAGGTGACTGATACAAGCCAGGACAACAATGTGGGCCACACCTGCTCGATCCAATTCGGCCTGTCCCTCTTCAAGTCCAGAACAAAATTAGGGACCAGTTTCGCAGTCAGGCGATCTGCGATCAAAATTAAAATGATGACGGATGCGAAAAATATCGCTCGCTGTTGAAGTGGCAACTCGGGCATTACAACCAATGAAACAAGGAAAATAAGCTGGTTAACGTTCAGCCTGTACTTACCAATAGCGGTAGACAGCTTCTGCTCTTTTTCACGTAAAAATGAGAATGTGGCCTCTGCTTCTCCAAGAACCCACGACTCATCGGGGCCATTAGGTTTCGTGGACAAAGGGTATCCAGAGTTTGACTGAGGCGAGCGCGACGAAGCCGAGGTAGGATTCCTTGGTCTTGTCGTAGCGTGTCGCGACCCTGCGCCAGTTCTTGAGTTTGTTGAA
>JBEQBX010000107.1:0-9882 GCA_041639595.1 Porphyrobacter sp.
TGAACCTGTGACCCCACCCGTGTGAAGGGTGTGCTCTACCGCTGAGCTACGCGCCCGTCCAATGGGCTGAGGCCCGGACAGGGGCGGGCGTTTACTGAGGTCTTGCGCGCTTGGCAAGCACCCGCGGTATGGCTGCGTGCGATTTAGCTGCCGGTCAGCCATGCCAGCAGGGCAAGCACGCTATCCGGCTGCTTGGCCGGAGCCAGCATTGCTGCGGGACGGGCGGGGCAGGCGATGCAGAACGCCTGAATGCCGCGTGTTTGCAGCAGCCGTTCGGCATCGCGGGTGATCCGCGTGCCCAGATGCTCGCTGCGCATCGCGGTCATGGCGAACAGATCGCCGCTGGCTGTTGGCGGTGCGCTTTGTGCGTCATCGGTGACCAGTTGCCGGATCAGCGAATCGTAATTGCCGTCGGCTTCTCCAAGATGGACCGCGTGCCATTCGCCCTCTTTCGCGCCGGCCTTTGCAGCCGCCCAGGCCAGCGCCTCAGGCAAGCCGCCGAATTCGTCGACCAGTCCAAGCTGGCGCGCGGTGCCGCCGTCCCACACCTGCCCCTGCGCAATGGCATCGACCCGTTCGACCGGCAGCCTGCGAGCTTTGGAAACCAGCGCGAGGAAGTCCTTGTAGGTGCCGCCGATCGAGGTTTGCAGCAGAGTGTCCATTGCCGGGCTGAAACCGCCGATGAAGTCCGGCTGGCCCGAAAGTTCGGTGGTGCGGTAGCCGTCAGATGTAACCCCGATCCGTGCTGCCGCCTGTTCGAAGGTCGGCACCACGGCGAACACGCCGATTGATCCTGTGATCGTCTCAGGCTCGGCATAGATGCGGTCGCCCGCCATCGATACCCAGTAACCGCCGCTTGCCGCCATGTTGGCAAAGGATACAGCGACGGGGATCTTGCGGTCGCGGTGACGCTGGATTGCGCGGCGGATTTCTTCCGAGGCCGTCACTGAACCACCCGGCGAATCGACCCGCACCACCAGCGCGGCCAGATCATCATCCAGCGCCTCGTCCAGCAGATCGGCAATCCGGGTGCCGCCTGCAACACCCGGCCCCGCCTCGCCATCCACGATCTCGCCCGCGATGGTGATCACGCCGATAGCCTTGCCTTTGCGGATCTGGCCGACATCGGCGAGATAGGGAGCCAGTTCGGTCGAGGCGTAGCTACCGGGCAGCTTGCTCCACGGGTCCTTGCCCGCGATTTCCGCCACCCGCGCGCCGAAGGCTACCCGGTCGCCCAGCTTGTCCACCATGCCTGCCGACAGCGCCGCCTTGGCCATGTCTCCGCCGGAACTTTCGATCCATGCGACCGGATCGCCGGTGATCCGCGACAGCGCCAGCTTGGGCCGCGCTTTGGTCACGCTCGCCTTGTATTCCTCCCACAGCGCCCCGTAGAGGCCGCCGATATTGGCCCGCGCTTCATCCGACATGGACGCGCGAGAAAAAGGCTCAACCGCCGATTTGAACTCGCCCACGCGGTACACCCGCGCATTGACGCTGAGCTTTTCGAGCAGCCCGGCGTAGTACAGATTGCTGCCGCCCGGCCCGGCGATCATCGCCACACCCTGCGGGTCCAGCCACACCTCGCTGGCGTGGGCCGCCAGCAGCATATGATCGTCGGCATAGCCCAGCGCGTAGGTCAGCACCGGCTTCTTCGCCTTGCGCAGACGGTCCATGGCGCCGCCGATATCCTTGAGATGCACCTGCCCCCCGCCGAGGAAGGTGGTGAGGTCGATGACCACCGCCTTGACGCGGTCATCGGCGACAGCGGCATCCAGCGCGCGGACCACATCGCGCGAGCGGGTTTCGCCCACCGGCGCGCTTTGCGACAGCAGCGCTTCGAGTGGATCGAGTGCGGTCTTTTCCTCGACCACGATGCCCGACAAGTCGATCAGCAAGGCGCCGTCGCGCACCTGCCCGGGGTTCGGGCGGGCGGACAGGATGCCGAACAGGGCCACGAAGAACAGCAGCATGAACAGGAGGACCAGCCCGTCCTTGATCCCCACGAGGACCTTCCAAACCTTGCTGACGAAGTTCATTCACTGTCCCTTATGCCTTGGCGACCTGCGATGTAGGGTCTTTGCCCGCCAACTTCTATCGGAAACCTTACGCGGCGGGGTTGAGCGGCGGATGCGCCTCGACTAAGGGCATGGCTTTAATGACTTCAGCACAATTTCCCGCCCCCGAGGGCCGCTTCCCGCCCGGGAAGCTCGCCTTTCCGCACCGCGACCTTACCGGCATCGGGACGTTGCAGCGGCACGAAATCCTCTACCTGCTGGATCAGGCCGAACAATGGGTGGCCCTGAACCGCCAGCGGTCCAAGCATTGCGACCTGCTGGCGGGTCTGACGATCATCAACGCCTTCTTCGAAAACTCCACCCGCACGCTGCTGTCCTTCGAGATCGCGGGCAAGCGGCTGGGGGCGGATGTGGTCAACATGCACGCCGCCACTTCGAGCGTGAAGAAGGGCGAGACGCTGATCGATACCGCGATCACGCTGAACGCGATGCGCGCCGATGCGATCGTGATCCGGCATGGATCATCGGGTGCGACCGGTTTGATTGCGGACAAGGTGGATTGTCCGGTACTGAATGCAGGTGATGGTCAACACGAACACCCGACCCAAGCGTTGCTGGATGCGCTGACGCTGCGCCATGCCTTGGCTGAACGGGGCGAGGGGGCGGAGGATTTCACCGGCCTCAACGTCGTGATCTGCGGCGATATCCTGCACAGCCGGGTGGCGCGGTCGAACATCCTGTGCCTCACTGCGATGGGTGCCAAAGTGCGGGTCTGCGCGCCGCCTGCGCTGATGCCGCAGGGCGTGGAGGCGATGGGGGTGGAGGTGTTCCACCGCTTCGACGATGCGCTGCACGGCGCGGAGGTGGTGATGATGCTGCGCCTGCAATCCGAACGGATGAGCGGGCAATTCGTCCCGTCGGCGCGCGAATATCGTCACCTGTTCGGGTTGACGACGGGGCGCCTTGCGCTAGCCGCGCCGGGGGCTTTGGTGATGCATCCGGGCCCGATGAACCGCGGGGTCGAGATAGACAGTGAAGTCGCCGATCTGGCGGGCCGGTCGCTGATTACCCGGCAGGTGGAGATGGGCGTGGCGATCCGCATGGCCTGTCTCGATGTGCTGACGCGCGGGGCACGCGGTGTGGAGGGCTGGGCATGAAACAGGTGCGACCTCTCACCATCACCAATGCGCAGATTGTGACACCCGGCGGCGTGGTTGCAGGCACGCTGCGCTGCGCGGACGGCGTGATTGCGGCCATCGGGCCGGAGGTCACTGCGCAGGACGGTGACGAGATTACCAATGCCCGGGGCAAGCTGCTCGCCCCCGGTCTGGTCGATCTGGGCGTCTTCGCGGTCGACAAGCCCGCCTTCCAGTTCGGCGGGATCACCCGTGCAGCGCTGATGCCGGATCAGTCGCCCCCGCTCGATCTGCCGAGCCGGGTCGGCTTTATTGCCAAAAGCGGCAAGCCCGATCTGTGGGTGCATCCGCTGGCCGCTGCAACGCGGGGGCTTGAGGGGCGGGAGCTGGCCGAACTCGCGCTGATGCAGGATGCAGGGGCAAAGGGGATCGCGACCGGACGGCGCTGGATTGCGGATTCGGGCGTGATGCTGCGACTGCTGCAATATGCCGCGATGCTCGATCTGGTGGTCGTGACCCATGCCGAGGATGGCGGGCTGGCCGGAGAAGCCGCCGCCACCGCGGGCGAGATCGCGACCCGCCTCGGCCTGCCCGCCGCCCCGGCCGAGGCTGAGGCGCTGGCGATTGCGCGGGACATTGCACTGGCCGAACTGGCGGGCGCAAGGCTGCATATCCGGCAGGTCACGACCTCCCGTGGCTTCGCGCTGGTGCGCGAAGCGAAGGCGCGGGGGCTGCCCGTCACTTGCGGGATTACCCCTGCGCATTTCCTTCTTTCCGACCTTGCCACCGCCGATTTCCGTACCTTCGCCCGCCTCTCCCCTCCCTTGCGCATCGAGGCTGACCGGCAGGCCGCCATTGCCGCGATTGCCGATGGTACGGTGGATGTGATCGCCAGCGGCCATGATCCGCGCGGGCCGGAGGACAAGCGCCTGCCCTTCGCCGATGCCGCGCCCGGAATGGCCGGAGCTGAAACGCTGCTGGCGATGGTGCTGGGGTTGGTGCGTGACGAGGTAATCGGCATCCCGCGCGCCTTTGACCTGATGGCCCGCAATCCGGCCCGGCTGCTCGGCGTGAATGCGGGCGAGCTGGCGACAGGGCTGGAGGCCGATCTGGCGCTGGTCGATCCGGATGCGCCGTGGATCATCGACCGCCGCAAGATGGAGGCCACCGCCGACAATACGCCGTTCGACCGGCAGGGAACGCAGGGCCGCGTGCTGGGGCTGTGGAAGGGCGGGGTCAGGCTGGCGGTTTAGGCCCGCCGTCCTACAAATGCAGCGCCCGCTGCCGCCGGTCTGACAGCGTGAAACATCGCGCTGAACGGGGGCAAGGCAGGGTCTGAATGGGGTCTAAACCGGGTCTGGAGCGGCCTGAAAGCCGCTGGGCGGTGTTGGAATGCACTGCCATTTTTCCCGCATTCCCGCCATTTTCCGCCGAGCCGGTGATGTTTCACGCCGCGCGCTGCGCCAGCACCGGGGGTTTCGGCCGCCAGCAACCCTATGCCGGGCTGCGCAAAGTAGGAAAGCCCGGTCGGGGGCTGCGCGCGCTTCGGACAAAATAACTCCCGGACGGCGCTGGGCCATCCGGGAGCAAGGTGCTCAAATTCATAAAGGCGAAGTCCTGCCGCGCTCAGGTGACGACGCGGTAGCGGATCACATCAACGCGTGCGCGCGGCCATCTGCACGTCGCGCTTTACCGCGCCTGCGGGCGGGGTCGAAGCGGCATAGGCAAAGCATCCGCGGCCAGCCGATTTGACAGTTCCGCAGAGCGACTTTGCACTGTTCGCGCCGAACCCGTCGGCGGCAACGCGCCAGAACGTGCGGCCATTGACCACGGCTTCGGTGATGACCGGCTTGTGATCCTTGAGCTGCGGGAACTTGCCCTTCAGCACGGTCCAGCCACGTTCGGCTTCGACCTTGCTGCTATAGGAGCCGAGCTGCACGAGATGCGTGCTGGCGGCCTTGTCCTTGCTGGCACCATCACGCGCAACCGGCGGCGTGGCGGCTGCGGCGGTGGCGGCCATGCGGCGCTGCGGGGCGGCTGCTGCGACCCGCGGCGCGGCTGGCGCGCGGGCTGCCGAAGCGGCCGGCAATTGCTGGACCACCGGGTTCGAGACGTAACGCGTCGCCTGGGAAGGCGCTGCAACGGTCTGGATCGCGGGTTCGGGCGCGGCGAAGGCTGCGTTGAAGGCGGCCGACGGCGCGGGAGCGGGGGTATAAGCGCGGGCCGGGGCGGGGGCTGGCGCAGGCGCAGCCATCGCAAGATCGACCTGCGCCTGCTCGGCAGCTTCGGCCACCATCACATCCTGCGCCGGGAAATTGGCAAGCGCGAGGCGTTGGGGCTGACCATCATCGGCGCGCGGAGATACATCAAGCAGGGTGGCAATGCGTTCCTGAAACATTTCGGGCGCCGACTGGGCGGCCCATCCGGCCATGCGCGCTTCCAGCTGGTCTGCGGGCACATCTTCTGCCGCCATCACCCGCGCCGCGCGCCAGTTACCGGCCAGCGCATAGGTATAGGCAAGGTTCTGGCGCAGCTTGGGCGAGGCTTCCTCGCTCGCCCGGACGGCATTGACCAGCACGTGGACGCCGCGTTCCGGCTGCCCGGCCAGCGCCAGGGCAAGGCCGAGATCGGCAGCATCGATGGCCTGCGCATGGTCATCCAGCATCGCTGTGGCAGCGCGGCCTTCGCCAAGCGCGATCTTGGCCAGCGCGAAGCTCAGCACAGTACGCGGGTTTTCATCGCCCAGATCCAGCGCATCGCCAAAGCTGGTGGCTGCCGAATCGAAGCGGCCAGCCTCAAGATAGGCGGCGCCCAGCAGCGCCCGGAAGCCGGGGTTGCGCGGTTCGGCCAGCACGGCGGCTTCGGCGTGGGCGATGGCCTTGTCGACCTGCCCCTTGGCCAGCGCGGTCTGGGCGCTGCCGAAGGACACATCGGCGCGCGGCGCGGCCGACGTCATGCAGCCCGAAAGGGCAAGCCCTGTGATGGCGGTGGTGACGGCGAGCGCGAGGCGCGGCGCAGTCTGGCGGCCGGTCTTGAGCTTACGGTCCATAGTCATTTCCCCCGTTTGGTCTTGGCTGTTCACGTTGAGATGGCGGTGTTTGGTCAATGGCGTTTCAGATGCTTGGCGATCACGTCGAGATCGTCATATTCGGCAAGCAGCCGGTCCAGCGCCTCGGTGACGAGCGCCTGCGCGCTCACCCCCTGCATGGTCGCGGCAAGCCGCAGTTTCAGATGGCGGTCGGCGTCGAGCCGCAGGGTAAAGGCAGCACGGCGGCCCGATTGCACGGCGGGCACGCGGGCCTTGGTGCGGGCCGGGGCCGGGTTGCGCAGGGCCGGAGCAGGCGCAGCGGCCAGCGGCGCATAGATGGCGGTGTCGCCAATTTCGTCGGCGTAATCTTCGTCCTCGTCCTCGTCATGATGGGCTGCGCCGTAGATCGACGCATCGTCGTAATCGTCTTCTTCGCCATATTCGGGTTCGCGGTCGTCCGGACCGGTCATGGCCGCATCGGCAAGCACGCGTTCTTCAAGGCGGCGCTGCTGGCGGCGCACGATCGGGCCGAAATTCGCAGTACCTGCGCCGGCGGCGATCTGGTCAGCGGAAACATCGGCGTTGATCGGCACGATGTCCGCGCCTGCCCCGAAGCTGTTATCGCCGTCGTTGTCGCCCATGTCGTTCCAGCCGAGATCTTCGAGCTGGTCTTCGGCCATGGCCGATTCGTCAGCCACCAGCGGCGCGACCTGTGGACGCATCGCAGGCTTTGCGCCGCCCTTGCGGGCAAGCAGCGAGGGGCCGAGTGAGGCGAAACCGGATTCGGACATGGCTGCGGTGCCTTCCTGCGCTTACTGCGCGACCCGGCGGCCGAAGCCTCCGGCCGGACGCGGCACGCCGCCAAGCTGCTGCGCAACGCCGTTGGGCGTGGGCGCGAACACGGTGCGGCGGAAATTCTTTTCCAGCCGGTCGGCAATGTAACGCCACAGCGCGGCGATCTCAGCAGCCGAGCGGCTTTCGGGATCGACTTCCATCACTGTGCGGCCATCGATCATCGAGGCGGCAAAATCCGTGCGGTGGTGCAGCGTGATCGGGGCAACGGTGCCGTGCTGCGACAGCGCGACGGCGGCTTCCGAGGTGATCTTGGCCTTGGGCGTTGCGCCATTGACGACAAACACCAGCGGCTTGCCCGCACGTTCGCACAGGTCGACCGTGGCGCCCACGGCGCGCAGATCGTGCGGAGAGGGGCGGGTGGGGACGACGATCAGTTCGGCCACGCTGATGACCGACTGGATCGCCATGGTGATGGCCGGCGGAGTGTCGATCACCGCCAGTTTGAAACCTTGCTGGCGCAAAACGGCCAGGTCATTGGCAAGCCGCGCCACGGTGGTCTGGGCAAAGGCAGGATATTCCGCCTCACGCTCGTTCCACCAATCGGCAAGCGAACCTTGCGGGTCGATATCGATCAATACGACCGGGCCAGCGCCTGCGCGCTGGGCCTGAACGGCGAGATGTCCGGACAGGGTGGTCTTGCCCGATCCACCTTTCTGCGATGCCAAAGCAAGTACACGCAACGCCAGGGTCCCCCATTGATTGAACCGCCCGGGCCTGCCCCATTGCAGAACCCGATAACGGCTGGATGGAGACGGGATCGCAGGATACCCCTAATTTTGGGTTAAAGGACTGACTTTAAGTGAAACTGACTGACGGCGACTCCCATCGATTTCGCATCCGCGGCACTGGCCCGGGGCGGTTGGCAACCTTTTGCTAACCCTGTTTCGCTATTGTTTTCAGCACAGCAGTTTCAACAGCACTTTGCGAGGCAATGGGCGATGGCAAGAATGATCGTGTCGAAGGTAACGGCAACCCGGGCGCAGATCGGCGTGGCGGCTGCGGCGCTTGCGCTGCTGGCAGGACCGGCGCTTGCCGATGTCAAGGCGGGCGTGGATGCATGGAGCGCGGGCGAATTCGATCGCGCCGTGGTCGAATGGCAAGGTCCGGCAGCGGCGGGCGATCCCGATGCGCTGTTCAACCTGGCCCAGGCGTACCGGCTTGGGCGCGGGGTCGAGGTCGACAATTCCCGCGCGCGCAAGCTTTACGAACAGGCCGCCGCGCTTGGCCATGTGAAGGCCGCCGACAATTACGGCTTGATGCTGTTTCAGGAAGGCGAACAGGAACGCGCCATGCCGATGATCAAGGCCGCTGCCGAACGCGGCGATCCGCGCGCGCAATATGTGCTGGGCCTGTCGCACTTCAACGCCGATCATGCCCCGCGCGACTGGGTGCGGGCCTATGCATTGATGACGCTGGCGAACGGCACCGGCCTGCCGCAGGCGCGCGAGGCGCTGGCGCAGATGGACAAGTTCGTGCCCGCAGCCCAGCGCGCACAGGCGCAGTCTGTCGCACGGGATCTGGAAGCCGGAGCCAAGGCGCAGCGTTCCACGGAATTGGCGGCGGCAGAACTTGGCGCGCGCCCGGTGCCTGCGGCGGCCCGGCCCGCTCCGGTGGTGGCAGCCGTGACCAAGGTTCCTGCACCGGCGCCCAAGCCGATGGGCCTTCCGCCCGCGCCCAAGCCGGTTACGCCGGCCGTGGCGGTTGCCGCGGCGCCCCAAGCCGCATCCCAAGCCGCTCCGAAACCCAAACAGGCCGCGTCCGTACCGGCGGTTGTCCGCAAGCAGGGCACTTGGCGCGTCCAGCTTGGCGCGTTCGGTGTGGCGGCCAATGCCGACCGGATGTGGGGCCAGCTGGCAGGACACTCGGCGCTTTCGGGGACGAAGAAGACGTTGGTCCCGGCGGGGAAACTTACCCGCTTGCTGGCCACCGGCTTTGCCAACGAAGGCGAAGCGGCCCGCGCCTGCGCTGCTCTGAAGCGCGACGGCAAGGCCTGCGTCGTCGCTGGCCAAGGGTAATCGGAACGGGCTGATCGGAAGGGGGCGTGCAACCGCTTCGTTCCGCGCGCCCTTCCAAAGCCTTGCACACCTGATACTATCCCGGCTGAAACCAGGCCGGGGGATCAGCCATGAATGAAACGCTTGTGCCGGAGCCTGCCGAAGGGCTGCACGGCGATTCCGGCCACACCATCGCGCCGACTGCCGCTGCCGAACGGATCGACACGCTCGATTTCATTCGCGGGTTGGCGGTGATGGGCATCCTTGCGGCCAACATCGTCGCCTTCGGCCAGCCGTTCGAAGCCTAAATGTATCCCGCCGCCTTCCTCACCGACCCGGGCGATCCGGGCGGCTGGATGTGGATTGCGCAGTTCGTCGTGATCGATGGCAAGATGCGCGGGCTGTTCACGGTGCTGTTCGGCGCCGGGATGTATCTGTTCATGGAGAAGGCGTGGGCGCGCGGGGCGACCCGCTGGCTTCAGGCGTGGCGATTGTTCATCCTGATGGTGTTCGGGATGATCCACTTCTTCTTCATCTGGCCGGGCGACATCCTGTTCTACTACGCCTTGTTCGGCTTCGTCGTGCTGGGCTGCCTCAGGTGGAGCGTCCGGACGCAGCTCGTTGCCGGGCTGGTGGGGTATATCCTTGGCGCGCTGGTGATGGGCGGATCGCTGACTGTGCCGTGGCTGATTGCCGATACCCCGTTCGGCCAGTCCTCACCCGAAATCGCCGAGCAGCGCAGCGACGTGATTGCCGGGATCGACGATGCACTGGCGCGCGGCGAAGTGCCCAATGCGGCGATCGCGGCGGGCGATTATGGCGCATTGGTGACCCATCGGATCACGGAACAATGG
>JBEQBX010000108.1:0-9880 GCA_041639595.1 Porphyrobacter sp.
CGCGTTCTGCACGGGGTTCATGTGACGTCTCCGCCGAATATGTTGTGGTTTCCGGCCCGGTCGAAATCCAAGCCCGACATTGGGGTTGCTGGAGGATCCGCCTCCCGGTTCAGTTCGGCGCAGAACCGCTGGTAGAAGCCGTAGCTGAGCCGCTCGAACGGTGCCGCATTCGCGATCGTTTGGACTATTGGCAGCGGGCTATCGCCGGTGGGTGCTCCACGGAGTGACCGCAGAATGACCGCCCGCTCGTAGGCGTGAAGGACGAAATCACAGAAGGCGGCCCCGTCCAGCCTCGTCAGCATGCCGGCAATGACCCGAGCATCTGGAGTGCTACAATATTGCTCGACCAGTTGCCTGACAGGGTCGTGCCAATGGTCGAAATGGCTGACCCAGCTTTCCAGCCATACGGGCCAAAGGACCCGGCCGTCAGGAACTGAAACTCGGTCGCAGACCTCGTCCGCGGTCAGATCGTACATCCCCTCGAACGCCGCTGGCAGGGCAGCGAAGATCGGCTGCGGATCAATGTCGCACATCAGGATCGCGGCGGCATGGCGCCAGCTCAATACGGGGTCCCGCCCGGGCTTGTAGGACGGCCACCAGACGTTGCCCGCCTCCAGCTCCGCCCAAAGGCTTGTGGTTCGCGTTTCTGTCATGGCTGCACCTCCCCGGAGAGCTTCGCCAAGGCCGACAGACATGCACCTGCAAAGCTCTGGCCGGTTCTGGGGGCTGACACTTCCGGTTCGAACTGACGGTCCGGCAAGCTGCCCTCTGGATAGCCCTTGGCAGCCTTGATCATGGGCAAGAGGCTGGAGGCGTTCCGCAGCAGCCCGTTTAAGCATTTCCTGCCTGACCTCGCACGGTAGCGGTGATCGCTTGGCAATCGCGCGTTGCGGTCGATGACGAGGATGCAAAGCGCCGCATGCTCGCGCCCCAGCCTTTCGCACGCCTCAGCCCAGGTCGGCTGCGAGACATTGTGCCAACGGCAGGCGATGGCCGACGCGTCGACAATCTCTGGCCAGCCCGGTGCCCGGTTGGACGGGAGGAGGCTTCGATAGTCTGTGCTCGCAAGGCTTGCAGCCAATGCTGGGGAGACCTCGTCCGACAGGTCAACGCCAGTCGCGCGCTTACGGTTTTTGGACGAGTCTTTGACAAGTATATTGGGTGCGAAGATTTCTTCCGTCCGGTGGGAAGATTTCGTGTCACCGGAGGGAAGTTCTGGCTGCACCAACAGCGCCTCGAGCATGGCCTTCAGGGCTTCCAGCTTCTCGGCAGAGCTGATGCGGGATACGCGCCCCCGGGGCAGAATAAGCTCTGCTGCCTCGATCAGTGCAGCCGCTTGCGTCGCTCTGATCTCGCGGCCGAGCATGACAATCTCGTGCCGCAATGAAGTAAGCGCCCGCTCGTGCAGTTCCATCGCCTCAAGCCGAGCCTTCCACCGGGCATAGCCATCAATGAGCGGACGTAGGCTGATCCCTGCAAGGCTGACGATTACGCCGTCACGACGCTGACCGGTGCGACGCGCATGGGGAACATGGCTCCGCTCGATGAACCCGCCGCGTTCAAGTTCGGCTTCAGCGTTGTGCAGGACCTTCGTTGAGATGCGCAGGGTCTGAGCCGTGGTTTGTGGTTGCTCCCACACCCCGCAAATCTTGCCACGCTCAAAGTCGGACGACCGGCAGCCGAGGAGGTAGTGCTTCAGGACGCGCACTGCGGTTGCCGAGAGGTGTTCCGCCCGGCAGGTCCCAGGTGCGATCTTCTCGACCAGATCAGCCAGGTTGAAGTGGGTGACGCCGGGTGGAAGCCCGTTGTGTGCCAAAGAGATGCTCATGAAGCACCTCCCGCAAGGTTTGCCCTTGCGCCCGATTCTCCGGTCGCGTAAATGGGAGAAATAGCCGCAACGCTATTGAAATGACCGCTGCGAAGGGTGCCAGCCCTTCCGGCGGTTTTTCGTTTATGGTCTGGCGGCCTGCCTACTGGCTTCGTCGCGCGCCAATTCTGACCAAACATGCACGTTTTCAGGGGGCTCAAAGTGCCCGCTCGTACAAATCGCGTACAGCCAGCCTCGTACAGAAGGCTGTTTCTACAACTAAAACAGCTAACTATCTGATTTGGCTGGCTCCCTTCACACGGGTGGGGTCACAGGTTCAATCCCTGTCGCGCCCACCATCTTTTCAATGACTTAGGAAAGATGGTGCCGAATATGACGCAACAGTCGTGGCGACGCAGGGCGAGCGGCAACCACGCATTGTGCATAGGTCGCCAAGCATGCTTGGCCCCGCTCAACAGCGCTTCAGCCTGAGGATTGAAAACGTCCGTGCATGACTTGTGTTACGAGACTGGTCCAAATTGGCGGCGAGAGTTTTCAGATCTCTAATCCAAATCCTTGACAACTTGCCGGTTCGCGCCTCAGCCTGCGCTAACAGTATCGATAGCAGAGTGGTCTTTTTGCAGTTCAGATGGGACAGAGTCAGGCGCAGCTTCGCTGACCTTGCATTTGGAAAGCAACCTGCGCCCCGGATGTATTTTGCATGCACCCACGTCACCTTGCGCGCGACCGAAGTCCCGGTCTGGCTTGAGGTAGGTGTGGAGGTCATCCCCGAAGAAGTTGATACTGCTCCACTCAACCTGTTCGAAGCCCTGCGGTATGATGACCTTGATCGGCATGAGGTCTTGCGACAATGCGCAGCCGCATCGACGCTGCCAGCCGAAGCTTATCGAGCAGTGCGGCGCTGCCGCCTGCGGCAGCGGCAGGGCGAGTTGAGTGCTGAGGAAAGGCAATTCTTCAACCGCCACATCGATATCATCTATGTCGCGACCGATCTGGCGCTTGCGGTTGCCATCAAGCGCTGGTTCAAAGGCGAGGTGATATTCCGGTATTTCGGCGCCTTTGAAAATCTCAGAACTCTGAGCGACATGGTGGCTGAGCACGAAGCGGAGCACCTTTCCGGAATTGTGTGCCTTCCCATCTTCAACAGCCTTTATGAAATGGGCATTGAACGCACATTTGCGCGGAGCGCGACCGTCCACGGATTTGTGAGCAAAGCCGCTTTGCCAGCGCGCTGGCTAGGCGTGCGCACCAATCAATCAGCTGCAGTGGTCATGAACCACCTGGTCAACAATTCCGTCCAGACAGAGATGCTCACGCGGATTGTTCCCCTTGCAAAAAGGGTCCCCATTTCGATCCTCGGGAAGAATGACCAGTCCAAGGTGCCGCCCCACATTGCCGCCGCTTTTGATGTGAAAGGCCTGCTCAAGCGCAGCGAATTCCTCGAGGCATTTGCTGGCAGCCGCTTCCTGCTCCACCCGCATGCAGAACGCCACCATAACCATTACAGCAACCTGGAAGCGGTCGCGATGGGAATTCCGGTGCTGTTCCGAACGGCCAACCCGCTCTACCTGGAACAACCGGAACGCTTGCGCCAGGCGAAGCCTGCAGCGTGGTTTGGTGCATTCGAAACCGAGGCCGATTTGCTAGCGGCGGCAGAGCAGCTATTCCATGAGCCTGGCTTGCTTAAAAAGCTGGTACGAAGGCAGCGCAAGTTGCTTGCGCCTTACAGTCGCCGGGCTGTTGTGCGGGAAGTAGAGGCAGCTATGCGGCTGCTTGAAGTTTCGACCACGGAGCGACCACCAGTTGAGGCGATCGACTGGCCACACGCCAAGCTGGGTTGCGGGGAAACGCTGCGCCTGCAGCAAGATCTGATTGCAACCGGAGGAACGATCCCTTTCGCGTCGCTGGCTATTGAAACTGATTGGAAACTGCTGGCGCAAAATGCTTCTGGCGATCTGGTCATGAGGTTGCCGCAAGGCACCGCGACGCGGCAGTTCATGTTGGGGGAGGGGTTATCGCTGCGACGTGGCCAGCATCGCCTCTCTGTTCAAGGCGGCCTTCCGCGGGATGCCGTTGCCGAAATCACCCTCGAAATCTTTACGGTCGATGGCTGCGTCGCGCTTGCTCGAATACGAGCCGATGCGCAGTCTCTGCCCGACCTGGTGACTGCGAGGCTTGGGAGCAGCGAAGGTTGGCTCCTGAACATCACGATCAAGTTGTTGCACGGTGACTATATTGATCTGTCATCGCTTACGCTTGAGCGGTTGTCCGAATACGAGGCAGAGCCGGAAATCGAGATGGAACCTGATGGAGTCGCGCAGCTACTGGAAGGGCTGCCCGTTCCGCTTGCCATGCTCCCATTAGATCTCGCGGAGCACCAGATCGGGTGGGATGAGGTTAGCTCCCATCCAGTGGTAACCCAGGCAGCCGACGATGAGCCTTTAAAAATTCTGCTCGGCAACCCCAAGGCCATGCCCGCGGGACAATTCAGCTTGGACATTGCCGCGACAGGAGCAGCCGGAGCGGCAATCATGGCCACCGCCGAATTGTTTCAGCACGGCGAGATAGTCGGGTCGCAAAACGGCTTTGCCATGGCCGGGTACGACGGAACAATTAGGCTGCAATTCACCTTCAAGGCGACTTGGAATTACGCGGTTTTAGTCAGTCTGCGCGCGTGCAACGGCCGCGAGGTCAAATTCGGCTGCATAAAGCTGGCGAGACTTGGCCCCGCCGGTACGGTTCCATCCATAAGCACCGAACAGACCGGTGCAGCCGCGTTCCTGGCTGGCAGGAATGTGCCCATCGAAGCTCTGATCTCATCCGGGATCAAACCCGCCGCACCAGTCCCGCCCCAGTTGTCACTCCCCGACTTGCCAAAGCGCTGGGCAGGAGTTCCACTGCGGTTTTCCGCCACCTTTACCAGCCATCAAACCACATTCATGCGGTGTTCCGCAGAGCTTTGGGATGAGGGCAAATTGTTGCAGCAAAGTGTGTGCTTTGCTGAGCTTGGGCCAAACCGCACAATCATCTGTCTTGAATTGGAAAACCGCGATCCTGCCCCGCACCTGGCTCCCGTGCTTTTCTTCAAGGCAGAAGGAGGGCCGGAACCGCGACTCACCCATTTACAGCTGGCTCCTATGGCTCTGCCAGATCGTGCAACTATTCCTCCTCAACGTTCTTATCCGATGGACAACGACATGCAGTTCTATGGCCAGTTCAATCCGCCCGTCGATCGCTTCATCTTTGAGCGCTATTTCCCCGACACCAACATCAAAGGGGTTTTCGTTGAATGTGGCGGGTTTGACGGCATCACGGATTCCTCCTGCAAGTTTTTCGAGGAAACCATGGGCTGGACAGGTTTCAATCTTGAACCTGTTCCCAACTTGTCGGACCTTCTGGCCGAGAACCGGCCACTGGCACGCAATCTTCAGATGGCCTTGTCTGACAAAACTGGCACGGCAACCTTCACCCATGCCATTCACCCAACGCTGGGCGAAGTATTCGGCAATGGTTCGCTAGGCCATGCCGACGCCCATCGCGATGAACTCGAAGTCGCCGATTGCACTTTTGAAACCTTCCCAGTTTCGACCATCACATGGTGTGACTTCATCAAGCAAGAAGCCATCGCCACGGTGGATTTGCTGGTTCTCGATGTCGAAGGGCACGAGCTCTCAGTGCTCGAGGGGATGCGCGGTGCCGATGTAATGCCGGCAGTGATGTGTGTCGAGTTTGGCCATCTCGGGCTTGCAACCGTGCGCGAGCGGATGCGGGAGTTGAATTACGAATATGACATCCAGTCCCACGGCAACGCGTATTTTGTGCGGCGGGATCTGTTAGGCCTATTCGCCTTGCGCCGGGCAGCAGCGGGGCAGCAGTCAATTGGCGGAAGGATTCGAAACGGCGTTGCAAGCGGGTCAGCTGGCAGCCTCGCCGGAGGTGATGTAGTGAACGCGGCCCAGCTTGTTCCCGCTGACTTGATTTCGGCCAAGCTCATTGGCGGCAGCGCGTATGCGGGCGTTGTCATTTCGGACAAGGAAATGACGGTCGCACGAATGCCGGAACTGACCCAAGACCAAGCGCATGAAATCGTCGGTTTCGATCTGCACATTGCGGCAACAGGGCCGGGAAGTCTCACGCTCATTCTGGAGAATTGGAGCACCGCTGGCGTCATTAACCGCGTGTCCCGAACGTCAACAATTTCGATTGGCGCAGATGTTGTCAGCGTTATGTGCTCACCGATACCGCCTGAGACAGCATTCGAAGCTGTGTTCTTCCTTGAGGTGTCGGAAGGTTGTGATGCGATGCTCACCCACATCAGAGCAAGACACAAGACCGCAATTTCCTAAGCGGCCTCGGTAGAACGGCGGATAAGGCTCAGGGATCAGGGCGCCGCCATGGCGATCCCTACGGGGGCGGCCAAGCCGGTCATGATACGTTTGGCACATTCATGATCTGGCTCTCATAATCTCGCGATGAGGACTGCCAGCCAAGGCATATTCTCGAAAATATTGCAGGGATCGCGCTGTGCATTTCGAAGCGGACTGACGTTCCACCAGGTTTACGCTAGACCCGCGCGCCCGACATTTCGGTCCACGGTGGCGATCTGACGGAAATGGCATGGCGGTTTGCGCTGTAATCTTTCCAGCCTTCGTCATTTACCTCTCCCTGCTTGACCGCGATGTTCTGTTCGCGGCAAGGCTTGGCCTGCCCCGCCCTCATGCGGGGGCCAAGCGAGGTTTTTTATGCGCAAGCTGTTTCGGTGCCTGTTCCCCGTCGTGCTGGCAGCCATTGCAGGCACGGCGGCCCCGGCGCACGCGCAGTCTTTCATCGTTGGGACCTTCGATCCCGCGATCCCGACATTGAGCACGATTGTCGGCCATGCGCCCGGCACGCGCATCACCTCACCCGATCAGACCTATGCCTATCTCAAAGCCATCGCCGAGGCCGCGCCTGACCGCGCGCGGCTGGTGCAATATGCGGTGAGCTGGGAGGGCCGGCCGCTCTATTACCTCGTCCTTTCCGCGCCGGCCAACATGGCCCGGCTGGATGCGATCCGCACGGACATGGCGAATATTGCTGCCGGGCGTGCTGGCAACGGCGCGGCGCTGCCGGTGACGTGGCTGGCTTACGGTGTGCATGGCAACGAGATTTCATCGACTGATGCCGCGCTGATGACCGCCTATCACCTGCTCGCCTCGCAAGGTGACGAGCGCGCGGCGAAGATCATGGCAAACACCATCGTGGTAATCGATCCGATGCAGAACCCGGACGGGCGGGCGCGGTTCGTGAACAACTTCCTCGCCTCGGCCGGGATTGCCCCTGCCGCCGACCGCCAGGCCGCCGAGCATGACGAGCCTTGGCCATCGGGCCGGGTCAATCACTACATGTTCGATCTCAACCGCGACTGGTTTACTTTGTCCCAGCCCGAAACCCGCGGCAAGGTTGCCGCAATCCGGCAGTGGAACCCGGTGGTGGTGGTCGACCTGCACGAAATGGGCGGGGACGAGACCTACTTCTTCTCGCCCGCGGCCCAGCCTTACAACCCGAACCTCACCCCGGCCCAGATCCGTGCCTACGAACTGATCGGGCGCTATAACGCCGCCGCCTTCGATGCGCGGGGCGAACCCTATTTCACGCGCGAAGTCTACGACTTGTTCTACCCCGGCTATGGCGACACCTGGAACGCCCATCAGGGCGCGGTCGGCAGCACCTACGAACAGGGGTCGGCGCGCGGGCTGGTGTTTGCGCGGCGCGACGGAACCGAACTGACTTATGCGGACGGCATCGAAAATCATTTCACCGCCAGCATGGCGACAGCGGCGGCGGTGGCCGACAATCCGCAGAAGTTCCTCTCCGATTTCGCCGCCTATCGCAGCGGCAATGCGAACGGCGTGGCCGGGCGCGGCACCTATGTGATCGACCTTGCCAAACGCCGCTGGAATGCCGAACGGCTGGGCCGGCGGCTTGCCGCGCAGGGCATCACCGTGCTGCGCCGGACAAGTGCAGGCAACGTCTGCGGCAAGTCCTATCCGGCAGGCTATCTCGCCGTCCCGCAGGCCCAGCCCGCTGCACGGTTGATCCGCAGCCTGCTAGACCGCGATACGCCTTTGCCGCCTGATTTTCTTGCGGAACAGGAACGCCGACGCGCAGTCGATCTGCCGCACGAACTTTACGACGTGACCGCATGGTCGGTGGGGCCGATGGCGGGTGTCGATGTCAACCTGTGCAACGCCGCCGTCAGCGGCGATGCGATCAGCGCGGATGCGCCAATTGCGGCAAAGGACGAAGGCAGCGGTGCCTTTGCCGTCGCCGTGCCGTGGACCGACAGCGGACAGGCGCGCCTGGTGGCGTTGGCCTTGCGAGAAGGGATCGACGGCCGCGTCACCGACAGGGCCTTTGCAACCGGCGGACGCAGCTTCCCGCGCGGCACGGTGGTGTTCCCCGCCGGTGGGAACAGCCCCGATAAAATGGCGCGGCTGATCGAACTGGCGCGGGACGTTGGCGCCAACACCGTCGCATTGGACAGCGGATGGGTGGAAAGCGGACCGAACCTCGGTTCCGAACGGTTCGTACGGCTCACTCTGCCGAAAATCGCGGTGGCGTGGGACGACGGCGTGTCGCAGTTGAGCGCCGGTTCCATGCGCTATGTGCTCGAACAGCGTATCGGCCTGCCGGTCACCCCGATCCGTACCGCCCGCCTCGCCCGCGCCGATCTGAGCGAATATGACGTGCTGCTGGTGCCCGAAGGCGATCCTTCCGCCGTGCTGGGCGAGGCGGGCCAGCGCGCCATCCGCAGCTTCGTGCAGCGCGGCGGCGTGCTAGTAGCGATTGGCGACAGCCTCGAAACCTTCAGCAGCGGCGATAACCCGCTGCTTGCGGTGAAGCGCGAAGCCGCGCTGGGCCGCGATCCGGCCGCAGAGGACGACGACAAGGGTGCCTTGGCCGAAGCGGTCGAGATCGCCAGCGATGCCGATTACCGCGATGCGATCAAGGACCAGCAGGCGCTGCCCGACACCTTGCCCGGCGCGCTGTTCAACGTGGTGGGAGAGCCTGACCATTTCCTGTCCGCAGGATATGACGACGGCGCCGTGGTGCTGGCGACGGGGACGCAGATCTTTACGCCGCTTGACCGCGCAAAGGGCGTAAACGTGCTGCGCTTTGCTGCCCCCGGTAACATTGTTGCGAGTGGATATGTGTGGGACGAAAATCGCCGGCAGATGGCTTATAAGCCATACCTGATGGCCCAGTCCCACGGCCGCGGGATGGTGATCGGCTTTGCGCATGATCCTTCCGCGCGAGCGTATCTGGAAGGACTGGACCTGATGATCGCCAATGCTGTGCTGGTTGCACCGTCACGTAGCAGATGAGCTGCAGAACTGGTGACTGAACTAGGATAATAGCCCAAGCTGTGCCATGCTCTGCGCCATGGCGCTGTTCGAAGCTCTTGTGGTCGCCCATGTCGTCACCGGCGCGGTGGGCCTGACGGCTTTCTGGGGACCGATCGCCACCAGAAAGGGCGCCACCAACCACCGCAAATGGGGGCGCGCTGCCTGTTACGGCTTTCTTGGGGCAGGCACGCTGGCGATCTTGATGGCGCTGCTGTCGCTTTACGGGCCGGAACAGCGGCACCCCGAAGTCGCCGACCGGGAGCTGTTCGACGGGCTATTCGGATGGATGATGCTGTATCTCGGCATCCTCACAATCGGCTTTGTCGATTACGGTCTGGCCGTGGTGCGCCACAACCGGAACCGGGAAATGCTGCGGGCGCTGCGTTATCAAAGCGTGATCGCCGCGGTCGTCATTTCAGGCGCATGGTGCGGGTTTTACGGGGTGAAAGTCGGCCATCCGCTGATGATGCTGGTCGCCTTCATCGGCATCGTCGCGATGCTGATCCAGCAACGCTACATCTGGCGCAGCGAAGACTTTCCGAAAGGCACGCATGTGGGCGAACATTTCCGCGCGCTGATCGGGATGGGTATTTCGGCCTATACGGCATTCCTGTCCGTCGGCCTGATCCGGATGATCCCCGAGCACGTCTTCAACCCCGCCATC
>JBEQBX010000109.1:0-9846 GCA_041639595.1 Porphyrobacter sp.
CATGGTGGAGACGCGCCGACGTTTGCGGCATCGCATGCCCGGTCAGCGCCTGATGGATCGCGGCGGCAGTCAGTGGTTCCGGCGCCAGATGCAGGTGCGAAAGGCCCGCCTCTAACGCGATGGCAATATCCTGCCATAACCGGTCGATGGGGTAATATTGGTAGGTCGTATCCGGGTGGTGGAATTGCAGCGCGGTTGCGCCCAGCGCCGTCAACGCCTGCTCCAGCGCGGGGCGGCGCGGATCGGAAGTGAGCGCGGCGCGGTCCAACCGCAGCATCCCGGTTGCCGCATCGGGCGAATAAAGGATGCGCGCCCATGCCGCCAGATCGCCGTCCAGCGCAGCCGCAAGCTCACCCAGCTTCGCCCCGGTCAGCAGCGAAGGCACCGGGTTCATCAGATCGAACAGGAAATTCTTTCGCAAACCCGCCCCGTACAAGGCCGGCAGACGGACGATCAGGCTGCCGGGAAATTCGGCCTCGACAAAAGCCTCCAGCGCGCGGCGGTTGCGGCCGTAGGCGAGGTCCTGCTGGAAGGCCTGCGTGCCCTCGTCATCGCCGCCCGCAAAATCGGCCAGCACCGCGATCGACGAAATCAGCACGAAGCGTTCCGCCCGCACCTTGCCCAGCCTTTGGGTAAGCCCCGCGATTTGCGCGGCATCGCGTTCGGGCGTGCGGTTTGCCTCGACCATGGAACCGGGCGCCGCAGCGCAAACCAGCGTACCGAAAGCGCAGCCTTCGATATCGGCGATATTCGCGCTGTTGTAGCACGCTTCAAACGCCGCCTGCCGCAGCAACGCGCCGCCGACAAAGCCGGTGTGGCCGATCAGGCCCGTGCTGTGGTGGATCAAATCGAAACCGTTCATCGCGTCCTGGGCCAGCGGGAATAGCATTGGTGGATGGCGGGCCAGCGGACGCAGCACGACTGCGCCCGCATCACCCGGAGCCGCAAGCATAATTTCCATTGCTATCGATTAGGTTAACCAAACGGCGGGGGCCAAGCGCGCAGGCCCGTTGCCCCGTGACACCGCCCGCGCGGCGCTGCGTCAGGTTATTTGCTGCGCCGGTGAGTCGCGTTTTTCGACATCGGGCAAGAACTGCACCCGCCCATCTTCAAAGCTTGCCGTGAGATAGGTGATGAACACGGGCACGGGTTGAGGCAGATCTACCCGCTTGTCCGGAGCCGTATCGCCAACCAGGATCGGACGGCCAAACAGCCATTGTGCCAACCGGGCGGCATCTTCCACGCGCACACACCCGGAACTCAACCGGCGGTCACTTCGCTGAAACAGCGTCTTGTCGGGCGTGTCATGCAGATAAATGCCAAGGTCATTGGGCAGCATGAACTTCACATCGCCCATCATGTTGCGCCCGCCCGGCAACTGCCGCACCCAGATATTTGCCCGCCCTTCGGCCACGGCCTGCCAATCCACATCACCGGGATCGACCCTCGCCTGCGACTGCCAATCGGGTGACAGCACGAAGTTGCGTTGTTTCAGAATTCCGGTGCCTTGGCGCAGCACAGCCGGGGCGATGGAATTGCGGACGAGGTCCGGAGGGACGTTCCAGTAGGGATTGACGATTGCATACCGGATGAACCCGGCGAGCCAAGGCGTTTCCATGCCTGCCTTGCCGACCACCACCCGCATAGAGTCGGCCTCCTGCCCCCCTTCGATCAGCCGCGCCTTGGCCCCTGCTGTATCGACCAGCACATATCGCCCGCCATCAACCGGCAACCCGCGAAGGCGGTCGAGGTTGGCGATGATGACGCCTTCATAATGGGCCGCCCCGCGATTGAGCGCCGCGATCATTTCTCCGTCCACGACAGGACGCGCTGGCAAGCCGTGCTCGGCCCGGAATTTCAGGACGGCGTCGCGCAAAGCCGCATCATAGCGGCCTTCGTTCATAGCTGTCGCAACCACTCCAAGGCGCTGCCGCAGCACGGCCACTCTTTCCCCCCGGCTCCCCATTGCCAGCGCCGGACCATCAGCGACCGGGATCTGCGGAAGCCGCGACCATGTGCGGCGATAATGCGCAAGGCCCGCGCGAAGGTCTTCATACAGGCGGTTGGATGCATGAAGAGAGCGAAGCTGAGCGATCAACGATTGGCCGGCCCCAAGCCTATCAGCGTCAGGGGCGGCAGGACGAAGCTCGGGATCGATGTAGACAATATCGGACATGCTGCGCGGCACGCGCAGATCGCGGGCATAGGCAGACAGCGCGCCGGACAGCAATTTGCTGGCCGCGTCCCGATTGGCAGTGGTGCCGCCTGCCAAGGCGCGCTCGATTTCGGAGACCCGATAATCAGCCGGGTCAAGCCCGTGTTCACCAGCCCCGCGAAGAAGATCGACGAATTGTCTGGTGTGTGGTCGCGGCTCGCCACCTGCAAACCATGGACCGTCCTGCGCGTCGGCCGATTGCGCAGCCGAAGCCGCCACGGGCCAAACCTGTGCGTCCCCGGTAAGTTGCACTCCGGCAAGCGCAAGCGCCAGCCCGGTGCACGTGATGGCGGGCCAAAACCTCGCGCCCGGCAGGAATTGCCGCGCCTTTCCCGGCGCGGCAATTTTCCTGTTCGTCGCAAGGGCCGGCGTATTCAGCCGCGCTCTCCGGCGCTTTGCCAGCTTGAGCCGGTTGCCGAGCCAGTGGCTCCGGTTCCGGTGGTCCCCTGCCAGTTCGGGGCGGTCCCTGCGGTTGCTGTGCCCTGCGGGTTCGTGGCAGTTGCTGTGCCCATCGTTCCCTGCGCGGTGGTGGTGCCGGTACCGGTTGTGTACGTCCGATCCTGCATCGTGCTGGTGGAATTGACGCCTGCCCCGGTGGGCTGCTGCGCGGTGCCGGTCTGCGTCGACGTACGATCCTGTTGCGTGTCCATGCTGGTGCCGGTGCCAGTGCCCGTGCCGGTCCAAGTGCCGGTCCCCGTGGTCGTACCTGTGCCAGTTGTCGTTCCGGTGCCAGTTGTTGGAGAAGTCTGCGCAACAGTGATCGTTGCAGTAACGAGGGCAGCCGCAGCCGCGCCGGCGAAAGCCAATTTCCTGTTCATGAGATCATCCTTTTCCCAAATTGCCATGGTGGCAGAAGCAAACCTTGGCTCCACACGTGAAGTTCCGGGCGGTTAAACGTCTTGTCTCGGCAATTATTCTATCCAACGCAGCGTTGCTTCTTCCACGATGACCCATCTGTTCTGGAAGCTTCATTTGATGAACCACAGCTCTGATCTGGGTTGGCAAAACCTTACGACCAGCGTCTTTGGTTCCGCTGCACAAAGGTCATCGCCGGAACGCTCGAGACCATCACGCCGAACGCCCTGCGACAGCCATCCTCCCAAGCGGGCAGCGGAGCACCAGCGCCAATAATCGCGGTTGACTCATTCTCCGTATTGGTATTTGGTCTTACCAATAATTTAGGGGGTGGCGAGATGTGCGGTCGGATATCACGAGCAACCGCGCTGACGCGTCCCGGCGGCAACGGCGCTCGCAGTGACGCATATGTCGAGCGTAACCGATCAGTTGGACGACACCGCTTGCCAAAAAGTCGGCCAGACCAATCTGCGATGGGCACGATCGCCTTTTCCTTACCTCGCGACACGCTCAGTGAAAGCATGATGAAATGAAACTGATCACTTCGGGCAAGCTGCGCTGGTGGATCATTGCGTTGGTCACGCTGGGGACCATCCTCAATTATCTGGCGCGATCGACGCTGTCGGTCGCCGCGCCGACGCTCAAGACCGAATTTTCGATGACGACCGAACAATACAGCTGGGTCGTGCTGGCTTTCCAGGCCAGCTACACGGTCATGCAGACGGTCGCCGGGTCGGTGCTCGATGCGCTCGGGACCCGCCTTGGCTTCTTTCTCTTCGCGGTCGGTTGGGCGTTCGCCAACATGGCCCATGCTTTCGCAGTCGGCTGGCAGAGCCTTGCTTTTTTCCGCACTCTGCTGGGCGCAACCGAGGCAGCAGCCATTCCGGCCGGGGCCAAGACCGTTGCCACCTGGTTCCCGCCGCGCGAACGTCCGCTTGCCACCAGCATGTTTCAGATGGGTACCAGCGTCGGCAACATGATTGCACCGCCGCTTGTCGCTTACTGCATCCTTCTCTGGAACTGGGAAGCAGCTTTCATCGTCACTGGCATGCTATCGCTGGTGTGGGCAGGCATGTGGTGGGTGGGCTACCGCGATCCCGCCGTGCATACCGGACTGTCAGAAGCCGAGCGCAAGCTGATCGAAGAAGGGCGCGACGAAGATGTCGCTGCCAAGCCGGCCACCAAACGCGAAGTGCTGCGCAGCCGCTCGTTCTGGGCGATCGCCACCCCGCGGTTTCTGGCAGAACCGGCATGGCAGACCTTCAACTTCTTCATTCCGCTTTATCTGGTGGCGGTCTGGAAACTCGACTTGAAATCGATCGCGCTGTGGGCGTGGCTGCCGTTTCTGGCGGCCGATTTCGGCAGCCTTGCCGCAGGGCTCCTGCCGAATTGGCTGATGCGGCGCGGCGCGGGGCTGCTGACCAGCCGCAAGATTACCATGACGCTGGGTGCGCTGTGCATGATTGGCCCGGCCTGCATCGGGTTTGCCACTTCGCCCGGCATGGCAATCGCGCTGTTCTGTGTGGGCGGCTTTGCGCACCAGATGCTCAACGGCGCGCTGATGACCCTGTGCTCCGATGTCTTTGACAAGTCCACGGTCGGCACCGCCACCGGCATGGCGGGCACATCGGCATGGGTCGGGGGCATGCTGTTCACATTGCTGATCGGGCAGAGCGCGGACACCTTCGGGTACAATCCGCTGTTCGTCGCGCTTGCCGCGCTCGACCTGCTGGCGGCGGTTGTGCTGTGGGGCTTGCTCAGGAATCCCGGTCAGGGATCGCTCCGGGCCGCATGATCGTCCAGCCGGCCAGGGCGTGACCGGCGAGTGCCGCCTCATCGGGCGTCGTTCCCTGGATCCGCGCGCCCAGATAGCCCGCGTTGAAGGCATCCCCTGCCCCGCTGGTGTCGACCGGCGCGAGCGCTTGCGGCGGCGCGACGATCTGCCCACCGGGTAGGCGGCAGCCTTCGGCGCCAAGTTTGACGACAGTCTCCCCGCAGCCAAGCGCGCCCCAGTGATCGGCGACGGCGGCGGCATCATTTTCGCCCGAAAGCATGGCTTCATCCTCGAGCGTCGGAAGTCCGATGCTGGCGAGCGCGATCGCCTGATCCCTTGCGTTCCGCGCCGCCTGATGGTCGGGCCACAGGCGTGGCCGGTAGTTACCGTCGAAGGCAACAAGCCCGCCATGGCGGCGCACCGAACGGGCCAGCGCCAGCAGGGCTTCGCGGCCCTCCGGCGGCAGGATGGCGAGCGAGATCAGCGAAAAGACGATGAGATCGGCATGCTCGGCGGCAGCAAGCGCCGCGTCGATCCCGGCGCAGGAGAATATGCGCCGTGCAGCACTGTCGCTGCGCCAATAAGTGAAGCTGCGCTCTCCCGCTTCGTCGCAGGTGATCGCATAGAGGCCGGGGTTACGAGCGGGATCGGCGAGGATCAGGCTGGTATCCAGCCCCTCGGCCGCCCAACGCACCTTCAGCTCATCGCTGAAAGGATCAGTGCCGAGCGCAGTCAGGAATGCCGTGTCGAGCCCCCCGCGGGCGAGATGGATCGCCGTGTTGAGCGTATCGCCGCCATGGGCAAGGCGCCAGCCGGAGCCGTTCTGAGACAGCTCCAGCATAGCTTCCCCGACCAGGACGGCGCGCGGGGGTTTTACCGCCATTCAGTGGCAGGCCGGATTGGCCGCACCGGGTACGGCGTAGAAGGCGATGGCATGGCCCGGCAGCGCAGCTTTGCCCGAGATGGGCGTTCCTTCCAGGCCAGTCAGCTTCAGGTCAGGCGAGACAGCCGGAGCCTTGCCGTTGATCAGAACGGCGCGCGTGTCGATCGGCTGGCCGGTCATTGTCCATCCCAGCGCCTTGCCACCAAGGTTGATGGTCTGCGCCGCTTCGCCGGTGTTGAGCGCCATGACGGCCACGCCGCCCGGTTTGCCGACAAGGCATTGCGCATAGAGCCTGAGGGCCGGGGACGGTGAACGCGGGGAAGCGAGCACGGTGGACCCCATCGTGCGCTTCCACAGCACGGCTGCCCAGTAGTTGGGCCGGGGGGTCATCGTGTCACGGTCGATCAAGGCATAGTCGCTGGCGGCCAGCGTGTTGTGCATGACAACCTGCAGCCCCTTCTGCGCCAGCGCCGCGTTCTGGTTGAGGTAGCGGAAGGTATCGAGGAAGGTCGAGGCCCATGGACTGCCGCCGCAGGCAGCCTGTGCGGTCTCGGTGTTCCACATGGCCTTGCCCGGCTCATACTTGTCGCGCAGCGCGGCATAGTAATCGTAGTCGCGCACCGTCATATCGAGCCAGCGCGCGGTCAGTGCATCTTCCTTCGCCGCCGTACCGATGCCGAGGCCCGCGCAGCGCTGCGAGACGCTGCCGTAGAAGTGGTAGGATACGGCATCGAGGCTGCCGGGATTGGCCTTCATCATGTCGTCGGTGCTGACATGGCTGCCCATCTCGGCGGGAACGGGGACCTCCTTGAGCAGTCCTGCCTCGCCCACGCCCCCCACGCCGAGGATGGTCATTTCGGGAGCCGCCTTGCGCGCCCAATCGCGGAAAATACGGAACTCGGCGGCGTAATTTTCCGCAGTATAGGTCTTGGGCATCTGCGGTGCGGCGCTGGGCATGTTGGCTTCGTTGAAGAATTCCGCAGCCCTGATCGTGCCGCCAGCCTCACGGGTGAGATCGAGCAGGCGCTGTGCCTGAACCGGGGTCCACACGCCGTCGGCAGTGCGGGTACCGTTACTCACGGCAAAGCTGGTAACGATGGGGGCGTCGACTGCCTTGGAGAAGGCAACCACGTTCCGCCACTGATCACGGGTGAGGACCTGAACGAAGCCAGCAGGCGGCGTGTCCAAGCGCTCGCCTTCAGCTTCTAGGTAGGTGTTGTTGGCCCATGTGCCGCTGACGCGCAGCAGGCTCGGCCCGAGCGCCTTGGCCAGAGCGACCAGCTTGGCATCGGTCAGGTCGATCGGTGGCCGCTGGCGGTAACGTTCGTCGGCAGGGCCGCCATAGGGAGCCCAGAAACGCCCGCCGGTCACTTCGACCATTTCGATGTTGTAACCCTGATAGCGGGCATCCACCGTAGCGACGCGAGCAAGGCCATTCAGGTTCAGCGAGCCGGAGTTAGGGCCCGGGTTCGCGGCGGTAAGGGCAACCAGCGCGGTTGCGGCAAGCAGTGTCTTTCGCATGGGATTCCTCTCACCAGCTCCACATCGTGCCATCTTCCAGCCTTGCGACCGGAAGATAGGCAGGCTTGTACGGGTACTTCGCTGCCAGCTTTTCATCGATGTCGACGCCGTGTCCCGGCGTTTCGCCGACGAAGAGCTCGCCTTTCTCAAAGTGGTAGTCGTGCGGAAAGACAGCGTCGGTTTCGTCGCTGTGGCGCATGTATTCCTGAATGCCGAAATTGGGCACCCAGGTATCAAAGTGCAGCGCGCAGCCCATCGTTACCGGCGAAAGGTCAGTCGCCCCGTGGCAGCCGGTGCGCACTTGATAAAGGCTGGCGAGGTCAGCGATGCGGCGCAGATGGGTGATGCCCCCTGCCCCCACCACGGTTGCCCGGATATAATCGATAAGCTGGTTCTGGATCAGGTCCTTGCAGTCCCAGATCGTATTGAAAATCTCTCCCACGGCGAGCGGCGTGGTGGTGTGCTGGCGCACCAGCCGGAACGCCTCCTGGTTTTCTGCAGGGGTACAGTCCTCCAGCCAGAACAGCTGATACGGCTCCAGCATCTTGCCGAGATTCGCCGCCTCCTGCGGGGTGTAACGGTGGTGCCCGTCGTGCAGCAGGTGATGGTCAAAACCGTAAGTCTTGCGCAGCTCCTCGAACAGCTTGGGCACATAGTTCAGCGCCTTGCGGGTATCCCAGCCGGTCTGCGACGGCAGGCTCGCATCGGCCGGTTCGTAGTAGAGCTTGCCCCGCCCAACGCCGTAAGAGTCCTTGATACCCGGCACACCGGTCTGCGCGCGGATCGCCTTGTATCCCATGTCGATATAATGGCCGACCGCCTCCACCGTCTCGGCGATGTCGGCGCCGTTGGCATGGCCGTATACCATTATCCCATCGCGGCTCCGTCCGCCGAGCAACTGGTAGAGCGGCATGCCGGCCATCTTGGCCTTGATGTCCCACAGCGCCATGTCGACAGCGGCGATCGCCCGCATCGTCACCGGACCACGGCGCCAATAAGCGCCTTTGTAGAGGTACTGCCAGATGTCCTCGATACGCTGAGGGTCCATGCCGATCAGGCAGGGAATGACGTGATCTTCAAGATAGGAGACGACCGACAGTTCACGCCCGTTGAGCGTTGCATCGCCAATCCCGTAGACACCCTGATCGGTCATGATCTTGAGCGTAACGAAATTGCGCCCCGGACACGTCACGATCACCTTGGCCGCCAGTATCTTCATCAAACCCTCACTCAATCCTTTGTGCGTATGAGGTGTATGAACGCATCTGAAGGCAAAAACAACAAGATTGGTATGACCTATTGCCACGAAATCTGCGGATTAATTTTCATTGGCAGGCCCAAGCAGTGAGCGCATCGCCTGATTTCCCTTGTTCTTGAAGGGGACTTTGTGGCACAATGGCGCTTCGGCAAATGATCTGAAATTGGTCAGGCCCATTACCAGGATTGCATGATATGGCACGACCGAAGAAAATCCCGGACACCCCAAAAGAAGTGCCGGCCCCCGAACGTCTTTACCAGAAGCTGGCGCGCGACCTGTTCGCAGATCTGGCCGCAGGCCGTTACAAAGTCGGCGATCGGCTCCCTGCCGAGCGCGAATTGACCCTCCAGTACAATGTCTCTCGGCCAGCTGTGCGTGAGGCAATGATTGCACTGGAAGTGCAGGGCCTTATCGAGGTCAGGATCGGCTCAGGCGCTTATGTTCGCGCCCTGCCGGGGGCGGCCGACGCCCCCGGATTCGACGTGACAGCCTTTGAACTGATGGAGGCCCGCCTCCTCGTTGAAGGCGAGGCGGCGGCGCTCGCGGCGGTGCATATCGCCGATGACGAGCTGGCTGAACTGGAGCGGCTGGTCGTGGAAATCGAGGACGAGAACCGCCGTTCGGGCGGCACCACCAATGCCGACTACGCCTTCCACATGGTGATCGCCACGGCGACCCGTAATGCGGTCATCCGCAACCAGGTCGAAGAGATGTGGCGCCTGCGATCGACCTCGCCCAATTGTGCGCTGCTGCTGGAGAAGGCACGCACCGCCAATGTGCAGCCGGTTGTCGAAGAACATCGCGCGGTTCTCGAAGCGTTGCGCACACGCGATTCCGCCGCCGCGCGCACGGCGATGCGGCAGCACATGGCCTCGGTCATAGATCACCTGCTGTTCGCGACCGAAGCGAAAGCGGTGGAGGCTGCCCGGCGCGATGTCGCCTCGACCCGGGCGCGATACGCCCGTGCAGCAAGGCTCTGATATGACCGTGCAACCGCTCAATCTCCACCCGGACCGCCTGCTCCCCACCGACCCTCAGGTCCGCGCCATTGCCCGGCGCCTTCACGAAAGCATCTGCAATCTGCCGATCGTCAGCCCGCATGGGCATACTGACCCGGCGTGGTTTGCCACCGATGCGCAATTCGGCAATGCGACCGCGCTGTTGCTGCAGCCCGATCACTATGTCTTCCGGATGCTCTACAGTCAGGGCATACCACTCGAATCGCTTGGCCTTGCCCCTGTCGATGGCAGTCCTGCGCCTGATGTCGATCCGCGTGAGGCATGGCGCATCCTTGGCGCCAATTATCACCTGTTTCGCGGAACGCCGTCGCGCATGTGGCT
>JBEQBX010000110.1:0-9532 GCA_041639595.1 Porphyrobacter sp.
GCGCTCGCCTGACTCCCGCCACTGGCGATCTGCATCTTCGCGGCGGCGGGCTTCGCGCGCTTCGGCGGGCAGGCAGCCCATCTGCATTGCCAGGTCGAAGCTCTCGCGCGCGGCGCGGAAGCGCTCGGCAAGGGGCACGGATCTACGCGGCATTAGAGGAGTGCTCCTTCCGGCTCGGGGAAGAGGTGCGAATAATCGGGATAGTCGCCGTCTTTGGTCAGTCGGGCGCTGGTGCCCGGCGGGATCCAGCGGTGGCGCGTGTCGTGATCGGAGCCACGCCAGATGATCCAGCTGTAGGCCGTGGCGGAGCTGGCCTTTTTCGGTTCGCCGTGCTCGTCGAGGTTGAAAGGATCGGGCTTGTTCCGCTCGATCAGGCGCCCCTTGAGCAGCACCACCCGTTCGCAGAACGTGGCGATGCAGGCGGGGCGCTGTTCGGGGCAGAACAGTGGTTCGTACCGGCCGTCAGACTCTGTGAAGGCCGACCGGGCAAAGACGGCAACGCCGCGACGCGCGATGCGTCGGGCTCGCTCGATAAAGCGATGCGCGGGCAAGAAGGGAGGATTGAGGAAAATCCAGTCAACATCCAGCACCGGAGGCTGCGCGCTGAGATCGAGGAAGTCGAAGATGCCGTGATCGAGTGAGTAGCGATGCACATCGCTGGCATGGACCTGCGCGAAGTATTCACGCATCGGCCGCACCATATGCAGTTCGCCACAGCAAGGCTCCCATGCGCGCTGCAGTTCGAGCGGTTCGCCGTACTCGGCCTGCAGCAACTCGCACACTGCACGGGTGGCCCATGGTGGCGTGGGGAAATACTCAAGGCTGTCGTGGGGCTCGATGCGGCGCTGCATCACTGCGGTGGAGCGGTTGGGGCGCGACATCAGTACACCCACGCAGTGAAAGCCAGCGCGACGATACTGGGCACGGCGATCCAGCTTACGATGCATATGCGAGCTAGGAACACAGCGGCGGCCGCTTCGCGTTGCTGCTGATCTAGGGCCCCATCGGACCGCTCGTCGGCCAGCCTTAGGTAATGGTCGCGGAAGTGGTTCTTGCTCATTGGAACATCCACGGAAAAAGGGTTGGCCCGCAGCGACCGAGCATCCAGACCAAGGCGAGGATCGCTGCGACAATGCCGATGCTTCCGGCCGTCTCGGCCAGTTCTGCGCGCTGAACGCGGGCGATCAGGGCTTCGCTTCTCAGTTGCCTGAGCTCGGCCTTGTCGATCGACCCGTGGCCGCTGGTCGGGGTTGCGGTGAGAACAGCGGAGCTGGAGCGCATCACGCTGCGCTCGCGCTGACATCGGCGAGGAGTGCGTTGACGCGGGCAACCCATGCCATGCGCGGCTCCGAGCCTGGAGGCATCAAGCGCTGTCCTTCCCGGAGCAGTGCGATCACTTCACCGCGCAAGCGCAGACGGTCTGAGCGTGCATTCGACTTGCGGATCACGCGAGACGAAATGCCGGCCCGTGCGCAATCGAGGCAGAACACCGCGCCGGCTGTTTGCGTCCAGCCGACCGGCAGGCGTCCGTCGGCAGCGTGATGAACGGTGCCGCACTGGCATTGGAACGAAGGTACGATCGGGAGCGGGGCAGCTTTGAAGCGAGGCCGGGTTTGCGCAGAAGGCATGGAATTTCTCCGGAAACAGGCAAGGTGCCGAGGCAATTCTGGAGCGCTTCCGGAATCGCGTCCGGCAAAGCGCAGCGGGGGAATTGGGATTGGAAGTGCGGTCAGCCGCAGCCGGTGTCGGGCGCCAGCAGATCGGGTTGCAGGGCACTGAACAGTTCAGGCTGGGCCGGATCCTGGTCTCGCATCATCTCGAGCACGTCCTGCCGGTTGGGCACGCGCAGCTTCAGCTCGATCTTGGGGTCGGGGATGGCGCTGGGGCGCAGGCCGTGGTCGTAGATCTCACTCGATTTCCAGGCATGGCCGCAGAACAGGTTGGTGCACTCGTAGTAGAGTTCGCGATTGGTGATCGCGATCTCGCGGCTAGAGCGGCAGTTCGCGGCGGCCTGACAGTGCGGGCAGCGCGCGCGGGCGCGGCCCTTGTGGAAGAATGGAGCCTCGCTGATCGCAGCAGCCTGCTGTTCGGTGATTGCGGTTGCGATGACTGTGCCCTCGGACATGACGATCAGCCTTCCCGCTCTTGGGCATCGAGGGCGGCGATGCCCTTAGTCAGCGATGCGATGGCTTCCTCGCCTTCCTCTCGGGCCCGGCGGCGCTTGGCTGGATCGTTTGATGCCGCTGCGTCGATGATGGCGGAGACGGCCTCACCGGTCTCCTTTGCTGCTTCGGCGGCAACCTTCATCAAGTCCGCCTTGGCAACAGACTGCTCGGCGAGCTCCAGGCGCAAGGTCAGGAGTTGCTGAAATGGAGCATGATCGCCGCCTGCATCGATGAAGGCGCGATCGAGCCGTTCGGCGTCGATCATGCGGATGCCAGCCTGCGTGTCGGGCTCTGACCAGTTGCTGATCGCGCGACGACCGACGCCACAGATCCCGGCGCAGGTATCCCATCCGATGCGCAAGGCAACGGTGGCAAGTGTCCGCTCATACGTGAGGGGCTCGCGGCGCTTGGTCATGCGGCGGCTCCGATGGTGCGTTGCCGAAAGTCGATGTTTTGGCAAGAGACGTTTGGTGTTGCAGCGGTGTAAACTACCGGGATGACCGATTCTGAAACGCCAGTAACAAACGAAAACATTGGCCGCGCGCTGACCGAATTCGCAATGCGATTTACAACTGCGATGATGGAATACCGGTTGATGGGTCCCACCGAAGCCAACGAAATGTTGGAAGGCATTGCGCGGGCACTAACGACCGGGAAGCTCACACCGGGCGTGACCGAGCGATACCAGGCCGAAAGGGACAAGCTGCGTAGCATCATCGGGTCACACCCTCAGCCTGATTAGCGTCCAGCAACCCAAGCTCGCGCAGTCGGGCATCAACGCGGGCGTCGACTGCCGCATCGAACTCAGCCTGTTTGCGGGCAGCTGCCTGCCTGTGATATTCCGGTTCTTCCACTTCAGCGCGGCGCAGGTTCTCTTGAAGTCGTTCAAAGGCGTCGGGCTGGCCACATTCGCGCATCCACTGCAGGTGAGCGGCCCACTCGGTCATGAGCCCGCTCATACGATCGCTCCCATGTCATTGTTGAGGTGCAAAACGGCGCCGTTTTGGAAAGAGACGTGGGTCTGGCCACGGTCTACGCCATGAAATGCGGGCGGAGCGTGGGGCACTTCGACGGGGTAGATATCGGGGCGAAGGACATGACGAGAAACACCGGTGGCCTGTTCGGCGCGGAGGACGAACTCGGCGGGCATCCGCTTGGAACTCTGGACCCATTTCCAGACAGCGGTGTTCGAGCAGCCGACCAAACGCGCGAGCGCAGACTGTGATCCGGCACGGTCTACCGCGAGGGTCAGGGCTTCAAATGGAGTCAAATCTTCAACCATGGATGAAGGTGTGCCAACCGCGGTTGCGGATGTCAACAACCAGATTTGGCTTTGTCTCTGCAACCATAGTTGCAAGGGTGCGGCTATGATTCTGGGAGACCGCATCAAGAACCTGATTGACCAGCGTGGTCTCTCCCAATCTGCGCTTGCCCGCGCGATTGGTGTGTCACCGCAAGCTATCAACAAGCTGGTGAGTGGCGGCGCGAGGAATAGCGTCCACCTTTACAAGATCGCACAATTTCTTGGCTGCACACCTGAGTACCTTAGCGGCGACAGCGACGAGGTAGGGGCCGGGAGAGGTAAGACTGACGGCGCCATTGCTGTTGCTCGGCCGACGTTTGAGGACATGGCTACCGAACGGGGACTGGTCCCGATCCGCCACTTGGATCTCGCGTTCGGTATGGGGGCAACTTACCTCGACAATCCTGTTGAAGAGGAAATGCGCTTCTTTCCCGAAGCATTCATCCGCGCCTTCACCAAGGCACCGCCTTCGATGATCTATTTCGCCGAAGGTGCCGGCGATTCAATGATGCCGACTATCCATTCAAACGACGTGGTTATCATCGACACCTCGGCAAATCGCATCACCATGGGCGACCAGATATGGGCATGCACCTATGCTGGCCTCGGCATGATCAAGCGGCTTCGACCGATGCCTGACGGCGGCGTGAAGATCCTGTCTGACAATCCAAGCGTGCCAGACGATGTTGCCTACGATGGCGAGTTGAACCTTGTCGGCCGCGTGGTTGGCGTGGCGCGCAAGATTTGATCACAGGCAAAGGGTTACCAGCCTTGGCAACGGGAAGATCGATGCAAAACGAGCAGCCGGACCACGGCATAACGGCGAAGCTGGACATGTTCTGGCTGACCATTGCCGCGGGGAAGGACGAGGATGTAGGCCAACACCTCGCTCGCGCTGGCTATGACAATGTGTTCGACGCCATGCGGGACCTGCTTGAGGATGTCCTTTGGTGCGCCCAGGATCTCAGACAGCGTAAGGAAATCGAACCTGCCATTGAGATGGAAAGGCTGGCCGAGGAGATCGCCAGCTATATGAGCCCCCAGTAATGGCCGTGCCTGCAATGTCTCTTGCTGTGGTCGGCGTGCAGTATCCGAACAAGAACAAGAGCAATCGCCAGTTTGAAATTGCGGTGTGCAAGCCCGGTGAGTCTGTCGAGCTGCGGCCGGAGCCGAAGAACATATCGGACGAGAACGCGGTAGCCGTGTTTTCCCAGCGCGGCGTGCAGATCGGCTATCTCACAGCAGAGCGCTGCGGTCGCATTGGCGCAGTGATCCGGCAGGGACGGGAGATACAGGCAGTCTTCCAACGGGAGGCGCAGCACGGCGCCTGGATACGGGTGGCATTTGACGGCGAATTACCGATCGTGGACCTTAATCCTTCCCCGTTCGTACGCGCGCCGTTGCGAGCAGAAGGCGCGGACCCGGAAACGGACTTTTACCCCGACCCGGATTGGGAGGATTGATGCCGCAGGAAGATCAAGCGCTGTTACGCTAAGGAACAAGCCCACAGACGTTCGCACAGGACCACTTTGCTTACTGCTTGAAACGCCTCAGCGTCCTATCATGGCGACGGTGCCGCAGTCCCTCGATTGCCGATGACAAAAACTTTAAAGGCGCAGATCACCAGAACAGCAGAAGCTCCAAGAGCGGCAAATGCCGCAGCATCGCCTTGCAAGTGCAATACGGTTCCGAACAGCGCCCCCGTTGCGAAAGCCAGGATCTTCTGGCCGCCTTTGGAGACCATAAGGGTCGCGAATGTCGTTGCGATAACGAGGCCCAACAGGGTGAACCTGAGCTGTGGGTAAATATGAAGTCCATGGAGGTTGCTGCCAATGTATCCAGAGACTGCCAGCGACGTCAAAGCGGCGAGCCACGCTGCGCACCTTACAGCTTGGTCTGGTTGGGTTGACGCAGTGTATGAGCAAAGGGCCATAGCACTAAACATAGCTGCACTCGGAAACCAGTTCTGAGTAGTTCCGAAGATATCGCTTGGTGTGAGAAAACGGATGGCAGCAAGCATTGACGCTGTGGCAACCAACGTGAGCGCCAGTACGACAGCAACAAGTGCTTTTGGCTTGGCAGGCAATGCGATGGATCTTTTTGCCCGACCTTCCGCGGTCGGAACTGCCAACCCCCAAAGAAAAGTGGCTAATGCTGCTATCCAGCAGAGCATGCCAAACAGTTCCGTGCCCTCTTCAAGCAGAAGGTAAGCCATTGGCCTTTGCCACCCCGGCTGATTTTGGAAAGCGTGAATTTCGAAATACTCTTGGGCCGGAACTGTAGAGAGCATCAAAACACCGGCAGTCAGCCACGCAACTGCAGCCCTGTTCCTTTTGGATTGGACCCAGGCGAAAAAAAGCATGTACCCGGGAACCATGATGAAGAATGGCGCAAGCCAAGCTAACAACCCTAGGTTGCCAGACAGAGACGGTACTCTTTCGTGTATTGAGCCAAGTTCGGTTAATGACAACGCCATAAAAATAGCTGAGAGGATGATCCATCCAAATCTTGTTCGTTGGTAGTCGGGTTCTCTATCCGCGACCCAACACAATAGACCCACAATCGACATCAGAAGCAATAGCATAGACGAATACCATGCCGACACAGCGTCCTCTCTTCCCAAATCAGTTTGGAGAAGAAAGCGGTAAAGAGCGGGAGCCTCCTCCCACGTGCCGGTCCAACTGCGCCAGAAAGCCCCGTTAAAAGCTGTTCCGAACACAAGGCAGAGACAGCCCAGCAAAAGTGCGGCCCACGTGACGATCATCCAACGCCTAACGATTAGCATTTCAGGCACGGTAATCCCCCCGTATCTAACACTGCCGACGAACGGAAATCCAATTCCTATCTAATTAACTACCATTCAAAAAGCCTGGGGCAAATTACAATATTGTGAAGGGTTGCCGATCTCGCCATTCGGCCTGTTAGAGATACTTAGAGCTTTAGCAGTTTTCGGTCTGCAGTGGATATTCTGCTGTCTATATGTGGGCACCTGCGTGAAAGGGAAAGCATGGCGCCGAGGGGTCATCGCTGTCGCAGTGAACTGGTGGAGCTGTGCGGTCTTAACGAAGCAAATTTTCTATTTTTTCATCGATTAATCAAACTGCGACTTCCATCTCGATCTGTGTCTTGAGTCCGCTTGCATCCATCGAATGTTCGGCAGTTGCGATCAGCCAGCGAGTAGTGACGATCTCAAACTTGAAGCCGGCCGCCCTTATCCGAACACCGGGCGAGAGCAGGGGATTGCCCCATGCGAGGCTGGCAGAGAGCGTAGCGGCCGCGCGTTTTAAGCGCTTGGTCTCTGCCTCGGCAGCGGCTTGGGCGTCGGCCTCACTGGCATAGGTGCGCTTGAGGCGCTTGCGGTTGGTGCCGCCGGTGCTGACCGTCTTGCGCTTGGCTTCGGCGGGATCGTGCCACTGGGCCTCGGCCCCATCCTGCGCCTTTTCACGGGCGGCGCGTTTCCAGTCGATCGAACTGCAGCGTTCCTTCAGCAGGACCGCCTCGGGAATGGCATTGCCGGTGGCAGTGGTGCGGGCACCCTTGGGCGCGAAGATCAGGCAGCCGGCCTTGACCACGGCGCTGGCATCGTGGCGCCGCGCCAGATCGCGCAGGAACTGCATGTCGCTGCGGCTTGCCTGCTCGGCCACCTTGATCGCGCGAGCGGCAAGGCTTTCGTGGCAGCGCGGTTCAAGGCCATGCTCTTGCGCGATCACGCCGACGATATCGCCAATCGTGCCATCGCTCCAGGTGCGGTTGCGGCGCGTGCGGAAGCTTTCGGCCAGATCGGCGCTGCGCGCGATGAGGGTAATGCGATCGGGCGGGCTGCTGTATCCCGCTTCGTCCACCTTGAAGCTGCCCTTGTAGACGAGACCGGTAGTCACTTCGGTGCCGCGCTCCCACCCCAGCCACACCTGCAGCGTTGCGCCTTCAGGCGGGATGACGACATTGCCCTTGGAATCATCGAGCACGATCTCGAGCTGGTCGGCCTCTTCGCCGTCCTTCTCCGAAAGGCGCAGCGAGACCAGGAGCGGGGCAAACTTCGCCGTCAAATCCTCCCCGGTGGAGAGGAGCACGCGCCACGCCGCCTTGGGCTGGACGTAAGCCGAAGAGGCAGGAGGAAGACTGGCCATCAGGCGACCCGGGTCAGCTCGATCGTGAAGTCCTTCACCCGCGCGCGGCCGTCCTCGGTCAGGTTGTCGTGCCCTTCGTCGACGCGATCGATGGTGAAGTGGCCGAGGATTTGCCCGCGCCCGTCCATGAACGGATAGGCATCGCCGGTATCGGCCATCTCCACCAGCGTTTCGAGCGCACCGTAGCGGCCCAGCACCTCGGGCACGAGGCGACCGGTGAGAGTGATCTTGTCGGTGCCGGGGCCGACGAACTGGCTGGCGGCGATCGCGCCGAAGCGCTCGGTGCGCTCATGCCGCCAGTCCCGGCTTCGGGTAAGCTTGTCGAACAGGGTGCTGTCCGTGGTGAATGCGAACATGCCAAGGGCCGCGAGCTGCTGTAGCATCAGAATCTATCCTCGAAGCTGCGCAGGCTTTTGCCGCGCTGGGCCTGCTCGACAAGGCGGGCGACCCTCTCTGCCAGCGCCTGGGCGTCTTCACCCGGCTGCTGGTGAACGTGGATCTCCACCTTGCTCATCTGCGCCGCAGCGGCGGCAGGAGCGGCGCCAGCGGCGGGCGCGAGCGCCATGGCGCCAGCACCTGCCACCGCGCCCGCCATGCGCCCCATCGCGCGCACAGGTTGCCCGCGCCCCTGATCGAGGCCGATGCCGAGGCCGGAGGCAACGTGCCCGCCCATTTCCATCATCAGGCGCGAAGGGCTCTTGATGCCGAGGTAGTTCTTGAAGGCCTGCACGCCGGTCTTGGCCATCGAGATCAGCTTCACTGCCAGCGCCATGGGGTTGATCGCCATGAGCAGGCCTTCCATCATCATCCGGCCGATGTTGGTCATCCACCCGGGCAGCGCGCCGACCACGCCTTTCACTGCGGCAACCCCGGCGTTGAAGGCCCCCTTGATCCGGTCCCAATTGGCATAGACCAGGTATCCGAGCCCGGCGATGGCAGCGCCGATCAGCGCAACCGGCAAGGTTATCGTGCCGACGATTGCCGCCATGGCCCCACCGATGATGGGTAGGGCGGCGGTGAAGAAGCCGCCCACCGTGACGATGATGGGGCCGAGCGTGGCAATCGCGCTGGCGATTGCCGCAACCCCGACCAGCACCGGGCCGAGCACGGCAGCGGCGCCGCCGACGATGACGATCCATTTGCGGGTTTCGGGTGAGAGCGAGGAGAACGACTGGATCAGGCCGGTGAAGGTCTGGATCAAGGGCGTGAGCGCGGGAATGAGCTGCTGGCCGACGATCAGCGACATGTTCTGCCATGCCGCCTCGGATGCGCGCAGCTGGTTGGCCGTGCTGCCGGATGTGCGGGCAAGGTCACCCTGCGCTGCCGTGGTCTGCGCCATGATGAGCCCGGCGCGGGCCATGATCTTCTGCTGCTCGGTCAGTTCGCCGTTGACCGGCTTAAGACCCATCTTGAGCGCCTGCGCCTTTACCGCAGCCTCGGTCATGAACACGCCGAAATCGCGCAGAGGCTCGCTCTCGCCGGTCAGGCCAGAGCGCAGCTTTTCCAGCGCGGTTCCCGGATCGACGTTGTAGAAGCTGGAAAGGTCCTGCGCGAGCATGGCGAACTGCTGGCTCATGCCTGCAGACTTTGCCGGGTCAGCCTGGTTGAAGAAAATCCCGAAGGTGTTGGCCGCCTGCATCAGTTCAACATTGGTGCGGCCCACGGCAGCCCCGGTCCTGGCCGCCCACGCCTCCATCATCGCCCCGTTCTTGCCGAAGGTCACGTTGAACGCGCTGCGCAGTTCCTCAGCATCCATCGCCGCGATGAACGCGCTGCGGCCGAAGGCGACGAGGGGTGCCGTCACGGCAACCGACGCTGCTGCACCGGCCTTGCCCGCTGCCGAGGCGATGCCGGAGAACCGGCTCTGGATCCCGGCGATGCGTTCGAGCTTGGTCTTCTGCGCATCGATCATCTGGTTGGTCTCGGTGATCGAGATC
>JBEQBX010000111.1:0-9274 GCA_041639595.1 Porphyrobacter sp.
TTGCCTTCGGCCACGCGCTTAACCCCGTATCACTCGAATACAACAACAGCGCCCTATTCGGGGCGCCGGCTCGAAATTCGGATGATGTTCCGGAATGCCACGACGACCCCCATGAACAGCATCACCATCAGGCCCCAAGGGCTCGTCCCGGCAAACTGGTCAATGACCCAGCCGATGAACGCGCCGCCAACAAGGCCGCCGATCAGTTCCGCCAGCACGCGGTTGCCCATGCGGTAATTCGCATCGGTTTCCCCGCCCGCCTTTGGCCGGTTGCGCTCCTCTTCACGCTCTCGAAGGGCTTTCAGCCGCTTGTCGAGCGCGTCGATCCGCGCATCCTCGCCGATTGGCTCCGTCCCGGATGGTTCGTCATTCATGCCCGTTCCCCTGATCAGTCGCCCGACCGAAAGTGCAGCACAAACGACGGATGACCGCCGAGAGCGCCGCCCCCTTAGGCGGGGGGTATTCTTGAGTCAACCGTCACGAACCGTGTCTGATCCCCTGTCTGACCCAAGGTATCATCGCAAATGCGAACGCCCTCCCCCGCAACTGCGAGGAAGGGCGTCAAACCGGCTGAAACCGGGCAGCGATTCGTATGCGCGGATTTCCGTTACGGGCAGCGCGAATCACGCAACGGAGCGCCTGCACCACGGGTCTGCCATGAGCCGTCAGGCGCCTGATACTTCTCGCCCGGCTTGGTCTGCGCGATCAGCAGACATCCCGACGTGAGCGCATATTCCTCGACCGTTGCCTTGTTGGCCTGGGCCTTTTCGGCATAAACCGCCTTGCGCTTGATGTTGATATCCTCGACCACCGCACGCAGCGCCGGAGCAGGCGGCGTGACGTAACCAAGATAGCCGTCCATCTTCTCGCCGACCTGACCCGCAGCGCGTGCCGCAGCATAGGCCGGATCGCGGCTCTGTGCGAAAGCGGGCAACGCGACCGTGCCAAGCACGAGCCCGGTTGCAGCGAGCGTTGCGAGGGTCTTGCGCATCGAAACCTTGGTCATCGTCTTCGTCCTTGGAACGCCTCGGCACATCAGAAGATGTCCGGGTTGCTTTCAATCGTGTTGTTCGCATCCTGCGCGAGCCGGTACACGACCTCCTGCTTGATGTTGATGTTGAGCTCGATCACGATCGGCTTGTCCGGCGCCTTCACCGAAATGCAGCCGCCCAGTGAGAGGGCCCCCATCAACGGCAGCGCCAGCAGGTGGCGCAGCCTGAACTGTAATCCGTATATCCCCATGACGCTCTTGGTCGCAGGCTTCGCGGATCGGGTCAATTCCGGGCTCCTCATGGCATTTTTCCGCTTTCTGCAGGCTGAATGTTACTTGGGGTTCCCGGCAATACGATCACCGGAGCGCCATCGGGCCGAACGCCATTGGCCGAACGGTAGAGCGGACGCCCTTGCGCATCGACCAGACCCAGCGTGCGCGGGTCCTTGACGAAGGCGGGATCATACATCGCCTTGAACGATGTGATGAGCTGATAGAACGGCGCGCGGATGTTGACGTTGAACTGGATCGGCAGCTTGGCAACCTGTTTGGTGATGAAGTTCCTCTTCGTCCCGGCGCCCTGCTTGACCCCGTCGAACTTCACGTTGGTGACGATATCGCCTTCCAGGTCACCGCGCATGGCGATGGTCATCGTCGAGTAATCGAGCGATTTGAGGGCGTCGAACGCGAAGTTGGCCATCGCGCCCATGTTCTCGTAGGTCAGCGCGCCGATGTAGGACACATTGCCGCCGGGCGCGCGGGAAACGAGCTTCCCTTCCTCGATCCGCCCGCCGTTGGCATCGAAGATGAGCGGGAACTGGCCATCGAAAGTGCCTGTCGCCGCAAGATTTCCCAACTCCATCTTCTCGATGAACTTGGCCGCTTCGATGCCGATGACGGTCAGGGTGTAGCGCCGCGCCTCGGCAACGCCCAGGCGCAGGTCCGTCGGTTCCAGTACCAGTGTACCGCCCAGGAACGGCCAGCGTCCTTCGTGCAGGCGCAAGACCTGATCGGGCAGAAGGCTGATGTCGACCACCCCTTCGCTCACTTCGATGCCGGGATTGATCGAAGCCACGGTGAGCTTCTGGTGCGGCGCGGTGACCATGCCGAGCAGATCGGTGAACTCAAGCGTCCCCTTCAGGCCCTTCACCGGACCAAAAGCCGCGGCAAGATCAAGCCCTTCGCTGCCGAACTTGCCCTTGCTCGTCACGCCTCGCGCGTTCCAGTCGATCACGCCAGTGCCCGTCACCTTGCCATTGACGTTGGCGACGACGCCCAGCGCCAGCCGGGTCAACTGCGCAGGCTGGAAAGCCTTGTCGAAAACCAGATTGTCGACGGTCAGGTTCGCACGTCCGCTGGCGGTAGCAAGATCGTGACGGATCGCCACCGAACCTACTTCGCGTGATGTCTTCGCCTCGCGCAGCAGGGCATTGGCGGTGATGCGATTGTCGGCCAGCGCAAGGGTTGCCCCACTGGCGTTGAGCTTCTCGAAGCGCGCCGGGTCAAGCCGGTCAGTCAGGTCGAAGCTGACCCCGGACAGCGCCAGCACGCCATCGGCATAGCGCCACTGGCCGGCCGCGTTGCTCACGTCGAGCGGAACCGCTGCCAGCCGCGCCTCAACTCCGGCATAGGTCCCGGTAAGGTCAGGCCCAAGTCTGGCATCCAGATCGGCGAGTCTCAGGTGGGTCGCGGTTGCTGTCGGGCCAAGATCGACTTCCACCGCAGATGCCTTGAGCACGCCCGGCCACGAGAAGCCGACCGGCCCCGTCCGCACCGCCACTTGCGTCTCGCCCAGCGAACCGGTGAGGTCGAGCGCGGGCGTCCCTGCCGCGATCCTGAGCCCTCCATCGCCATTGCGAACGATTGCGCTGCCGCCCGGGGGGCACAACTGCAGCGCGTTGCCATCGACCGCCATCTGCCCGAGTTCGAGCCGTTCGAACCGCGCGGTGACGCAGCGCTTCCACAGCGCAAGTTCTCCGCTTGCGCCGTAGGCCCCGTTGACGGGCAGGACGAGGTTGCGCACCGAACCGCCCGGAATCGCACCGGAAACCTGCGCCAGGCCGGAAAAGCCGAGCGATCCGTCGCCGACCTGCGCAATCATCATCTCCGGTATGGCCAGCACGCCCCCTGCTGCGCGCCACGGTGCCATGGTCAGGCGGAACAGCGCCTGACCGGCCCGGCCGCGCTCCATGCGACCGACGATCCGCGGGATCCCTGCCCCGCCAGTCACGAAGTTGCCTGCGAGCAAGGGCGGCCCGTTCTTGGTCCCACTGGCGATCTGGAACCGCGACAGCGTGAGCAGCGCCTGCCCGCTGCCCCCGCTCAACCTTGCCTGCGGGACAACCGCCGAAAAGCCATCGCCATTCCGGCGCAGGGCGATCTCGCCCGAAATGCGGCTCCCTCGTTCCTCGCGACGCAAGCTTGCACGCAATTGTTCGAGCATTGGGCCGAGCAGCGTGTCGGCCGAACTCCGGGACGCCGAAGCCAGCGCTCCGTCGAGCGCACTGCCCTGACGCAAACCCTGTCCATCGATCGTGCCGCGGAACTCTGCCTTCTGAAACGAGTCGCGCGTCCGGACCGACCCTTCAAGCCCGAGCAGACCGAACCGTACCCCGCCGCTGCTGACACCCCCGGCATTGGCATCGACACGGCCCGTCAAGGCGCCATCGCGGAACGCCAGTCGCGTATCGAGCGCCAGCGTCTCGGCGGTAGCGCCGGGCAGCGCCAGCTTGTTGACACGCACGACGGCATTGCCGGCAAGGCCGATAAGCCCCTTGTCAGCCCTGGCATCGATGTCCGCCACGACGGCACCACTGCTTGCGGTACCGCTGCACGAAAGCCGAGCAAGCTTCAGTGGTCCTTTGAATGCAGGACGCTGGGCGCGAATAGACACCTGCCCGAAAACACTCGCATCGTCTGCATTGCAGCCATTGCCAGAAAGGCGTGGCGCGACCGCCGCGAGCGTGCCGACAAAGCCGTCATCCAGCCTGCCGCGGCCCTCGATGGCGAGGCCAACCTTTCCTGCTGGCGTCAACAGCAACCCGCGCCCGTCTTCGACGCGCAGGTCCAACCGTGGAATCGAGAAAGGCTTGTCGTCGGCCCTGGGCGCGTACAGCACCTTGTCGAGACTGCCAAAGCTCAGCCGACCGTCCTGCAATTGCCCGTAGATCCGGGGCGCGATCAAGCGCACCGTGCCGACGTAGGGCACACCAAGTCCATAGCGGATACCGACTTCGACCCGCTCGATCGTAAGGTCGGGATTTCGCGGGTCGCCGACAACGACGTTGCGCAGGACTTCGGTTCCAGGCCCGATACTCTCGATCTGGTAAGTTGCGGGCAGGCCATAGCTTTTTAGCTGCCCGACAATGATTCGGTCGGCGATGGCGTCGCGCGCCAGCCAGACGCCACCAAGCCCTACAGTGGCGACGGCGAGCGCGGAAATGCCCACGCGCCGACGCCACCGCCGGACGCGGACCGGCTCTGGCGGCGGGTCGCTTTCCGCCAATTCGAAACTATCTGCCATCTGCCCCCTTCTTGCGCATACCCATGGCTTGGGCAATGCACCACGTAGAACGAGCAAGCGTTCAAACGGTGCCAGCGCGGGATAAATGCCGGAACAAGACCGACTCTTTCCTGAACAGCATGCGCCCGGCAAGGATCGCAAGTCATTCGACGGGGGCGATTCCAGCGGCCACCGCGCCCGCTTGCGCAAGCGGCTGATGCAAGGCGGAGAGGATGCGCTGGCCGATCACGAGGTGATCGAATACTTGCTGATGGTAGCCCGTCCGCGGATCGATACGAAACCGATCGCGCGCTCGCTTATCCAGCGCTTCGGCAGCCTTGCCGGCGTGCTCAACGCCGATCCCCAGGCACTGGCCCTGCATCCCAACATGGGGGAAACCAGCGCGGCGGCCTTGCGCATCGTCGCCCTGGCCGCGCGCCGGCTTGCCAGAACCGTGGTACGCGAACAGCCGGTCCTGTCCAACTGGCAAGCCCTGCTCGATTACCTGCACATCGACATGGCCCATCTGACTATCGAGCGCGTGCGCGTTCTCTATCTCAACACGTAAAAACGGTTGTGCTAACCCCAACGGGGCAACTCGAAAGCGTTGCGTCGGTGGCAGCTATTGGACATTTCACATCAAAAGCTGCCGGTCAGGACACGACCATTTGCAGACAGTCATTTGAATGAGCTAACTAGCTATATGTGGAAGCAGTCGGTCATTGCAGCGGCCATCTTGGCAGTGGGGCTGCTCGGTGGTTGGTGGCTCCGGGGTGAAGCGGCGGTAGATACCTGCCTAGATATGGGCGGGACATGGGGGCAGCCGGGCCTGTGTTACGGCGCTACAAGATACCAATTTGATTAGCAGCTTCCGCCCAGTTGTGGACACTGCCAACACGTCGTAGATTCGTGCGATGAACAGCGCTAGCAAGCCATTTCAGATATTGATGAGTGCGGTGTTTGTTTGCGCTGCAACGCTGGTGGCAATTGCACTCCCGTTCGCGCCCAGTCACTGGAATCTGGCTTGGTCACTCGGCATTCCAATCGTAGTTGGGTTAGCACCTTATTCAAGCAAAGAGCGAAATGAAAACGTGCTGCTGCATCTGGCCAAGCGGATACCGTGGGTCTTATTTCTTGTCTTATGGTCCGCTGGGGTGGTTTTTGTTACGCTCAGCATTCACGGAACGTGACTTCCACTAACCACCAGTTGCAGAAGTCATTCAACGAGCTATTCTTTTGGTATGAGCAACGGCTACAAGGGTCTTGGACCAGAAGACCGAAACGGGTGCTTAACCGCTGCGATCGTCGGGCTGCTTGCATTCGTTTTCCTCGATTTAGGGCGCATTTTGGGCGATCCGGCTCCGGGAACTGAAGATGAATGGTGGCGGCGAGTGCCCTTCCTCGTCCCGACTTTGATTGCCGTTACGACGACATTTTTGTTCGTGAGGTCTATCAGCGGTCGCGACAATTCGGATGACAGCTAACCACCCATCTGCTGTCATTCGTGGGTCCGAAGCGCTGACCCGAAACCAGCCGCTCTGCCGAGGTTGTATGAAGCTCGTGAAATTGGAGTTCATACTGCTCATCACCCTGATCCTGTGTCAGGGCATTGTAGCTCTTTATGGTTGGCTGGCAGGTTAGCTGCGTTGTACATCTGCACGTAAAAACGGTTGTGCTAACCCTAGGTCGGCAGCAATGTGCGGCTATGACTACGCCCGCATTCCTTTACGCCCGCTTCTCAAGCGCCCGCCAAGACAAAGACGCAACGATCGAGCGACAGTTGGGCGCAACGCGCCGAATGTGCGAGGAAAACGGCTGGGAAGTTGTCGAGCCTCCGCTAATCGACAAGGGACGCTCTGCTTGGAAAGGAGATCACCTTCGCGTCGGCGAACTCGGTCGCTTCAAGCAGCAAATTGATGATGGCCAAGTCCCTTCAGGTTCTGTTCTCGTCATCGAGAACTTTGACCGCCTAAGCCGACAAGACGTTAAGAAAGCCCGCCGTTGGATCGAAGAGGTCACAGACGCAGGCATCAAAGTTGCGGTCGCGAACCTCAACAAAGTCTTCGATGACACCAGCCTTAGCGGCGAAAACATTATCGACCTGCTACAATACCTTTTGGAAGCGCAGCGCAGCACCAAAGAGAGCGAGCGCAAAAGTGTTTTCCAGAAAGACGCGATAGCCCGATTTATGGACAAGGCTCGCAAGGGCGTTGTTTACAACAGCCACGGTCCAGCTTGGCTAGCCGGAACCAAAGACGGCAAATTCGAGGTCATCGAAGATCGAGCCGAAATTGTAAGGCAGATTTACCAGTGGGCCGCAGATGGATTGGGCTTTGCCAGCATAGCAAAGAAGCTCAATGCCTCAGTCGAACCTTGGACTGCCGCGCACAAAAGCGTTCCATCTTGGAAGCCCGGCTACATCAGAGATATCCTGAAGAACCCTGCCGCAGAAGGCGAGTATCACGTTCGCACCGGACCAGACCGCCAACCAACCGGCGAGATTATCCACAATTATTACCACAGGGTTGTCCCCGCTGAACTCGTCGCCGCTGCGAGAGCGTCCATGCTCCACAGACAGGGCACCACATCGCCAAATGTTAGCGAAGCCCGCAACCTGTTCACCGGCAAAGTCAAATGCGGCCACTGCGGTGACACCATGATTCGGATTGTTCAGCGCAACCGACACAAAAAGCAGTATGAGTATCTGAAGTGCGTTCGGGTCAACAATGGTGCCGGATGCTCAAACCGAACCGTTTACCGCTACGATGTGTTTGAACGTGCCGCGCTGAACGAGATCCTGAGCATTGCGCTTGAAGACCGATTCTTTGTTGTTCGCAATGACCTTGCGCCGCTCATCGCTAAAGTCGCCGAACTCAAAAAGCAGGTTGAGAACATGCAGGCAGAGCAGCAACGTCTGCTCGGCTTCGTCATGAGAAATCCAGACGCAACCGAAGCCGAAGAAATGCTCAACCAAATGCGGCCGGAACTCAACGCCAAGAAGGCTGAGTTTGAAAAATGCGAGCAGGAACTCAATCGCGCGAAGGGTTCAGTCAGCCCCGACGAACACCTTGCCCGCGTAGCAGAGGTCCGAGAAGCCATTTACAGCGAGGACAAGGACGAACGAGAGCAAGCCCGTCGCAAAGTGCGTGATGCCCTCAAAGAGATTGTCAGTGTCGTTTCCTGCCAAGTTGAACTGCCCCTTCCCTCTAGCAAGTCAGTTCAGCCCAATCGCAGCATAACGATGGCTCTCGTCGGGGGCAGTATCGCTTACATGTTCAACAATGAGGGCAAGCAGATCAAACCGAGAATCGACCTTACCAGTGACAAAGACGTCAGCCGGATCGTAGCGGGAACCGGACAAGAGCAGATGGTCGCACCTGTGAGACGCAGGCTGAAAAAGTTAGCCGAGAAATCCGCATAGCAGTCTGAACTCCAGTCATAATTTGGATGACGCGCTGGTAGAAAGACGCATTGTTTCCTTGGGCACATTGAAAGGAGTGCCCAATGGATTTTACTCGCTTTATCCGCCCCGAAGACTTCCAGCAGCTTCTTGCTAACGCAAAGGAGCAGCTTCCACTCAAGGGAACCAGACAGGAACGAGATTTCACTCCCGTAGTGAAGTTGTTCAATCCCATCGGTGCCGGAACGTGGCTGCTAACCGAATGTGATGAAGATGGCTTAGCGTTTGGATTGTCGGATTTGGGCTTTCCCGAGTTGGGTTACATTTCCCTTGAGGAAGTGTTTGCCGTAAAGCTGCCCGGAGGGCTTCACATAGAACAAGACTTGTATTGGACGCCCAAGCACACGCTGAGCGAATACGCCTCACAAGCGCGGTCCGCAGGGGCGATTAGGGCATAGCAAGGGTTGGGAAGCCGGGTTGGAAACAGCCCGGCTTTTCTTGTGAGCAAATTACGCAGACACAAAAAACCCCGGCCTAGAAGACCGGGGCCTTTTCACGCTTAGTGAGGGCTTATGCCTTCTTGCGCTTGCGGGATTCTGCCATCTTGGCGCTGCGCTTGCGAACATTTGCTTCTGCTGCGTCCAGTTGATCCTTGAACGCACCCATCAACACATCAACCTTGATGGCTTCCAGAACCTCAACGAATTGCGCCTTGCTGACTACGACGACCCGCTCTTCTTCAACGAGCTTAAGGGGGCTGTTTGCGTAGCGGATGCTGAAGCCAACTTTGTCGCCCTTGATTTCAAACCAGCGGCGGCCCTCGTCTTTGGGCTTTTTGAAAAGCTCAATCTGCTTGTCGATGGCATCGGCAACGACCTGACTTGCCGACTTTGCCTGACTGCCTGCACTTTTCGCGAAGTCCTGAACCTCACGAGCGGGCGTCACTGCTTTTTTCCAATCCATCGCTTTAGGTCTCCTGCTTGGCAGCTTCGTGCTGCTGTTGAGGACATAAAAAGCCATTTGATAGAAAGGACAACACCTAAATGACTTTAGGCGAAGAGTGCTGAGCGCATCATGCTATCGGTGACACCTACGTAGGACATTGTCGTCGCCGGACTGCTGTGACCTAGCACCTTTTGAACAACCAAAATGTTTACCCGGCTATCAACCAACTTTGTCGCCATCGTTCTACGACCCGAGTAGCAGCTACCCTGAACACCTGCCAATCTGTAGATGCGGCGCATTGCTTCGCTTATGCCGTTAGCGGTGAAAGCATCACCTCGCGCATTGCGAAACACGCGGCCCTGCTGCCCCTGAGTGTGGGCAGCTAGTGCTGCTAAAATCTCATTGTCTACGGGAAGTGATCTACCCTGCTTACGCT
>JBEQBX010000112.1:0-9043 GCA_041639595.1 Porphyrobacter sp.
CAACTGCGCGTCATAAGCTCCAATACGGCTTCTCAGTTCACGGTGGCTACCGCGTGGACGGTAACGCCGGACGCAACCAGCACTTTTATTGTGTCCTTCCCTGGCCGTACTGGCATTGCGATCCAGGACAATGGTGGTGGTGGCCTGCGCCTTTCTCGTGTCCGGATTCAGGGTTTCCAGTACGGTGTGTGTCAAACGCACGGCTCTGACTTCGACATGTTCAGCGACGTGGAAATTCGCTTCTGCGATGTTGGCATGTACATGGGGCCCGGAACACAGCAGTTTAATCACACTCGCCTTGACTTCAATAGTTGCCGCATTGGACTTGTTTGCGACGCTGCAATGCAGGGCGTTGTGAATTCGGCCACTTTCGTTCTCAATGAGACTGACATTCTATTCGAGGCGACGAACACGAACCCCACGCGGCTAGGGATCACGTCAACACCAGCGCAGCTGCAGAAGAATTATGACAACGCGCTGCGGTTTGTAGATTGCTGGTTTGAAACTGGCGCGGGTGGGGTGTTTGTTCCCTACGATCAGGTCTGCTCGGTACGTTTCAACGGAACCAGCGCCAGCACTAGCGGCGTGGAGTTTATCAAGCCGCAGATCTGGTCGGGCTCTGGCGGCATGCCCACTAAAGTGGCCGGAACAATCTATTCGTGGATGCAGGTCAATCAAGGTTCGTACATCACGATTGACAGGCCGATGCTGGTGGCTGGGCGCATCGCCTTTATTGTCGATAACGCCAATACGGGAGCCTTCCCACGCATCAATATCCGCGAACCATATTTCACCAGCAGCGTGAATATCCGTGGCTTTTCGCGGTCGGACCAGATCAATATCTCAATGCAGTCTCCCACCACAGAGACGGTGCTGACAGGCACGCTGACCAACGCGCAGGACCCATGGCTGATTGGCGGCTGCCGAAACCTCCACAAGCAGAATTACAACGGCGTAGCGAATGCCGCTGCCAGTCGCTTGTTCAGCTACCAATTGCAGCGAGGCGTGTACGATGTCGTCGTGAGGGCGGACCGTAGTGACTACGGCGGTGGTCTCATTCGGCGGATGACTGTCGTGTACGAAACCAGCCCGGGCGCCGTTAATGTCGTGCAGCAAATCGGCACTGACATAACCTATGGAACAGGTGGACCGACCAGCATGACAGTTGCCGTCACTTCTGCGGGGGTTTTGCAGATTACACCGACGTTCGCGGCTAACACCAACATGAACGTCAGCGCGTCGGCTACTTTGATCCAGACACCTGCGGCGGTCTAAACCCCGCCCATCACTCACACTGGCCCGGCAAGCGAACAGATCACCACAGCCAGCTTAGCAATCAAGGTTGAGATAAAAACACCCCGGCCGGAGAAGGGATAAACCGGCCGGGGTGTTGGGTCCATCATGGGCGATCTGCGCAATCGCCATGACCAGCTTACTCCCATCAGCCCCAGAGCCAACGCCTTTGTTGCACAGCTTTCGCGTCGGCCCCGGATTGCAGAATCAGCTTTGTTCCGCTTCCGTTCTGGTATGGGAAAGAACGCGCCACAGGTTCCGCTATGGGTGAAGACGCTCGATAGCCTGATAGAGGCTGGCGTCCGCGTGACGGTAAGCTGCACGCTATGCAGCAAGCATGACTTCGTGGATCTGAAGCTGTTGCGGGAGCGTGTAGGCGGGGATTACTCGCTCTGGAACCGTCGCTGTCGCTGCCGTCTGTCGCTCGACTGCAAGGGCTGGAACAGGTTCCGCTACGTCAGCGGTATGGCCTGGCCGATGTGGGATGATGAGGGGGCGAAGCGGTGGGAGGGATAGGAGTGTTCACCTAGCCAAAAGAATTTAGCGATCTAAATGATTGTTGCGGTCAAGCAATTCGCTTTGAAAGTTTAGCGCAATGCTCTTAGTATTTGCAATAAATTGCTCGAGAACTCGGATATTCTCTTTTTGCTGCGCGATGTAAGCCGGATTCTCAGCAGTCTTTACAACTCGAAATCGCATATCGCTGGAGGAGTGAGCAATCCAGTTTGTTTGGATAATATTGGGTCGATTTATTGCATCTACCTTTAGGGACTCGACCGCCCGATCACAGTACGCCATCGCTGTTCGCCAGATATCCCGCCATTGCATTTCCATGGTGTCACCAAAATGTATTTGTTCTTCTTGATCAAACCTTTCGATGTTTACTCTCGCCTGATTGACATAAGTCAGCGCCTTGTCGAGATGTACAAGGCAACGATCGATATCGCGAAGACGGTGAAAGCTGATAATGTCGTCTTTGAGCGGCTTTAGAGCAGCGTCGATTACTCGCTGTGTCTGTTCTGCGGCCCTCATTTCGGACTTTTCAACGTCAACTGAAATCTGCCACAACAGCAGCGCAGCAATGCCTAAAGCAGTAACTGGCAAGAATCGGCTTGTGACTAGTTTGGTTAGCCAATCAGGCCCGAACCATCTTTCTGCGACCGAATTAATGAAATCAATATCGCCTAACGGCCCAGCGATAGCGAATACTATGAAGACCAACGCGGTCAGAGCCAATACGGGTCTTCTCTTGAGTGCCTTAGAAGCGAGATGACCGCGGCGCGCTAGTGCTGTGAACATGACTATCGAATAACATGCGGCGATCGGATGACAAGCGAGGTGTGCCGGGCTTGATCGGAATTGCTCTCACATCCCCCGTGATTGATGGGCTGAAAACGGCCCGGCACGAAATGCCACGGCGACAGGAAGCGCTGTTTGAACCGGATTTCGAATACGGATTCGCCCGCTCTTGCACCCTTTGGTTTACAATATCTTGTAAACCGGCTTCAATTGCAACCAGCTTGCTCCAATCAAGATATTGATTGTGCTATGTTTTTTGGTGCCGGCTACAGGATTCGAACCCGTGGCCCCCTGATTACAAATCAGGTGCTCTACCAACTGAGCTAAGCCGGCCCGATATGGAGCTACCTGGCGAACCTTGGCGGCATAAATTCTGTCTGCAAAGGCAGTTTATCCGGCTGAGAAATTTTACACAGCAGCGCTAAGTAACTGATAAGATTGCGCGTAGAAATCGGGAGTTTTACTCAAGGAATGGCTGATTTGCGTTGGTTTCGCTGAGCTTGGAAGGCTGGAGCTTTACCACTAAGCTATACCCGCCCGGGCCAGCAGGCCGGATCCGGCCTCGTGGTCGACCGGCGCTTGCCACGGACTTGGCGATCCCGTCAACCTTGGATGCGACGTGAATCGACAAAGGGCTTGACGAAGTGTTTTCAAGATATATCTTAGAGGTATCAAAGTAAGTCTTAAAAGCGAGTCCATAATGCCCTCCAGCCGCGCCATCGTCCCGACAGCAAATGCCAGCCGTTACCTGCAGCAGCTCTGCAAGCACTGGGGCCATAAGTTCGAGGTTTCGTTCGATCCGCAGGCGGGGCGTGTGGCGCTGCCGTTCGGGCCGGTTGATCTCAAGGCCAGCGATGCCGCGCTGGAAGTGACCTGCACGATCACGGGGGACGGTGACCTTTCGCGCATGCAACAGGTCGTTGCAGATCATCTCAACCGCTTCGCCCACAAGGAAGGCGAACTCGCCTTCGACTGGCAACCACTGGCTTGACGCCCACATCATCAATCTTGTGAATAGGTTGCAATAAATAGCATTCCTTTGCGGTGCTGCCTTGGGCCGACTAGGCGTTTGCCCAGGACAGCACCGGGAGAATGACATGCGCCTTGCCACCATCGACAATGGCACTCGTGACGGGCGGCTGATCGTCGTCTCGCCGCAGGGCGATGCCTTCGGCTATGCGCCTGTGGCGACGTTGCAGGAATTGCTCGAGGGGTGGGGTGCACTTGCTCCGGCTTTGCAGGCCATCACCGCGTTTCCCGAAACGCTTGCTGATGCAACGCTGCTCGCGCCGCTGCCGCGCGCGTGGCAGTGGCTCGATGGCTCGGCCTTCCAGAGCCATGGCGACCTGATGGACGCAGTGCTTGGCATCACCAAGCCCAAGACCAACGTGCCGCTGATGTACCAGGGCATGTCGGACACCTTCATGGCCACTGGGACCGAAGCGCGCTTTCCGTCGACCGATCTCGGCATCGATTTCGAGGGCGAGTTCGGCGTGATCGTCGATGCCGTGCCGATGGGCACGTCTGCGGCAGAAGCGATGAAACATATCCGCCTGGTCGTGCAGATCAACGACTGGTCGCTGCGCACGCTGGCTGGCCCCGAAATGAAGACCGGGTTCGGGTGGGTCGGGGCAAAGCCCGCCTGTGCGATGGCTCCGTTCGCGGTGACGCCCGACGAACTGGGTGATGCCTGGAAGAATGGTCGCGTCTGCCTCGATCTGCTGGTCGACTGGAATGGCAAGCGCTTTGGCGCAGCCAATGGGCACGCGATGGGCTTCGGCTTTCACGAACTCGTCGCCCACGCCGCGCGCACGCGCGATCTTGTCGCAGGCACGGTGATCGGATCGGGCACGGTCTCCAACGAAAACTTCCGCGAGATCGGCTCGTCGTGCATCGCCGAGCGGCGCGGGATCGAAGTGCTGGACGAGGGCGAACCCAAGACCGCATTCATGGCCTTCGGGGACACCGTGAGGATGGAAGCGGTCGACGCCGAGGGGCGCGCGCCGTTCGGGGCCCTGCACCAAAGGGTCGTGCAGGCCTGATCTCTTCACGCCCACTTGCCGTTCTTCCGATAATTGTTATAGCGCATAGCGAAATCGGAGGATGCCATGGCCGTTGAATCGAGTCTGTCTCACGCTGCGCTTGACCGTTTCCTGCGCCCGAAGTCCGTCGCCGTGGTTGGCGCATCTGACAAGCCGGGCGCACTTGGTGCCACGCTGCTGACCAATCTCGATCGCAACGGATATCTGGGTGCGGTCTATCCGGTGAACCCCAAGCGCGACGAGATCATGGGCAAGCGCTGCTACCCGTCCGTCGACGCACTGCCCGAAGGCGTGGACGTGGCCGTGCTGGCGATTCCGCGCGCAGGCGTGCTTGATGCGGTCAAGGGGCTGGCGGCGCGCCAGTGCGGCGGCGTGGTCATCTTCTCGGCAGGCTTTGCCGAAGGCGGCGAAGAGGGCCTTGCCGAACAGCGCGAGATTGCCCGGATCGCGCACGAGGCAGGCATGGTGGTCGAAGGGCCGAACTGCCTCGGCCTCGTCAACTACGTCGATCGCATTCCGCTGACCTTTGTCGAGACCAACGCCGTGCCCCCGGCGGGCAAGCGCGCCATTGGCATCGTTTCGCAATCGGGTGCGATGGCGGCCGTGCTGGGCACGATGTTGCTCGCACGTGATGCAGGTGTGTCCTACTCGGTCTCGACCGGGAACGAGGCAGCCAGCGGGGTCGAGGACTATGTCGACTGGCTGGTCGATCAGGACGACACGCACGTGATCGCCATGATCGTCGAGCAGTTCCGCAAGCCGCAGGCGTTTCTCGCGGCCGCGCGGCGCGCGAAGGCTGCCGGCAAGCCCGTGGTCCTGCTGCACCCCGGCAAATCGAGCGCGGCGCGTGAATCGGCCGCAACCCATACCGGCGCCATGGCAGGCGACTACAAGCTGATGCGCGCGATGGTGGCCCGCGCCGGGGTGATCTTTGCCGAGACGCTGGAAGAACTGGGCGACATTGCCGAGATCGCAGTTCGCTGTGCGGCGCTGCCTTCGGGCAAGACGGCGGTGCTGGGTGAATCCGGCGCGTTCAAGGCGCTGACGCTCGATCTCGCGGAAGAGCTCGACCTGCCGCTGGCCGATCTGCACGATGAGGATTCACCGCTTCTGCGCGAGGCGCTGCCGCCGTTCGTGCCGGTATCGAATCCGCTCGACATCACTGCGCAGGGGCTTTCGGAGCCGGCGATCTATACCCGCTGCGTCGAGGCGCTGCTGGAAGACGAGCGCGTCGGCACGGTCTTCGCCGGGATCATCCAGGCCGAACCGGTCACCTGCAAGATCAAGTTCCCGCCGATCCTTGCCGCCGTGGAAGGCAAGACGCTGACCAAGCCGGTCATCTTCGCCGGGCTGGACGAAGGGGCTGACGTTCCGGCCGAGCGCATCGCCGCGCTGCGGGCGGCTGGCATTCCGTGGTTTCCGACAACCGAACGCGCCCTGCGCGCCGTAGCGCGGCTGACGCACTGGTCGGCCCAATACCTTTCCGCCAACGATCTTGCCCCAACGCCACTGCCCGGCCTTTCCGACGTTCACGGCGTGATCCCGGAATACAAGTCGAAGGAACTGCTCGGGCCGCTCGGCGTGAGCTTCCCCAAGGGTGGCTTTGCCGACAGCGCCGAAGCCGCAGTCGCGGCCGCCGATGCGGTCGGCTTTCCGGTGGCGATGAAGGCACAAGCCGCGGCGCTCGGGCACAAGAGCGATGCCGGTGGCGTGATCCTGAACCTTGCCGACGGCCAGGCCGTACGCGAGGCATGGGACCGCATCCACGCCAATGTCGCCGCCTATTCCGCGTCGATCCGCCTGGACGGCGTGCTGATCGAAGCGATGGGCAAGCGCGGCATGGAAATGATCGTCGGCGCGAAGAACGATCCCGAATGGGGGCCGGTCGTGCTGGCGGGCTTTGGCGGCGTGACCGCGGAAATCCTGCAGGACGTTCGCCTGTTGACCGCCGATCTGACGCAGGCAGCGGTCGAGGCCGAGCTTATGAAGCTCAAGAGCGCGGCGCTGCTCAGCGGCTACCGCGGCTCACCCGAACTCGACGTCCCAGCCTTGGCCGCGCTGATCGTCAAGGTGGGCCAGGTGCTGCGCGCCGAACCCTCGATCCGCGAGATCGATCTCAATCCGGTGATCCTGCACCCCAAGGGCGAAGGCGTGGTAGCGCTCGATGCACTGATGCTGGTGGAGTGAGCGGCGTGAGGTGGTCGCCGGAGTCTCAGACTCCGGCCCACTCAAGTCCGTTGGGCAACGCCAAGGCCGCGTAATCGACCTGAAGCACCCGGCGGCGCGTTGGTTGGCTGGCAGCGTCCGAAGCGTGAAGAACAAGCGTGGAGTAGAGCCAGACGTCTCCCCTCTCAGCCAGGCATGTCAAGATTTTGCTCTGCTTGACGATGGCAGGCACTTGCGGTTCGGGGATTCGACCAAGGCGGTGTGAACCGGACGCCATGAGCAATGGCGCGTTTGTTCCTGGCACGGCATCCAGATGAATGCGCAGCGTAACCATGCCCTGCAATATGCTTTCAGGCGGGGCGACGTGGAGCATTCCCTGTTTGTTGGTCCAAGGACCGAAGCCAGGGGTTTCAATTCTCTCCTCCACGCAAATGGTTCGGTCTTGATGCCAGCCCAAGGCCCAATTGTTCCGTTCGCTCTTGTCGAAGAACAGCGCCCGCACAGGTTGGGCATCCGGACCGAGCGCGCGGCATGCCGCTCGTCCGATCGCGTTCGCTCGGTCAAGCAGCGGTCGCAGGCCGGGTTGTCCGTTAAGTCGCAGTCCGGCGCGCTCGGCCGGGAGATCGCGGACAACTGCTTCTGCCGCTGATAGCAGCGGCGAAGCCAGTTGCGGAAGTCTGACTGCGCCTGTCAGGCTCAGTTCTTCGAGATTGAACACGGTTCTTCAGTGCCCCGGGAAATCCATCAGAGCTTCTACCGTCAGCCCGGCGTCGCGCAGGCGGGCGGCACCGTGGAGGTCGGGTAGGTCGATCACGAAGAGGGCGTGGGTGACGCTGGCGCCAGCCATGCGCAGAAGTTCAGCCGCGGCGAGGGCGGTGCCGCCGGTGGCGATGAGGTCGTCGATGATGACGACGCGCTGGCCTTGGGCGATGGCGGTAGGATCGATCTCCAGTCGGTCGCGCCCGTATTCGAGCGCATAGTCGATGCCGATGGTCTTCACCGGTAGCTTGCCCGGCTTTCGCACGGGCACGAAGCCCAACCCCATGTGGGCAGCAACGGCGGCGCCGAAGATGAAGCCGCGCGCTTCCATCCCGGCGATGGCCTGGGCACCGGCGGCGCGTGCCATGTCTGCGAGATGAGCGATGCAGGCTGAGAAGCCGGCACCGTGCGAGATCAGCGTTGTGATATCGCGGAACAGGATGCCGGGGGCAGGGAAGTCCGGCACGGTCCGCACGAGGGCTTTGAGATCATCGGGTGTCATTGCCTGGGCAATGCTATCGCCGGATACGAAAAAGGCCACCGTTTCCGGTGGCCTTTGTTCGTTTCGCCGGTCTGGCCGGGAAGGACTTATTCGCCCTTCTTGTCAGCCCAGACGTTCTTCTTGGCGAGGTAGGCAAGGACCGTGGCGACCAGCAGGAAGCCGAGCACTGCCCAACCGGTCTGCTTGCGCTTGTCCAGCTTGGGTTCTGCGGTCCAGATCAGGAACGCCGAGACGTCGGTCGCCATCTGGTCAACCGTAGCCTTGGTGCCGTCCGAATAGGTCACCTGACCCTCACCCGTCAGCGGAGCGGGCATCGCGAGGTTGAGGTTCGCGAAGTACGGGTTGTAGTAGAGGCCGTCCGGGGTCTTGGCGTCCGGGAACTTCTTGAGAAGCTCGGCGGGCTGTTCCTGATAGCCGGTCAGCAGCGAGTGAACATAGGCGCCACCGTCGTGACGGGCCTTGGTGATCAGCGAGAGATCCGGCGGAACGCCTTGGCCTGCATAGTACACGGTCGGGAAGTAGTCCGACGGGATGTTGTCACGCTCTGCGCGCTCGCCGGTCTTCGGATCGAAGGTCGGCTGCTTTGCGCCCCATTCCTTGGCGATCGCCTTCACTTCGGCTTCCGAGTAGCCGAGGGCAGCGAGGTCACGGAATGCGACGTGCTTCATCGAGTGGCAGGTCGAGCAGACTTCCTTGTAGACCTGGAAGCCGCGCTGCAGCTGGGCCTTGTCGAACTTGCCGAACGCGCCATCGGAAGCGAAGTGCACTTCCTTGGGGTGGAGGTGGAACTCGTGCTCTGCGGTGGGAGCAGCGGGTTCCGTGATCGCGGTGTAGGCGCCGTTGCCGAACGACCAAAGCAGCGCGACCGCGAAGAAGAGGCCAACGAGGGGGCCAAAAAGACGGACCATAGGGTTCTCTTTCTCTAACGCTTCGTGGCTGTCACGCGGCAGCGGGGTTGGCGTTGAGCACGGCGCTCTCATCC
>JBEQBX010000113.1:0-8729 GCA_041639595.1 Porphyrobacter sp.
GGTTGGCACGCTGGCGATTGGTGAGGCTGGCGCAAAGAACGCAGGCCTGCTCGCCGCCGCGATTCTGGCGCTGGGCGATGAAGCTTTGTCCGAACGGTTGCAGAATTGGCGTGCGGCCAAAACCGCTGCCGTGACAGAGGTGCCAGAAGACTGATGCTCCCTGCAGGTTCCACCATCGGCATTCTGGGCGGCGGGCAGCTGGGCCGGATGATGGCCATGGCTGCCTTGCAGCTCGGGTACAGGGTTGTCGGCTTCGCGCCCGAGGGCGATAATGTCGCGGCTGATGCCTGTTCGGATTTCATCACCGCCGATTGGGACGATGAAGCCGCGTTGAAGGATTTCGCAGCAGCCTGCGATGTGGTGACGTGGGAGTTTGAAAACGTCCCCCTCAGCACAGTCGCAGCCCTGCCCCAGACCCTGCTTGCCTGCCCCTCGCGCGCCCTTGAGGTGGCCCAGGACCGCCTTGCCGAGAAGGCGTTTGCGGCTGAGCTTGGCGGCGTGCCTGCACCCTACACGGCCGTAACGAGCGAAGCCAATCTGGCCGCCGCCATCGCCGCCATTGGCACCCCGGGCATCCTCAAGACCGCACGCGATGGCTATGACGGCAAGGGCCAGTGGCGGGTGCGATCGCTGCTGGAAGCGAGCGGTGTGGGCTTTCCGGGGGTCACCTGCATCTACGAAGGCTTTGTGACTTACGAGACAGAGTTCTCGGTGATTCTTGTGCGCGGGCAGGACGGAACAGTGAAGTTCTGGGATTCGACCGCCAACCTGCACGAAGGCGGGATGCTGGCACTGTCGGTGCTGCCGGCAGGCGCGGTGGTCGAGGCACAGGTTCCCGCTGCCCGCGAACTGGCGGCCAAGGTGGCCGATGCGCTCGGCTATGTCGGTGTACTGACTTTGGAATTCTTCGCCACGCGGGAAGGGCCGGTGTTCAACGAGATGGCTCCGCGCGTCCATAATTCGGGCCACTGGACCATCGAGGGCGCGGCCACCAGCCAGTTCGAAAACCACATCCGCGCGATCTGCGGCCTGCCGCTGGGCGGCACGAAAACCCGCTTCGGCAGCATCGAAATGCGCAACATCGTCGGCGATGATGCGTTGAAGGCCCACGCAATCCTAGCCGAACCGGGCGAGCCGCACTTGCACCTCTACGGCAAGGCCGAAGCGCGTGACGGACGCAAAATGGGCCATGTCACCCGCGTCGGGCACGCGCTGAAATGAACGCCGAAGTGGTACTGATCTACGCCCGCGCCGCAAATGGCGCGATCGGCAACGAAGGCGATCTGCCCTGGCGGCTGCCTGCGGACCTGAAGCGGTTCAAGGCGCTGACGATGCACAAGCCCATGATCATGGGCCGGAAAACCTTTCAAAGTCTGCCCGGCCTGCTGCCCGGCCGTCGCCATATCGTGCTGTCGCGGCGGGACGATTTGAAAGCCGATGGCGTGGAAATGGCCGGTTCCGTGCAAGAAGCGCTGGCGCTGGCGGCCAAGGACAATGACAGCGGCGAAATTGCCGTCATCGGCGGGGCGGCGATCTATGACGTGTTCATGCCGCTGGCCCACCGCATCGAACTCACCCAGATCCACGCCGATTATCAGGGTGACACCTTCATGGCCGAACCGGGCCGCGATTGGGTACTGACCGCGCGCGAGGATCACGGCGCAGACGGGGCGCACCCGGCGTTCTCCTTCCTCACCTTCAAGCGGGCAGGCGTGGACTGATGCGCTGGCTTGATCACCGTGAACCCATGCCGGATGCGCTGCGCGGTGCGGTCATCGCGCTCGGCAATTTCGACGGGTTCCACCGCGGCCATCAGGCGGTCGCGGGAGAGGCGATCCGCTGGGCGCAGGCGGAAGGCCGCCCCTCAATCATTGCCACCTTCGATCCCCATCCGGTGCGCTTTTTCAAACCCGATGTGCCGCCGTTCCGCCTCACGACGCTCGAACAGCGGCAGGAATTGTATCTGGCGGCAGGCGCGACCGCGATGCTGGTGTTCCACTTCGATGCCGAATTGGCGGGAACCAGCGCCGAGGATTTCATCCGCGCCATCCTGATCGACCGCTTCGGGGCGCATGGCGTGGTGACCGGCGGCGATTTCACCTTCGGCAAGGGCGCCGAGGGGAATGTCGAGCTGCTGCGCACGCTCGGCAGCGAATTGGGGCTGCAATCGGCCGTGGTCGAGCCGGTGGCGGACGCGGGCGAGGTCGTGTCGTCCAGCCGCATCCGGCAGGCGTTGCGCGATGGCGATCCGCAGCTGGCGGCGCAATGGCTCACGCGACCCTTCGCGATCCGCGGCATTGTCGAACATGGCGACAAGCGTGGGCGCACCATCGGCTATCCCACCGCCAATCTCGGCGTCGAGAATTACCTGCGGCCCAAATATGGCATCTACGCCGTAACGGGCCGCATCCTTGCCACCGGACAAGTGCTCCAAGGCGCGGCCAATATCGGCATCCGCCCGCAATTCGAACCGCCCAAGGAACTGCTGGAGCCGTTCTTCTTCGACTTCAGCGGCGATCTTTACGGGCAGGAGATCGAGGTGGCCTTCCACCACTACCTGCGCGGCGAGGCGAAGTTTGACAGCCTGGACGCGCTGATCGAACAGATGGACAAGGATTGCGCCGAGGCGCGGCGGCTTCTAAGCGCGCAGGCGCTATGACCGAAGAAACCAAGCGCGATTACAGGGACACCGTCTTCCTGCCGAAGACCGAGTTTCCCATGAAGGCCGGCCTCCCCCAGAAGGAGCCGGGCATTGCCGCGCGCTGGGAGCAGATCGGCCTCTATGACGCCCTGCGCGCCGCGCGCCGGGGCCGCGAAAAGTTCATCCTCCACGATGGCCCGCCCTATGCCAATGGCGACATCCACGTGGGCCATGCGCTCAACCACATCCTCAAGGACATGGTCTGCCGCACCCAGAACCTGCTGGGCCGCGATGCGCCTTACGTGCCGGGCTGGGACTGCCACGGCCTGCCCATCGAGTGGAAAGTTGAGGAGCAGTACCGCAAGGAAAAGAAGGCCAAGCCCGTCCTCACCGGCGCAGGGCGTGACGAAGCGGCGGTCAAGGCGTTCCGCGACGAATGCCGCGCCTATGCGCAACGCTGGGTCGATACGCAGCGCGGGCAGCTGAAGCGCCTCGGCATCATGGGCGATTGGGACCACCCCTACCTCACCATGCAGAAGGAGAGCGAGGCGGTGATCGTCGCCGAGCTTCTGAAGCTGGCCGAGGCGGGGAATGTCTACCGCGGATCGAAGCCGGTGATGTGGTCGCCGGTGGAACAGACCGCGCTGGCCGAGGCGGAGGTCGAATACGAGGACATCACCTCGACCCAGATCGACGTGGCGTTCGAGATTGTTGAATCGCCGATCCCCGAACTGGTCGGCGCACACGCGGTGATCTGGACGACGACGCCGTGGACGATCCCGGTGAACCAGGCTTTGGCTTACGGGCCGGAGGTTGAGTATGTGCTCTTCACGATGGATGGTCGGCGATATCTTGTCGCCCGTCAGCTGGTGACAGAGTTTTACCTCCGTGCGGGCTTCCAAAAACCGGATGGCGTAATCGATGAAGACAGCGCCAAAAGCTGGGAGAAGGAAGGTAGGCTGATCAACGGCGCAGCCCTCGCCGGCACCCTCGCCCGCCACCCGATGCACCACCTCGGCGGGTTCTACGCGGCCCCGCGCCCTCTGCTCCCCGGCGACTTCGTCACCACCGACTCCGGCACCGGCCTCGTCCACATGGCGCCCGACCACGGCGAGGACGACTTCGAGCTGTGCAAAGCGAATGGGATCAACCCCGTCTTCGCGGTGATGGACGACGGGCGCTACCGTGACGATTGGGGCTGGCTCGGCGGCGCAGACGAGCGCCGCATGAGCGTCATCAACCCCAAGTTCAACGCGCCCGACGGCCCGATCTGCTCCGACCTGCGCGAAGCTGGCGCGCTGCTCGCGGCGAGCGCCGACTACGCGCATTCCTACCCGCATTCGTGGCGCTCCAAGGCCAAGGTGATCTTCCGCTGCACCCCGCAGTGGTTCGTGCCGATGGACAAGCCCGCCCCCGTCACCCCAGCGAAAGCTGGGGCCTCGGGCGGCAGTGACCATACGCCCGAGGTGCCAGCTTCCGCTGGCATGACGCTGAGAGAGATCGCGGTGGAGGAAATCGCCCGCGTCCAGTTCATCCCCGAAAAGGGCCGCAACCGCATCGGCGCGATGGTTGAAGGGCGGCCCGACTGGGTGCTCTCCCGCCAGCGCGCATGGGGCGTGCCTATCACGCTGTTCGTGCGGCCGGACGGTTCCTACCTCCAAGACGCGGCCGTCAACGCCCGCATCGTCGCCGCCGTGAACGCGGACGGCATGGACGCGTGGAACAGTGCCAACAAAGCCGCTTTCCTCGGCCCGGATCACAATGCCGACGATTTCGAGATGGTCACCGACATTCTCGACGTGTGGTTCGATAGCGGCTGCACCCACGCCTTCGTGCTGGAAAGCGGGCGCTGGCCGGACCTGCAATGGCCGGCCAATCTCTATCTTGAAGGCAGTGACCAGCATCGCGGCTGGTTCCAATCCTCGCTACTGCAATCCAGCGCCACGCGGGGCCGCGCGCCGTACGATCAGGTTCTCACCCACGGCTTCACGATGGATGCCAAGGGCAAGAAGATGTCCAAGAGCCTCGGCAACACGGTTGATCCGCTGAAGGTGATGGAAACCTACGGCGCGGACATCATCCGGCTGTGGGCGCTGTCGGTCGACTTCACCGAAGATCACCGCATCGGCGACGAGATCCTCAAAGGTGTCGGCGACCAGTATCGCAAGCTCAGGAACACCTTCCGCTACCTGCTCGGTGCGCTGGATGGCTTCGTGGGTGACATGAGCGATGGCGGCGCGCTGCCGGAGCTGGAAGTTTACGTGCTGGCGCTGCTGGCGGATCTTGATGCGAAGCTGAAGGCGGCGGCGGAAAGCTACGACTTCAACCTTTACACGCGCCTGCTGGTCGATTTCTGCAACGAAGACCTATCCGCCTTCTTCTTCGATATCCGCAAGGACAGCCTCTATTGCGACGGGCCCGGCAGCGTCACGCGCAACGCGTACCGCACCGTGCTCGACCTGCTGTTCCATGCGCTGGTGCGATACGCCGCGCCGGTGCTGGTATTCACGGCAGAGGAAGTGTGGCTCAGCCGCTATCCGGAAGATGGCGAGGCCGATGACAACGGCCAGCGCGGTTCTGTCCACCTGCTCGAATGGCCTGCCGTGCCGCCAGTGGTGGTCGAAACGGCCAAGTGGGAGGCGCTGCGCGCGCTTCGTACCCGCGTCAACGAAGCGATTGAGCCGCTGCGCCGCGACAAGACGATCCGGTCCAGCCTTGAGGCCGAAGTGATCGTCCCCGCCAGCGCCGTGCCCGAAGGCGTCAGCGACGAAGCTCTCGCCGAGCTGTTCATCACCGCGACAGTCACCCGCGGGCAGGGCGATGATGTGATCGTGACCAAAACCGCCCACCACAAATGCGACCGCTGCTGGCGGCACCTGCCCGACGTGGCGGATGAAGCTGCGCTGTGCGGGCGCTGCGAGGATGCCGTCGGCGTGATCGACGGGGCGGCGGCATGACCGGGCTGTTCACGCGCAACCGGATGATCGGCCTGGCGCTGGCTGCGATCATCGCCATCGTCGATCAGGCCGTGAAGATGTATGTCATCGGCCCGCTGCGCCTGCGCGAAGTGCTGCATATCGACCTGCTGCCGTTTTTCGATCTGACCTATATGGAAAACCGCGGCATCTCACTGGGGATGTTGCAGGCCAACACCATGGAAATGCGCTGGCTGCTGGTCGCGCTGACCGCGGGCATTGCGCTGGTCGTGGCCATCTGGATGACGCGTGAAAAGCGGCTCGGCGATATTGCCGGGCTCGCGCTGATCCTTGGCGGGGCGGTGGGGAATATCCGTGATCGTTTTGAACTGGGCTATGTGATCGATTATGCGGATTTCCATATCGGCGATTTCCGCCCCTTCCTGATCTTCAACATCGCCGACGCTGCGATCACCATTGGCGTCGTCATTATCCTTGCCCGCAGCCTGCTGGTGCGCGACAAGGACAACACCGAAACCGGGGAAGCCCCCCGTGGAGAGCGACAAGATGCGTAAGTTTGCACCCCTGATCCTGCTGACCGGCGCTGCGGCGATGCTGGCTGGCTGTGGCGGCGGCGGCGGTGTGTTCGATCGCGCCCGCCCCGATGAATTCGCAGTGCAGCGTCAGGCTCCGCTGGTAGTCCCGCCCGATTTCACGCTCACCCCGCCCGCCCCCGGCGCTCCGCGCCCGACCGAAGGCACGGCATCCGAACAGGCGCTTGAGGCGATCTTCGGGGGCCCCGCTCCGCGCAGCCGGGTTGAAGCCAGCGTGATCGACCGCGCCGGCGCCGCAGCGCCAAGCATTCGCAGTCAGGTGGGTGACACCGGCACCAACACCGTCGCCAAGGGCCGCGTGACCCGCGACATCATCGCCGCCCCCGAAGGTGACGGGCAGTCGGCCACCACGGTTATACCTTCTTGATTTGACCCTCAAACGCCGGGCGGCGGACGTCCGTCCGTCCACCTCGGCTTTCCTCGCATAAGCTCGGGCGGCCGGTCGGCCTTGCGGTCGCTACGCGACCGATTCCAGCGCACATCGCAGGAGCAAGAAAAATCCTTATTCGCGCTCTTCGGCCCGGCTGACCAGCAGCTTGTCGATGCGGCGGCCGTCCATGTCGACCACTTCGAAACGCCAGCCCTGATCGGTGAAGTACTCGCCTTCAGCCGGCAGCTTCTTCATCACCGACAGAGCATAGCCCGCCGCCGTGCCGAATTCGCGGTCCTCGCCATATTCCAGCCCCAGCCGGTCCGCCAACGCATCGGCTGACAGCGAGCCTGAGACCAGCAACGAGCCATCCTCACGCTCCACCACCGAAGGCAGATCGCCATCGTCGCTGTCGCTGGCAAAATTGCCGACAATCGCGGTGAGCAGGTCGACAGGCGTGACGATCCCTTCGAAATGCCCGTATTCATCGTGCACCACCGCCATTGCCACTTCGGCCGATTGCAGCACGCGCAACGCGTCCATCGCGTCAAGCTGATCGGGCACCACCTCCACCCTGCGCATCATGGCACGCAGCGCGACAGGCCGCCCCGCCACCAGCGCGGCCAGCACGTCGCGTACCTTGACCACGCCAAGCACCGTATCGGGCGATCCTTCGGCGACCGGAAGCAGCGAGTGCGAGCTACCTTCAATCGTTGCGCGAATTTCGTCCGCGCCTGCGTCGGCCTCGATCCAGTCGACTTCGGTGCGGGGTGTCATCATTTCACGCACCGGACGTTCGGCAAGGCGGACGACGCCGGTCAGGATCTGGCGCTGTTCAGCCTCGATCACGCCCGAACGGCTCGCCTCGGCAAAGATCATGCGCAGTTCTTCGGCGGTGACCGTGCCTTCATCCCCGCGGCGGATGCCGAACAGGCGGATGATCGCGGCAGAACTGGAATTGAGCAGCCACACCAGCGGCGCAGCGGCCTTCGCCAGGAACACCATCGGCCGCGCCATCACCAGCGAGATCGGCACCGCCGCCTGCAAGGCAAGCTGTTTGGGCACCAGTTCGCCGATGATCAGGCTGAGATAGGTGGTAAAGGCGATCACCAAGGCAAAGCCTGTCTCGTCGGCATATTCGGGCGGCAGGCCCAGCGCCGCCAGCCGCTCACCCACCGGCCCGCCAAGGCTCGCGCCCGAATAGGCACCGGCGATGATTCCGATCAGCGTGATCCCGATCTGCACGGTCGACAGGAACTTGCCGGGGTCCGCCGCCAGATCTAGCGCCAGACGCGCCGATGTGGATCCCGCCTCAGCCCGCGCTTCGAGCGCGCTGGTCTTGGCCGACACAATCGCCAGCTCGGACATCGCGAACACGCCGTTGATCACGACGAGCACGAGGATGATGGCAAGGTCGATCCAGGGAAAAGGTGTCACACCGATTGCGCTAGCACAAACCGGACCGCTTGCCAGCCGTCCAGCATGGCAAACGCCAGAACGCCCGCACATTGCGGCGGGATTGTTCAACATGGGTCAAGGTAACAGGCTTCAGGAGCGGTACCGTATCTGGGCGTGGTGCCTTGCCGCCAATCGGGGGGCGTGGCATATTCGCCAAGATAATCAAAGGGAGGCACAAATCATGAATATATCGCGTATCCTGCTTTCGGGCACTGCTGCAATGGCACTGCTCGGCACAAGCGCCTGCGTCACCGATCCCAACACCGGGGAGAAGAAGATTTCGCGCACCGCGATCGGAACGGGCCTCGGCGGCACGCTCGGCTATCTGTTGGGCGGCGTGATCGGCGGCGACACGGGACGCATCATCGGCGCCGGCATCGGCGGTTCGGCAGGCGCTGTCCTGGGCAAGCAGTACGACGACCAGATCAAGGAATTGAAGGAACAGACCGCCGGCAGCGGCGTGGACGTGGAAGAAATCGGCAATCAGGACGCGATCCTTGTGCGCCTGCCCGACGGCGTGACCTTTGCCACCGGTTCGGCGGCGATCAACCCCGGCTTCTCCGACACGCTCACCAATGTCGCCGAAAGCCTGGTCAAGTACCCGAACAGCCTGATCGACGTGTACGGCTTCACCGACACCACCGGTTCGCCGGCCACCAACCAGCGCCTGTCCGAACAGCGCGCACAGGCGGTTGCCGATTACCTTGCCGCGCGCGGTGTGGCGCGGGCGC
>JBEQBX010000114.1:0-8729 GCA_041639595.1 Porphyrobacter sp.
AGCTGCGAGGCAATGAACTCGCCCGCCCTGATGCCTACGCATGCCGTGCTGATTTCAGCATCGGTCTGCCGATAGGAGCGCGGTGGCGAGAGGAAGCCTGCATCAAACAACTCGCGCACGTTTGTCTCGTGGGCGATACCATCAAACAGCGCTTCCGGCCCCTCGTGCAGCAGGCCGCTGTCGAGCCGGAAGGGTGTGGCGGTGAGGCCGATGATTTTGACCGCGGGATTGATGGTCCGAAGGTCAGCAAGGAATTTGCCGTACATGGTCTCGGACTTGCGGGGGATGAGGTGCGCCTCATCGACCAGCACCATGTCGATCCGGCGCGGCAGCTTGTAGGCTTTGCTGTGGATCGACTGGATCGAGGCGAAGGTGATGGCCTTGCCCATGTCCCGGCGATTGAGCCCGGCGCTGTAGACCCCGACCGGAGCGTCAGGCCAAAGCCCAATGAGTTCAGCCGCGTTTTGGCTTATGAGCTCTCGCACGTGGGCAAGGATGAGGATGCCTGCGCTTCTATCGATCTGGCAGACGCTCCGGCACCATTCGGCGATGACGAGGGACTTGCCGGCACCGGTGGGCAGGACGACGAGCGGGTTGCCCGTGCTGCGTTCAAAGTAGCCCCACAGATCGGCGAGGCATCGCTCCTGGTATGGGCGAAGGGCGAGGGTCATGCTGCGGCCCTCCAATCCTGCGCACGCGCCTCAGCATCCTTGATCGCGGCATAGGCTTGATCCAGCGCGGGATAGGTGCGGGCATAGTTGTCGTAGCAGCGCAGGGCCCATAGGATAGTCGTGTGATCTTTCCGGCCCAGCGCCTTGGCGATGGTAGGCAGCGAAATGCCGCGATCACGCAGCGCGCGCGCTATCGCCATTCGGGCAACAATTGCGGGGCGGTAGCGGGTTGTTGAAAAGATAGCCCGCGGCGGAACGCGACAGATCGGCCCGATGATGGCAGCCATTTCGCGCGCGCCAATATAGCCCCGCATTGGCGGAAGGGCGGGCTGCGACATGGCGTATTGCTCGCCATAATCCCGATACGCCGTGCGCACCGTTTCGCCTTCTATGCCTAGCGCCTTGGCTGTCGCGTTGATGCCTCTGCCAGCGGCGAAAGCTTCGCGCAGGATGACATCAAGATCCACATCGCGGCGATTGAACCGCCCGCACCGCCGCCCCTCCGGCAAGGTGAGGCCCAGCGCCCTGATTTTCGTTCCTACACCTCGCTCGGTGCGTCCGGGCAGAATTTGGGCAATGGCTCCAGCGGTCCACCCCTTGACGGTGCGCAACTCCTTGAGGGTTTCGATTTCCTCGAACGTCCAAGCGTTCGGCGTATAAGTGACGCGCCCGCTCATGCCTCGGTCTCCAATTCATGAAGCTGACGAAGGCGGCGCTCACGCTCGCCTTCTGCGCCAAGGTCTCGCAATTCAGCGTCGATCAGGCTGCGGGCGTCTTCGGCACGGTTCGGGTTGAGTTGGGCAGCAAGCGCCCAAAGCGAACGCAGGTTGCGGATCCGCCAATTGCGCTCTCTGGCGGCCTGCTGCTTTGGTGTGGGCCCGCTCATGCCAGCATCTCCGGCCCAGCATCGACCCATTCGGCGCCAGCGATGCGGTAGGCCACCGCGCCATGCGCAGTATCCACCTGATCGCCCGGCACGAGGCTTGGCAAGAAGCGGTGCTCGGGGCAGCCGGCCACTTGATCGTCCTTGGAAAGCGTATGCCCAAAGTTTGCGCAGCGCCACGTTCCGTCGCGCTCGGGCGTCGAGTGCAGGCATGTGCGGCAGTTGCGTTCGGCCATGACCTCGGCGCCGTGACAAAGCTTCGCAAAGTCGCACCAGCGGCACGCGAAGCTATCTGGCCCGCCGATGCGGTTGGGCGCGGTATCGGTGAAGATGATGCGCTCAGCCTTGGCGCGCAGCACCTCGGCGTGCACGGGGTCGGCCTCGGTGCGCACCGAAGTCCACTTGCGAGCGCCGGGCGAGACGCAGACGAGGTAGTGCCGCTCAAGGCCCGCGTAATGCATGTAGAGCGCGGCCTGCGCGTAATAGGTCGGATTCCAGTCGGCCAGCGCGGCCTTCTCGCCCACCTTCTTCTTGGCCTTGTCCAAGTCCTGCCACTTTTCGGAGGCCTTGATTTCGAGGATGTGCCAGGTCTTGGGCGCTTGCAGGATGCCGAGAACGGCCCCGTCGCAGCTGCCAGAGAAGTGCCCGCCCAGATCTTCGAAACGGAATTGCGCGCCGTTCGGGTCGACCTCGTGCAGTTCAATGCCAGGCACCATCTTGAGGCGGCGCACTGCGACCAGCTCGCTGGCGTGCCCATCCTCGAAGCGCTTGAGGGTGGCGGCGTCGAAGTTGTTCTGCTGCGCCCAGCGGAAGGAGAACCAAATCTCACGCTCGCAGGGGCGGCCGATCTGACTCATGCCGAGGTGCGAGCGATGGCGTCTCTCTTGGGCGGCTTCGAAAGCGCGGTCGGCGGCGACTAGCGTCGCGTCACCGATCTCGGGTATGGCGGCCATACCGAGTCTCCTTTGATTGTCAGTCAGGGGTGAGGAAAGGTCGGGCGGCGGGGAGGTCGAAAATCACCGCCGCCCGTTATTCGCGGACGGTTACGCCGCGTTGCGCTTCCACGGCGGAAGGGCCGCGCCGCCAGTCTGGGCGGTCTGCTGCTGCACCGGAGCCGAGCTGGTCGCAGTGCCGCGTGCCTTGTAGGCACCGACCGAATTGCTCGGCGAGCCGGGCTGCTGCACCCCGTCCTTCATGTAGGGCTTGGCCGGATCGACCTTGAGCTTGGCGACCGCCGAGAGACCGAGCAGTTCGTCGGTGTCGCTGATGGCCTGCTTGCCGGTGGCAAAGAGCAGGGCATTCAGCTGGCGCTGGCCGATCTCGACCGCCTTGTCGTTCGGGTTTTCGATGTTGAAGCGATCTTCGAAGGTGCGGCCACCTTCGCCGTTCGGGTCGTTGTCGTCGATCTTGCACTTGATGTAGATGAAGTGCCCGGTGCCGGCCGAGGTGGCCTTGTAGTCAGTCTCGATGATGGTGAAGCCGTAATCGCCCGGCGGCACGGGGGTGTAATCGCCCGCGACGTTGTTCGGGTCTGCGGTGTAGGTTCCGCCGATGTAAGCCATGATGGTATTCCTTTCGTCTTGTCAGTCAGGGGTCGTGGTTATGCCGCAGCTGCGGCGCTCGCGGCCGACATGGCGCTTGCGAGAGCATTCCAGTCGAGCGGGAGTTCGGGGGGGAGGCGGTGCCTATTCTTCGCCAGGAAGGCGGGCCGCTCCTCGGTGTAGATGACGCGCTGGCCACCACCGACGCCCCGCGTCACCTTCTTGTTGAAGCCAACATCGGTCTTGGTCGTGCTCACCTTGTAGTTGGCGAACAGCACGATGTCGGCGTGTTCTTGGGCAAGGCCGCTCGCCAGCTTTTGCAGCTTGATCTCGTAGCGGTCGTAAGGCTCGCTCTCAGGGCTGTTGAAGCGCGAGATTTGCGCGTGGGCGGTCTGGATGATGGCCATGTGCTTTTCGTCGCGCAGGAAATTGATCGCGTCGAAATAGTCGCGCCAAGTATCGAGCGCGGCCAGATAGCCCTTCCCATAGCCCGGATCTTCAATATCGGCCCACTGCTTGCGGCTGCACGTTTCGCGCCAGACCAGCGGTTCCAGCCAATCAAGGCTGTCGACGACCACCGTCTCGAAGTCATGATCCTCGCTGCACAATGCGGTGAGGGCTTCCATGACTTCGGTGAACGAGGTTGCCCGGGGGAAGGCGTCGATCGGCGTGTCGCTTGGCTGGCCGTCCTCGATATTGATGAGGACGGGTTTCGGGGCCGCGCTTGCAAACGTGTTCTTACCGATACCGTGTACACCATATAGCACGATGCGCGGCGGTTTAGGGGCGGAGAGGCGGTTGAGGGAGGAAAGGGAGATTGCCATGTTATGCCGCCTCCCGCTTCGCCGCGCTCACCGCAAACTGCGGCTTGCCGGTCTTGACCGTGCGGGCAGGCTCGAACAGATCGCGGATCGCCGAGGGCCAAGCATCATACTTGCGCTCCTGCACCGACACCTTGAAGTCGACATATTCTGCCGGATCCTCGCCCCAGCTGCGGATCGTCTCGACGGCACGGTCAAGACCTTCGGCATTCCACTCGACCCGCTTCGGGATGGTGACCTTGATGTCGAAGCCGCCGTCCTGGCGGTGGTGCGTGCCGGTGCTGTTGAGGCCGGCGGCATAGCGGCGCTCGAACACGCCGTGCAGAATGGCGACCATCTGCGAGGCGCTGGCGAGGTGGGCGTCGGCCTGCTCTTTGAGGCTAACAAGGATATCGATCGGCAGGCTGTCAAGCACGCCGGGCGGGTGCTGCGGCAGCGTGTCCAAGGTGATGGGCATATTCATATTCGTTCCTTTCGTCAGTCAGGGGTTTGGCCGTGGCGGGAGTGCTGCCAGCAGCCGGTGCCAAATCTTTCGTCGGGTCGCTGTGGGCGGAGATGACGCGGCGACTTGGAAAACCGTGGAGGCCTTACGGTCCCTCCTCTCCGCCCTGTTCCAGCGCCTTGAGCGTCACGCGGGCGATGCCCGGGATATCCTCGCGGCGTTCGATAAGGATGCGGTCGAAATAGGCGTCGTCAGGGATCGGCAGGTTGGCGACCAGCAGGTCGCTCACAGCCTTCTCAAGATTGCCAAGATCGCGCTTGCGGCCCTCAAGCCCAGCCTCGATGCGGACGCTCATGGGCGTATCGGCCAGCCATTCCGGCTTGCCCGCGTTGCGCCATGCCATCATCACGTGCCAGCGCGCCTCCTCGATCCAGCGCTTGTAGAGCGCGGACTTGGCGCGGCCGCCGTTCTTGAGGTTGACCGTCAGCTTGTTGACGCTCGGCGGCATGGGCAGATCGATGCAGAGCAGGGGGCGGGGTGCGCGCACCGGCCATGCGGGCAAAGATGCGGGGGCACTCATGCCACCAGCCTCAGCCGCTCAGTGCGCGCAATCAGCCCGTCGAGCGCGGCACGCGCCCGCTTCAAATCGGGAAGGGCGTCGAGCAGTTCTTTGGGTGTCTCGGTCGCACCGCCGGGCCCATCGGGGCAGCGCATGTCGCACATGCGTGAGACGGCGCGCGCCATGTGGCACAGCGGGTCTTCGGTCTCGCGCTGCACCGAGGTTGCGGTCGCGCCGTAAAGGGCGTTGTAGGGGTTGACGTAGTCGGCGCCGTAGACGGCCCCAATGCGCGCGATGGTGAGGGCGTTCAGATCGGTAGTGCCGTTGCGGGCATTGACCACAGTGCCCTTGGAGACGCCCAGCCTGTCGGCGGTGTCCTGATCGGTTTCGCGGTGATCGCGCTGGATATCGCGGATCATGTTGCCCACGGCGCTGCGCAAAGAGTTTTGCGTAGGCAGTTGCATCGGGAGCAAGACATTGTTGCAGTCAGCGCGCATTAGTCTCTCCATGAAAAAGTGTCTCGCCCTTCCGAACCATTGGCAGCGTTCTATGCATCCGCTTGTCCCCGCGCCGCGTGACACGTGCAGCTGGTTCGGCTTCGCAGCCGCGGGCGAGCGCCGGCTGTCGGGAGGACCGGGGGGCGGTGTTCTTAAATGCGATGTAATTGGCAAAGGCGGGATCGAGGACGAAGGCCGCGATTGCCGCGCTGGCGCCGTGCGGCGGGGCCGCATGGGTGTGGCAGTTGACGCGGCCCATGCTCATGCGGCCTTCGCAATTTCGTATGAGGCCATGAAGGCGCGAACCTTGTTCTCGGTCTCAGGCCAGAGGCGGCGGGGGCGTGCACGGCCTTCGCCACGCAATTCAGGGATCAAGCGCCAATCGCCCAGGGCCTCGCGCCCGAAAGTGCTTTCGGCCATGCCATGACGGGCGATAAATGCCTCGATGTCGGTGAGCAGGGTTTCCATGTCCCTGCTGATATGCGGGTAGCTACCCGCCTGTCAACACCAAATGCGGGTAGCCGCCCAATATTGCGTGTTTTTACCCGCACGCCGACAATGACCGCTATGTCCGGCCAATCACGAATCAATGTTCCCGCGCTCAAGAAGGCGGTGATCGAAGCCACGGCCACCGGCTCGGGCATGAGCCGCCGCAAGCTGTCACTCGATGCCAGCGGCGGCAAAAACCCTGATCTGGTGCGCGATCTCTTGAGCCGCGGTCAGGATAGGAAGGTCTCGTTTGAAACGGCGGCGGGCCTTGCCAAGGCGCTGGGCCGCGATCTGTCCGACTTCCTGATCGGCGAGGCGCTCTCGCCAGCCGGGCCTTCGCGCATCAAAGTGATGGGCGAGGTCGAGGCCGGCGCATGGCGTGAGCATGGCGAGTGGGAAGAAGATCAGATATTCGAAATTGAAGTGACGCCCTCACCTTTTGCCGCGACCGATCGTTTCGGGCTGCGCGTGGTGGGTTATTCGATGGACAGGCTATTCCTGCCCGGCACAATCCTCGATTGCTTTCTGCCTTACGGGCCGGATGGCCTGAAGCCCGAGCCGGGCGACATTGTGATCGTGCAGCGCGTGCGCGGCGACCTGGTCGAGACCACATGCAAGCGCCTGGAGCGATTGCCCGATGGTAGCTTTCAGTTGCGCGCCGAGTCGACGCGGCCGGAATTTCAGGAACCCATCCCTATAGGCATGCCTTGCCCGAATTACGTTGGCGACGAGGAGACGCGCGTGATCGGCATAGTCAATGCTGCGGTGACGCCGGTATTCAGAAGGGGCATGGCATGAGGTGGGCGTTGCTGTCGCTGGCGCTTTTGGGAACGGCAGCCGGTGCCCAGACGAAAGCCGAGCAGCGCGCTGCCAAGCTGACGCCCGATCAAGTTGCCGCGCAAGTCCAAGTAACCGGCGCCGCCGCGCTCGATCCTGTGCTGCGGCTTTCGACTGAGCCTGTCGCATTCCAGCGCATCGGCGGCGATCAGTTCTTGCGGGCGAATATCGATAAGACGACCGGCGCAACCACTTTCCAGCTCTACATGATCCTTGAGGGGCGGCAGTCATTGCGGCCCAACCGCGTCACCTATCTGGTGGGCGGCGCATTGCAGACCGCGACTGCGGCGCGCGTCGATTTCAACGTATCCTGTTACCGCGCGAACTGCACGCATATCGAGCACGCCGTGGCGACGCTTTCGCTCGATCATTTAAAGGCGCTGGCGCAATGCAAGCCGAGCGAGGCCTTCTTTCCGGTTCGGGTGTTCGGCGATTATGCCGAAGGCCGCGATCTGGCGATTGCTTGCAATGAGGCGGCGGGCCTGATGCTCGCAGTCGAGAAAAGGGCGGCCAACACAAAAAGCGGGTAACTGCCCGCATTTATTTGTTGACGCGGGTAATCACCCGCATTATTGCATCCCCATCACCCCGATGGAGACGATGCAATGGGCTTTCCCCGCACCCCCCTGACACCTGAGCAGGCCGCAGTCCGCGCTGCCGAGCGCAATGCGCGCGAGGCTGCGCAGCTTGCCGATATTGGCGCGGCTGCAACGCACCTCGCCAGCGTCCGTCGCATGAACCTCGCCCCCATGAACGCCAACCTGCTTTGGGCAGAGTGGGAGTTCTACAAGGCCATGAAGGCGTGGGACGCTGACGGGCTGTATGACGACGCCTTTGGTGACGCCTGCCTTGCGCTTGGCGTGGACGAGGAAGGCGAGGAAAAGCCTGCCGATCCTGCTGACTATGGCGATTACCTTTACGAGCAGGCCCGCGACCGCAAGCTTGACGAGCAGATGCGCCGGGAGGGGCTGGCATGAGCGCGCCGGTTGTGACGCCTGAGGCGAGGCAAGCCGCTACCATGTGGGCGCGGAAGAACGGGCGTTCAATGCAGGCGGCCAACATAGCGCGTGGTTCCTGTGACACGGCCCCAATCGTTCAAGCCTTCGCCAGTTTTGAAAGGCGTATCCGCACCCAAGCCGAAGCCGCGAGCAAGGCCCGCGAGGATGCGCTGGTGGAGGCGTTAGAGGACATTCGGACGCAAGCGCACAATCGCATCATTGACGGCGATCAGATGGGCGGGCGGGCTTGGCGCATTGGCTTGGCCGATATTCTTGCCGAAGCCGAGCGCATTCTAGCCGCGCGCAAGGACGGTGCAGCATGACGCTCGCCTTCATCACCATGCTCATCATCATCACGGTCGCCTGCCTTCCCACCAAGAATTGGAACGGCTGCGGGCTTGTCGAAAGGAATAACGATGTCTGAAGAACTGAGAAGCTGCCCGTTTTGTGGAAGCGGGCCTGCGCGTGGCTTTGGCCAAGGACCGGGGCAAGCATCTTTCAGCGGCGTCGAAATGATGCGTGGCGAAAAGGGACGGCACTACGTCCAGTGCGGCACTTGCGGTGCGCAGTCCCTCACATCGTTCCATGAAGGCGCTGCCATTTCCAATTGGAACACCCGCGCTGACTTCCCCGGCATCACGGACCCTGCCGCGTTCGTTCAGGCTGCGCGGGGGTGTGTGGAGGCTTTGGAGGCGATCCTGCACGCGGTGTGCCACGACACGGGGTTTGCAGCCGCCGTTCGTGCTGACAGCGGGGTAGCCTATCCTTGGGAGGCTTTGGATATTTCCGAAGAACAATCCCGCGCCGCCCTCACAGCCTTCTGCGCTGCGACGGGAGACAAGATGTGACCCAACAATGGACGCGCAGCGAACTTGAAGACTGGTGCCTTGGCTGGTGCCGCACGCCTCACACTACGCTCAAGGCATTCATCGACGCGGGCTTTTGCAGCGACCAAGAGCCGAGCCGCGAGGAAACGCGCCTGTTGCGCCAG
>JBEQBX010000115.1:0-8703 GCA_041639595.1 Porphyrobacter sp.
CGATGTTCGTGTTCTGGATTTCCATGTCGCCGCCGCCGCCGGTGGCCGTGACGTTGCCCTGAATGTGGCAGACCGCGCCCTGGACGATTTCAAAGTGACCGGCGATCCCGGCTGCATCGGCCGCCGCATCCTGCCACGTGCCCAGCAGCGCCTTCGCACCGGCGGCCGCGTTGGCCATGAAATCGGCAGGCAGGACCATCGTGGCCAGCACCGTCCCGGCGCGCGCGGCGGCGGCGTTGGCAGGCGGCGCGCCGGCGCGGATGCGCAAGGTCGGGCTGGCGCCGATGGCGGTTTCCATCGCATCAAGGGCGGCATTGCGAACAGTGTCGCTGAACTGGAAGGGCATGATCGTTTTCCTTTCGAAGAAGTGTCAGTTGGCAGCGGCGGGCGCGGCGGCTTCCTTGCGGAGCGCGTCTTCGTCCAGACCGGTATCGATGAAGAATTCGTCGGCCTGCTGGACGGCCAGATAGGGGGCGAACGTTTCGGCAATGGCGGCGTCGGCCTGCACCGCCTTGATCACCGCCTGCCGGTCCAGCTCCACCTTGGTGCGCAGGAAATCCTTAGCCCGGGTCCAGCGCAGGCTGCCCAGCCAAACCACGACATCGCCCAGCGTCACGCCGCGTTTGGTCTTCACCGCTGGCGGGGTGAGGCGGATGCCGATCTTGGCCCCGGCAACCTCGGCTGATCGCTTGCCCTTGGCCAGTTCGTCCTTCCCGCCCGCTTCCCACCACGCCTTCAGCCCGGCGAACAGGGGCGCTGCCTGCGCCTCCAATTCGCGCAGGCGGGCATCGCGCTGGGCCTTGACCGCATCAATCGCGGCCTCGGCGGCAAGCCGTTCCAGCGCCATGTCACGATCAATGGCGACGAATTCGCCGATCATAAGTGTCGCCTCAGACGCGTCTGAAGGGGCGATGGCGGCGGTATCTTTGCGGCGGGGCATGGGCGGGTTCCTTGTATCGGGCAGCAGCGGCGGGGCGGATCAGGGGTAGGCACAGACCCGATCCGGCGGGCATTGCTCCTCTTCGCGCGGCGGGCGCGGTTCATCAGGGGTGGTGGGCGCAGCCGGGGGATCGCAGGCGGCGAGTGATGCAAGGGCGGCAAGCAGGATCAGCTTCTTCATGGTCAGTCCTTTCGGGTCAGGTGGCGTTGACGACGACTTCAAGCGCCGTGTCGGTGGCGGTGATATTGCCGCTGCCGGACGTGCGGCGCATTTGGACGTTGAAGGTAAGCGTGCCAGCGGCGACGGCGAAGGAACCTTCGAACAGGCCGCTGAAATCGGGGAACTGCACCGCGCCGGAAACCAGCGTGATCTGCCCGCCAACGCTGGTGATCGGCGTGCCGTTCAAGGTCAGGCGTGCTTCGTAACTGGCATCGCCCACACCCGAGGCGACTTGCAGGAAGGACAGCCCTTCCGGCCCGCCAAGCCGCACGCGGCCAGCAGGTGCACCCGTGATCGAAAGCGCGGCGATGCTGTTCCAGTTATTGTCAGCCGGAACGCCGCTGGTAGACGTGGTGCGCCCGGTCTTGGCGCTGACAATCGCGCTGGGCGGGGTCGGGACGTAGGCGACATTGACCGCGCGATCAGTCGGCAGGCCATCGGTGTGCGTGTATCGGACGGTGTAGCTGCCTGACTGGATGATGCCGGACAGCGAAACCGTGCCGGTGCTGGCGTTGATGGTGGCGCTGCCGGTGCCAAGGTTCTGCGCGGGCAGGCTCCACGTGCCGCCCGTCAAAGCGGTGGTTGCGCGCAGGATCGCATGGCTGACCGTGCGCGTGCCGGTGTGGCCCGCCTGCCCTTGCAGGATTTCGATCTGCGGGAACTGCGGTTCGATGCTGCGCTGCGCGGCGGCGGTCACATCGGCCCCATCGAACGCGTTCGGCCCCGGTGTGAACCGTGGATGCGCCGTCTGCCCCGCCGCTGCGCTGGTAATCATCGGCTCGCACGCCGCGATGAAGATGGTGCCAGCGCCGCCCGCCACGACGAAGTATTCAAGCCGCCCGGCGACGGCATTGGCAGGAGCCGTCACGAACGCCTGTTGCGGACTGGCCAGAAAGCCGATGGGCGCAGCGCCGTTTGCTATCACCGTCGCCGTCTGCGCGCCCGCCGTGTCATACGTCCACAGCACGACAGACCACGTTGCCCCGCCTGCTGCCGCCACGGCTTCGATCCGGGTCTGGACGCTCAACCGCTCGCCCGGCGTGATGCGGAACGCGCGGCCCAGCGGGGCATTGGTGCCGACCGTGATCTGCTGCCCGGCGGCGGTCGCTGCCGCGCTGGCGCGGACAAAGCGGGCGCCCTGAAATTCGTTATACTCGATATTATTCGCCAGCGCGAAAGGGTTGAACAGCAGCGCCCAGCCCTGATTGCCCTCCATCCGCGAAAACGGCACGCGGTTGGCGTTGGCAGGGGCGACCGGCGCGACAGGGCTGCCGTCGCTGAAGGAAAGCCCGGTTGTCGAAAGCGGCCCCAGCACGCGGCGCGGCCCCTGAATGCCATCGACCACGTAGGAAACAGCCACCCAGAAGGTGCCGCCTTCGGGCACCGGGATATCGAACAGCGTGACTTCCGGGCGGGAACTGCCGGCAAAGGTCCAGATCGTCGCCAGTGTCGGCGCGGCGGCCTGCGGGACGTATTCAAACACCACGAACTGCGCGGCCGGATCGTCATTCGCGCCGCCGATGCGCAGGTTCGGGATGCGCACCGATCCGCCGCCCAGCAGCACCGCAGCGGCATTCCATGCGCCCACACCCGGGGCGGCCACCACCGGCGGCGTCGGGCGGGTGCTGGCGATCACCCCATCGTCCAGCGGGGCGGTGTCGCTGAACACGCTGGCCGATATCTGGCGCAGCGTCAGCTGGTGGTGCCACGCCTTGTTCGATCCCCATGCCTCGACCCGGAAGGTGCGCGTTGCGCCGCCGAACCGGCGGTCGCTTTGCCAGGTGACCCAGTCGCCTTCCTCGATATAGGCGAAGCGCGGCGGCAGGGTGACCTGCGCCCGGCCCCACAAGCGGCCGAACCGGCGGATCACTTCGGCGATGCGCTGGGCCTGCGGCTGGTTGGTGACCAGATCCAGCTGGGGCTGCGTTTCGCGCGGGCCGCGATCGGCGATCACGTCGGCCAGTTCGCGGCGCACCGGCGCGCTGCGGATGTTCCAGCGTTGATCAGGATCCACGAACCGGGCGGCGACCGTGTTGACCCAGCCATCGTCCTGCTGGCCAAGGATGCCCTGGTTCCATGTCACCTTGCTGCCGACCAGCAGATCGCCATCGGTGAAGTGCGCCACCGGGGCCTTGGCCTGACCGGGATCAACCTCGACCGCGCCTTCAGGCTGGCTGATCGTCCCGGCGACGGCGGCGGCAAAATCGCTTTCCACGTCGATGAACGGTTCGGTGGAGGCAACCACGCCGCCGATCCGGTACCGGGCCGCGCCGCCCACCACTTCATCGCACAGGTTGGCGCGGGGGAAGACGTTGGCCGGCGGGGCCTCGATCGCGGAAAGCCCGCGCCCGATCAGCAGCATCCCCGGTTCGGTCACACGGTCGCCGGCATAGATCCCGCGCACCCAGTTGTGCCGGATCACGATCGGGTTTTCGCTCCACGCCCATGTCGCCGGATTGTCGCGCCGATGCGCGCCGCTGCCGCCGACCGTGCTGTCAAGGCGCGGATCGTAACAGCGCAGGCCGCGCACCACCCAGCGGAACCGCGGGCGGCCGCCCGGCCAGACCGGGTTCTTCGCGTCCGATGCATCCGCCTTGTAAGCGACCACGACATAGGCGACCCCGCGGCCGCGATCATTGGCGGTCCAGCCCGGGCCGTTGGTGGTCAGGATCGATGGCACCGTCTGGTCCCACTGCCCGTCGCGCCAGAACACCTGCAGCTGGTTGTTGTAACCGGCCACGTTCCCGTCCCCGGCAAAGGCGACATAGGTGTCATCAACGAAGAAACCTTCCAGCGCATCGCAGCGGTGATCCGCCAGCGCGATGACCAGCACTTCCCAATCGGTGCTGTATTTGCCGCCGTAATTGAACGCATCAACCAGCGATCCGGCGACCGCCGCCCGGCCCAGCACCGCCTGCCGGGGCTGTTCGCCCAGCTGGAGCGTGGCGGCAGCAGCGGCGCGGTTCTTGGGCACGGATGGCTGGAGGATGGCGCCGCCGACCAGCGAGACGCCCGTGATGATCAGCTGGAAATTGCCGGTGATTGCGCCAGCCACCACCAGCGCCACACCCACGACGGCGCGGACAACCCTACTCACCGGAAGGCTCCCCGATGGCGGACCAGGCGGTGGTCATCGCGCTGCGCGGCAACCGCTCCAAACCGCGCACGCCGGGGCCGACCAGCGTGTCGCCTTCGATCACCATCAGACGGACGCCGAAGACCGGATCGGGCAGGCCAGCGATATCGCCGCGCTGCGCCAGCGCCGGGGCGATGCGCCCCAAGCGGGCATCAACCGCATGTTCCAGCCCGCCTGCGAAATCTGCCACAGCCAAAGCCTCGCGCCGGGTGCGCCAGCGCGGCACATCGGCCAGCGGATCGCGCCCGGTCTGTGCGTGAATGCAGTCAGCCGCAAAGCTCACGCAATCGCGCCCGCGCCGCCAGCGGAACCCACGCGCCGAATGCGCCTCGATCGCGGCGACCAGGGCAATGTAATCGCGGGTCACAGCCGGTCCACCTGACCGGGGATGACATCGCTCCACCCGCCGCCGCCGCCGCCACTGCCGCCGCTGCCCGGCAACACCGATCCGGCGCGCGCAGGGCGGCGGCCGCCCAAATAAAGCGTCTTCTCACCGGCGTATGAGACGTTCTTGAAGAACCCGTCAGACGGATCGATCAGGCGCTGGTCGGCATCGCTGCGCATCCGCGAACCGCGCCGGCCAAGGCCCTTTGCCGCGGTTTCAAGCTGGGCGATGATCGCCGCCGTGCCGCCGATTTCTTCATCGGTCGGCAAGGTATCAACCTGCCCGCGCGCCCAGACATCGAAGTCCAGCAGGGTATTGCCGGTCTGGTCGAAGATCAGCCGCCACAGCACGGCGGGCGCGCCCTTCACCTCACTGGCATCCAGCAGCGCCAGCGTTTCGGGATCGATCCCCGACAGGGTCAGGGTGATGTTCTGCGCCGCATCGCCCAGCGCGCCGCCCATCACCTGGGCAAGCCCGCGGTCGCCAATCGGGTCGAAGGTGCGCCCGCCGAATGTGATCGGGTGATAACCGCCCCACACCCGCACCGGCGGGGTGCAGGCGATCTCCACCGCGCCGCTGACAATCGCGTTGCCGGCTTCCAGCGCGGCAAGGGCTGCGGGGGCCAGCGTCTTCATGGGCGCAGATCCTGAATGGCGGTGATCGATCCGCCCGCCAGAATGCCGCCGGTGCCAATCGGCCCCAGCTCGCTGCTTTCAGGCACCAGCTGCATGACGGCGGCCGGATCGTTGAAATGGGCAATCGCCCCGGCCGGGACCAGCGCGGTGTTGATCGGCGGTTCGATGTTAATCTGCGCCTGCCCGGCGCCGGTCGCGGTGGCCGGCAACACGGCCCGCGCGATCGTGCGGCGCATCATGTTGCCCGCGCCCATGCCGGCCGCATCCCAGCGCAAACCGATCATGTCGCCGACACTGATCTGGAAGCCGGCAGGCAGGCCGTTCAGGGTCAGCAGCGCGTTGCCATTGGCATCGATCGCCTGTGACCAGCTGGTGGCCGCGCCGTCAAAGGCGGTGGCTGTCCCGGCCCGAACGAGGCCCGCAAAACCGAACCGGTACAGCTTGGGCATCCGCCGCGTGGGATCGATGGCGTAAAACCGGCGGATGCGGCCGCGCATCCGGTCAAAGAACGCCTGCCACAGATCCCCGCTGTCCGGATCGCTGCGGTCGATTTCGTAACGGGCCGACCACAGCGGCCAGCCCGCCTGCACGCCGCCCTGCCGTCCGCTGGCTTCGGGCGCGCCGAAATCGACCCGCTCGATATCGAAACGGACGCGGGCGATGCCGCTGGGCGTGTCGGGTTGGGCAAGGATCACAGAACTCTCCGATCACGGGCTTCCTGCACCGTGGAAACAATCCGGCCGGGCAGTTCGCTGCGCAGCTCGTCCAGCTTGGCATTGACGCGCGCGATGGCCGCGGCGTCGGCGCCGGTGGCGTCGATGCTGATCGGGATGGACACCGTGGTGCCCCTGCCGCCGCCACCGTTCATCAGGGCGCGGCTGGCAGGGTTGGACATGATGCCCATGCCGCCGGGTCCGGCAAAGGCCAGTTCCGGCCCTTCTTCGCCGACAACCGCGAACTGGCCGGTCGGGATCGTGCCGCCGGTGGCGCGGCCGCCTGCGAAGGATGCAAACAGGCTGCCCAGCAAGCCGCCGCCGCCGCCGCCGCCAGCACCTTCGCCGAACAAGGCATTGGCCAGCGGGCGGACAATCGCCTGCTGGATGGCGATGCGCAGCAGATCGGCAATGATCTGGTCGGCCACCCGCTTGAACACATCACCAAGGCTTTCGGCGTTCATGATCACATCGGTGATGCCATCGTTCAGCGCCGCCAGCCCGTCGATGGAGGCACCTTCCAGCGCCTCGTTGATCATGCCCGGCGTTGCGTTGATGGTGCGCATGTACCGCTCCATCTCGGTCTCGTTCTGGCGGCCAACCGCTGCGCGCCGGGTGCCGGCCGTGGCGTCCAGCGCATCGCGCGCCACCTGCGCCCGCTGCTGTTCGGCTTCGTTGGCGGTTTCGGACAGGATCACCGCATCAAGCCGCGATCGCAGGTGCGCGTCTTCGGCCTCCAGCAATTGCAGCGCGATGGCCTTGCGCTCGGCATCGGTGTTGGCCAGCTGGAGCTGGAGCTGCAACGCGCCCGCGGCAGCATTGAACTGCTCCTGCGCCAGCGCCTCGGTGTCCCGCTCGATCTGGATCATCCGTTCGCGGGTGATGATCTGGCCTTCCAGCCCGCGATTGGCCGACAGGATCAGGTTGCCCTGTTCATCGATGGCGGGCGCCACTCCCAGCAGCGCCTCGATCTGGGCGATCAGCGCATCCTTGCGCGCGCGGCCCAGATCGCTGGCTTCGACTTCGGCGATGCGCTGTTCGCGTTCAAGGTCCAGCAGCTGGTCCTGAATTTCGGCGCGATCGTCCGCGGTGGTCGCCAGCTGGAGCCTTGCCTGAAGCGCCTGACGTTCAATGGACAGCGACTGGTCGGCAAAATCGCTGGCGATCGCACCTTCGCTGCGCGCCCGCGGCCCGGCAGATGCGCCGCCGCCCCCGGCACGCCCGCGCGAACCGCCCTGCGGGCCAAGGATGCGGCGGGCGGCGGCGCTGTCCCCGTCCAGCCCGGCCAACGTGTCCTGGAACAGCTTCACGTTCGCGCCTTCGATATCGGCGCTGGTGATCGCCTGCGCCGCGCGGAAATAGGCGTCCTGCGACAGAAGCCCGGCATCCATCCGCGCGCGCAGCTGCTGTTCGGCCGCCGCACCCGACAGCTTGCCATTGCGGAACATGTCCACGACGCTCTGCCCGTTATCGGCGCGGGTGACCCTGCCGAAACCCATCGGCCCGGTGCCCATCTGAATGTCACCAAAGCCGCCTTGGCTGATCGATGTCAGTTCGCTGCGCGCGGCGGCCTGACGCTGCATCGCGCCAACCATGCCCGCCGCCGCCTGCGCCCGCGCCAGCGCCAGCATGGCCTGCGACTGAGCATTCACCTTCCCGGTGGTGGCATCGATCACGCTGCCAAGGATGCCCTGTGCATCGCCCAGCTTGCTGCTGGCAAACTCCACGCCCTGAAGCGCGTCTTCGGCTTCAAACAGCCTGCCGATCAACGGGGCGAGCACGATGGTCGCCGCGGTCAGGGCGATGCCCCACGGCCCGCCAAGGAAGGCAGCCGCGCGGCTGGTCCCGCCGCTCATCATCTGCACCGCCTGTGTCACCTGCCCGATCTGGCTGGCAAAGATCTGCGCCGGCCGCGCGCCCAGCGAATACATCGTCGCGATGTCGCCGATCTGGAAGCTGAGCTGCTGCATGCCCTGCCGCTGCGCGCCCGCCGATGCCACGACCTGCTGCCCGGCCTGGTCAAAGCCCGCGCCCATCTGCGCCGCGCTTCGCCCGGTGGTGACCATCTCGGTCGCCAGCTTGGCCGAACTGCCGCTGGTCTTGTCCAGCGTCTGCCCCAGCTTCTGCGCCCGCCCTTCCGCCTGCTGGATCCCGGAATTGAACGCCGCATCATTGGTGCGCAGATCAAGCAGCGCCTCGCCAAGCCGCTCAGCCATGGGCCTGCCCCTCAACAGCTTCGGTGACTAAGGGGGCGTCTTGTTCCCCTACCGCTGCGCTACTTGAGGGGGTTTCTTGTTCCCCTACCGCTGCGCTACTTGAGGGGGCTTCTTCCATCACAATCCCGATCCCCATCCCGGCCAGATCATCTCCGCTGGCCGTGCGGGCAGGTTCGTCGCCCGGCAGGATGCCGCGCGCCTTGTGTTCCAGCAGATCGATTGCGTGGTGACGGTCCAGATCGCTTTCGAAGCCGACATTGTTGGTCAGCGCCGCCCGGTTGATGGCGGACAGGGTCTCGCCCGCCTCGATCCGGGGCATCATCCGCACGTAAGCTCTCACCAGCCCGGCAGGAATCGCTTCCAGCCAGTCCTGCGGCTTGCCGCCGTAGAACCGCTGGAGGCGGGGGATGAGCGCGCCCCAATCCATGCCGGAAGCTCGCCCGTCGCCGCTGTCATTGC
>JBEQBX010000116.1:0-8693 GCA_041639595.1 Porphyrobacter sp.
CTCCCTCGCTGCTCACAGCAAGGAACGGGTCAAAACATGGGTCAAATCTCAACGAAAACTCACCACCCTCCCGGGTCAAATCTCAACGGAAATCTACACTCAAATGCCCTTCCGAGCACTTCAGGTGGCATGCCGTGGCCAGTGTCTGTCACCGAGATCATCACGTAGTCGCCTGCCTCGAGGTCCAATAGGGCTGACTGCACATCTGATGAGATCGTTTGATTTTCGGCGGAGATGGTAATCTCACCGCCATCAGGCATCGCATCGCGCGCATTGACTGCTAGGTTAATGACGGCTTGCTCCAGCGCATTGCCATCGGCTTTGGCTTGCCAGATACTAGGCTTCAAATCGCAACGGATCGCGATGGTCTCCGGGATACCTATTCTCAGCAGTGCAACCGTGTTGGTCATCAAGCTGGTCAGTTCAACACATCCAGCACGAAGCTGCGACTGGCGGGAGAAGGAAAGCAGCCGTCGGGTCAGGTCCGCAGCGCTGCTTGAGGCTTGGTGGATCATCGCAACCGACTCGGCCTGATCTTCGTCAAGCACGGTGGTTTCGAGAACCTCTGCGTTGCCAAGAATGATCATCAATAGGTTATTGAAGTCGTGCGCTACACCGCCGGTAAGCTGGCCAACTGCCTCGAGCGCTCGCGCTCGTGTGTAACCTTCCTGCTGACGCTTCAATGCCGTCACGTCACGCACGCTCCCCAGCACGCGGTAAGCCCTACCATCTGGGTGTCGTAAAATGCGGGCCTTTACGGCCACATTGATCGTTCGGCCATCCGCGCTGATAATCCTATACTCAGTCTCCCAATTGGTCGCTTTCGAGTTCAGCGCCTCGTTATAGGACTGAAGTGCGGCACCAATATCCGCAGGGCTGATCAAATCTCTCCAGTGCGCCTCCTTCGGCGGTCCTGACGGTTCTGGCACCCCCAGTTTGGTTGCCCAATCTGGCGTCATCCACAATCGCCCTGAATCTAAGTTGTTATCCCACAGAACATCGCTCACCGTATCCGCGATAATCCGGAAGCGGGCTTCTGACTCCTCCAGGGCAGCAAGAGCAGCCGTTAAACGGCCTATATCGGTTGCCGTCCCAATTACCCGCGTCGCCTCTCCTTGCGAATTTCGGACGATGAAGGCGCGGATTGCAACATGGCCCATCGAGCCATCGGGACGATTGATCATATAATCGACGGCAAAACGATCAGTTCCAGACTCAATAGCCTCAAGCGCAACGTCGCGAACGACATGCTGGCCATTTTCGGTAGCAATAAGCGCATCGAGATTTTCGGGCGTCATAATCGCAGGTGGATCATAGCCGTATATGTTCTTGAACGCCTCATTGGCGCTGAAAGCATCGGTCTCGATGTTCCATTCAAAAATGACATCTTGACTAGCACGCGCTGCAAGCTCGAACCGTTCGCGGTATGCGTTCGCAGACTTCTCACTTTCTATGAGGCGTGAGACATCGCTGAAGCTGACAAGCACAGCGGTAACTTCACCTGCATCGTTCCTCGCGAGGAAAGCATCACAAAGCGCCCAACCGATGCTGTCGTCAAACGGATGCTTGCGGCCAAGCAGAACGCCTCGAACCGTTGTATTCTCGTCAATGGCACGGTTGAAAGGCAACTCTTCGAGCGGCATCGGAGATCCGTCAGGGCGAAGGAACTGCCAACCACGATCTTCAGCGGTTCTGTCGATCGCCGCATTTCCTGTAAGGCCGAGCATTTCTCTAGCTTTACGATTAATAAAGCGAACGCGGGAATCTGGATCATGAATTATGATGCCCGCCAATACATTTTCGAAAATAAACTCGTAATCTCGCTCAAAACCACAATAGTTTGTGATTTTTGATGTAACGTCTCGCACGATCCCGATGAAATGATTTTCACCACCCGATATTTTGATAGCCGGCTTTATGACGAAATGGTTAAAGAATGGCTCTCCAGACTTACGAAAACTTAGGATTTCGCCATCAAATTCTGCGCCCTTGGAGAGCGAAGCGTTAATCGCGGCAATAACTTTCGGATCGGTGCCAGCGCCTTCGATGATTGCCGAAAGTGCATGATCAAGATCACCGCGATTAAATCCGGTGATGTCAAGAAACGCTTGGTTGCAGAAGGTGATCCGTTTTTCGTGATCGAAAACCATTACCCCATCCGACATGGCATCCAACATGTCGGTGTAAAATGCCTCATCCATCGTCGCACTCACCGGTCAGCATCGTTGCCAAAGCCGCTTGAAAGGAGGTCAGTGGCAGCCTTTTCACGAGTGCGTTTAAAGCAGATTTCCATTGCCATAACAAAGGACAATTGGGTCGCTACTTCAGGGCATACAGATCGCTTGACCCGATTGCCTACCTGACGGATAGACAATCCACCATGCTGTCCCAGAAGACCCGCTATGCCATTCGCGCGATGCAGCACCTTGCCGACAATTACGGCGGCGGCCCGATCCAGCTCGCCGAAATCGCCGACAAGCAGAACATTCCCGCCAAGTTCCTGACCGTGATCCTGTCCGAGCTAACCCGTGCGGGGCTGGTCGAATCCCAGCGCGGGCGCGACGGGGGATACTGGCTGGCGATCCCGCCGATCGACGTCACCTATGGCGACCTGATCCGGCACATGCGCGGCAGCCTTGCGCTGGTGCCCTGCGCCAGCCGCTATGCACACGAGAAGTGCAAGAACTGCCTTGAGGAAGGCGAATGCCGCACCCGCGCTCTGCTGCTCGACGTGCGCGACCGGACAGCGCAAATTCTCGATGGCATCCGCCTGTCCGATCCGATCACGCCCGTTCCGCCCTTCGCCCAGGATGCCGTCTGAGCGTGCAGACGGCAGTCCGTCAGAACGGCGCATAAAGCCCACCTTTCGTCCGGTGACAGAAAATCTGCGTCGTCTGTCGCATTGTCAATCGATCCACTTGAGTTTACGTCCTTGCGTGGCAGGCAACTCCCACGCAACGAAAGGCCCAATCATGGACCACAAGGACAATGGCGTTACTGACAGGGGCAATCTGCCCCCGGCGCTGGCGCTGGTTGGCGAGGCGCTTGGCCGCCTGCGCTACGGCGCGATCCAGCTGACCGTGCATGACGGCAAGGTCATGCAGATCGACATTACCGAAAGGACACGGCTGACCGATTGACCGGCCCGTGACCCGCTCAGACCCCATCATAACAGGGACCCGCAGACCGGACCGCCGGATGCCTTCCCGCTTGCAAAGGCGAGATATTATGCATCCGATTACCCTCCGCAGCGCGCTGCTGCTCGGCGCCGGCGTTGCCGCGCTGCTTACCGTTCCCGCCGCCGCTCAGAGAGCGGCTCCTGCCACCGATGATGCCGCAGCCTCGGCTGACGAGGCGCAGGCAGACAGCAATGACATCATCGTCACCGCCCGCCGCCGCTCCGAAAGCGCGCAGGACATTCCGCTCGCCGTGTCGGTGCTCGATGCGAAGCAACTGGACGAAACGGGCGCGTTCAACGTGAACCGGCTCCAGCAGCTTGCCCCGACCCTGCAATTCTACTCATCGAACCCGCGCAACACCGCGGTCAATATCCGCGGGCTGGGCGTGCCCTTCGGTCTCACCAGCGACGGGTTCGAACAGGGCGTCGGCATCTATGTCGACGATGTCTATTACTCGCGCGTCGCCTCGGCCACGTTCGACTTTCTCGATGTGGCCCAGATCGAGGTGCTGCGCGGGCCGCAGGGGACGCTCTACGGCAAGAATACCACCGCAGGCGCGATCAACATCCAGACCAACCAGCCGACCTTCGACTTCGAGGGCCGCGCCGAGGTGAGTGTCGGCAATTACAACTTCCAGCAGGCGCGGCTTGCCGTCTCCGGGCCGCTGTCGGAGACGGTTGCGGCGCGGGTCGCGTTCTCGGGAACCAGCCGCAACGGCACGATCCGCAATGTCACCACAGGCGAGAACATCCAGAGCCTCGACAATATCGGCCTGCGCGCACAGCTTTTGTGGGAGCCGACGAGCAACCTCAAAATCAAGCTGGTGGGCGATTACAACAAGCAGGATGCAGTGTGCTGCGGATCGGTGTTCGTCGGCACCGGCGCAACCCAGCGGCCACTGAACCGCCAGTTCGCCGCCCTTGCCGCCGCGCAGAACTACGCCCCGCCGTCCGCCAACCCCTTCGACCGGCTGACCGACCTCGATTCGAACCTCAATGCGGGCAACGTGATCGCGGGCGCGGCGCTGAAGATCACCTTGGACGTGGGGCCGGGCACCTTCACCTCGGTGACCGCTTGGCGGTACTGGGACTGGAAGCCCGAGAACGACCGCGATTTCACCGGGCTTTCCATTGTGGCCCTGTCGCAGAACCCTTCGCAGCAGGACCAGTACACGCAGGAATTCCGCTACGCCTACACCGGCGACCGGTTCGATTTCGTGCTGGGTGCCTTTGCCTTCAACCAGCGGATCGACACGCAGGGGACCGAAGCCCACGGTATCAATTCGAGCCGCTGGTCAATCGCGCCAAACAACCCGCTGTCGCTTGACCCGAGCGTGCTGAACGGGCTGACCGCGCGCAACACGCAGTTCCTCAAGAGCACCAGTGCGGCGCTGTTCGGGCAATTGAGCTGGAAGGTGACCGACGCCTTCACCATCCAGCCCGGGGTGCGGCTGAATTACGACAAGAAGGAGGGCTTTTATCAGCGGCGGGTGTTCACCGGCACTGGCGAGGAGTTGACCGGCAGAGAAACCGACGCGCGAAGCCGCGCCCAGCTGGGGGTGTTCCAGCCGCAGATCAGCGCGCCCGAGGATACCGACTGGAATCTCACCTACGATCTTACGCTCAGCTATGAAGTCGCACCCGATGTGCTGGCCTATGGCACCTACGCAAAGAGCTTCAAGACCATCGGGATCAACCAGAACGGGTTGCCGACCGACGCCAACGGCGAGCCGATCGCGGCGGCGGGGACGATCCGGCCCGAGACAGTCGATCACTTCGAAGTGGGCCTCAAGAGCCAGTTCTGGAACCGCAAGGCGACGCTCAATCTTGCCGCTTTCCGCACCGATATCCGCGATTATCAGGCGACCGTGAACAACGGCCAGCTCGGGGTGCTGCGCGGGTTCCTCGCCAATGCGGGCAAGGTGCGATCGCAAGGAATCGAGGCTGATTTCAGCATCCGCCCGAGCGCGCGGTTCACCGCCTATACGAACGCGGCCTATACCGATGCGAAATATGTGCGCTTCACCGATGCGCCTTGCCCGCCGGAACTGGCCGGCGGCACCACAGCCGTCCCGGGCCAGACCCCGTCTGCGCCGGGCACTCCCGGCGGCATCAGCCCGGCCAATTGCGACATTTCCGGCCAGCGCCTGCCCGGCGTGTCCAAGTGGTCGTTCTCCTTCGGGGCGGAGGGCAATGTGCCCGCCACCTTCCTCGGCAAGCCGGGCGAAGTCTATCTCGGCTATGACGGATCTTACCGGTCGAACTTCTCGTCCAACCCCTCGCCCTCGGCCCTCACCTTCGTGGACGGGTACAGCCTGTCGAACCTTCGTGCCGGGTTCCGCAGCGATGATGGGCTCAACCTGTTCGTGTGGGTGCGCAACGCCTTTGACGAGAACTATTTCGAACAGCTCTTCGTCGGTCCGGGCAACACCGGACTGATCGCGGGGCTGCCCGGCGACCCGCGCACCTTCGGCGCGACAGCCGCGATCACCTTCTAGACCTGCAAAGCCGCAGAGAGGACCGCCTCATGCCTGACTTCACCTCGCTCCTGATCGACATGGCGCCGTTCATCGCCATCGGAATGGCCGCGCAGATGATCGACGGGGCGCTGGGAATGGCCTTCGGGGTCATCACCCAGACCCTGCTGGTCAGCGCACTTGGCGTGCCGCCCGCCACTGCCTCGGCCAGCGTCCATCTGGTGGAACTGTTCACCACCGGCGCGTCAGGGGCGAGCCATATCTGGCACCGCAATGTCGATTGGGGCCTGTTCCGGCGGCTGGTTCCGTTTGGCGTGCTGGGCGGGGTGGCGGGGGCCTATGTGCTGTCGAACATCGACGCATCGGCGGCGCGGCCCTTCGTGATGATCTACCTTACCGGCATCGGCTTCTACCTGCTGTGGCGGGCGATCCGCCTGTCGAAGCCCCGGTTCGAAGACCCGCGCTACACCCGTCCGCTGGCGCTGGCAGGGGGCTTTCTCGATGCGGCGGGCGGGGGCGGGTGGGGGCCGGTGGTCACCTCTAACCTTCTGATCCAGGGCGGCGACCCGCGCAAGATCATCGGCTCGGTCAACTCCGCCGAGTTCCTGCTGACACTGTCGATCTCGATCGCCTTCATCGCCACGCTCGGCCTTGCCGCTTTCACTAAGATCACGGTCGGCCTGATCATCGGCGGGGTGGTCGCCGCGCCCTTCGGGGCGGTGCTGGCCAGCCGCGTCGGGCCCCGCTATCTGCTGCTGGCCGTGGCCATCGTGCTGATCGCAACCAGCGCCTACTCGATCTACCGGGCATGGCCGCTCATCTAAGGAACGCGTGTGGACACCGAACTGCTGCTGATCTGCGCGCTGACCGCGCTCATCAATCTGATCGGCGCGCTGGCCTATGCCGCGAGGATCGCGGGCGTGCGGACGGGGAGGATCGCGCTGAGCTTTGCCCTGTTCAACATCCTGCTGCTGGTGTCGCGCACGTCGAACGGGTTTCTCGGCCCGTTCCTCGCCAAGCGGATCGAGACCGCATTGGCGCACGGCGGGGGCGATGCGCTGATCTGGGAACTGCGTCTGGTGCTGTTCTCTGCCGCCGCGGCGGTCGCGCTCGGTATCGTGCTGGTGCCGACCGGCCAACGGCTGTTTGCGGCGGCGATCACCTTCTTTCAGGCGAACCGTTCGACCACGAAACTGTTGCTCCGCAGTGTGACCCCGGCGGGGCTCAGCACGATCCGGGATTCGGTGACTCTGCCCTCTGCGGACACGTTGCGTTCTCTCAAGCGCCCACGCGGGGTCAGCTGGAGCGTGCTTGCCGCCAATGCCGCCGCGCAGGGCCTGCTGGCGGTGGGCGTGCTGGCCTCGCTCTATGCGGGCTATCTGGTGCCGGAATTCCGCGTCACCGCCTCGCAGATGACCGCGATCGTCAACGGCTTTGCCACGATCCTGCTGTTCTCACTGATCGACCCCCAGATTTCGGCGCTGACCGATGATGTCGTGGATGGCAGCGTTTCCGAGGCGACTTTCCGCCGCGCGATGATCTGGGTATCGCTGAGCCGACTTGCCGGTACGCTGCTGGCGCAGGCGATGCTCGTTCCGGCGGCGGTTGTGATCGCCTGGGCGGCCGGTTGGATCTAGCGCGGAGGGCTAAATACCAATCCACCTGCCGCACAAACCACGAGAATGCGCAGCACCGAACAATTCCGGCCGCGATCATGAAGGCTCGGACACCGCGCTGTTTCAGCTGTCCGATGACCTCGAAGACAACCATTGGCGAACGGGGAAAGGGAGCGGCGATGCCAAAATCGGGATGGGGCGGTTTCTTTGCCTTTGCCGATCCCGAGCGTGGCTGGGCTGTCGCCTACACCATGAACCGGATGGGGGCCGATCTCATCGGCGACCCGCGCAGTTTTGCGCTTGTGGACGTCCTTTACAGGGTCCCAGACGGCACGATGTAGCGCGTTTCCAAGCCATTGGCGCCTTGCTTCCCGCTAAGATCGGCGCACTGAAATGGCAACTTTCGCCAACTTCGAACGATTGCTCAGGCAATAGCGAATGACCGCCTCTGGGCCGAGAGCTTCCGGAAGGTCCTGGGACAAAACCGTCGTTTGCCAACCCGCTTGGGAACGGCAAGTTACGTCGGGACACGCCATTCGTGAGGAGCAGAGTAGGCTCCCCGCTATTACTGAGATTGCGCACGATCCGGAACGGCAGATTTTAGACCTGCACCCGCCTAGGTTGCCATTTCGTCATTCTCGCCGCCGCAACAGCAATGGGGTGGTGGATCTTTGCAGACTCGAAGACTGACTGTGAGCGCGCCTGCCACTTCTTGGTCACGGAGACGGCAAAGCTCCACGGCATTAAGCCGCAAGCTTAAATCGTCGAAGTCATCGCGAGGATTGCAGCTGCGTGAGGCCCCCTGTTTCTTTCGGCCGCGGGCAGCTCCGTCGACGTCAGGGCGCTAGTTGCTCCATGTACGGCAGCATTGACGATGCAATCAGTTCGTAGTCCTCCGCTTCGAGAACCGATTTTTTCTTCGTGAATTCGATAACCTTCCCATTTGGGATCGTTCTGCCGTGCAAGGAAACCGTGCCAAGTATCGTCTGGGCGTCGTCGGGTCGGGATGCAACAATCAGATCGATCATGGCCCCGACATTAATCTTGTCTTGGTCCTGCTGATTTGGACTATCAACGACAATTGGCGCGAACAGCGAGTCAGAGTGCTTGTAAATGGTCTGAATGATAGCCAGGAAATGGGCCAAGACCGAGCGAGGGAGGTCGCTCCCCGTATCGGAGATAGTGGCAGGTAGCTTGGTCACCTGATCGACGTCAAAGTTCACCACATCCAACTGGTTGAGGTACGCCAATATGAAGGATGCGTAGTCCTTCACTATCTTTTCGCGACGTTCGGCTGTCCGTCGTCAGAACATTTGGCACAGGTCACGGCGTAAATTAGCGGAGTGCGGGCCTCGTCTGTTGTTGGGTTTTAGGCGGCGAGCTTACGGTGTTGCAAGCGCCGATGTTCAATGGTCTGTCGCT
>JBEQBX010000117.1:0-8636 GCA_041639595.1 Porphyrobacter sp.
CAAAACTGCGGCCAGTTGCTCAGCCTGTTGCCGGCCGGCCCTAATGCCGATGCAGAGCTTGTCAGGCGCGGAAGGCTGGCTGGCGGGCTTGCGGCATGACTGCCGTCGCCCGCGCGATAATCGTCAGCCGCCAGCGGCTGATCGGGGCTACCAATGGCAGTTCGGCCTATTTGCTCGACATTGCCCGATCTGTCCGTGCAGCGGGGCTGGAACCGGTATTGTTGCAGCCCTCTCCCCATGTGATGGGGCGTATCCCCTTCTACCGCGCGCGTCCGGAGATGGCGGTGTTTGCGGCGCATCGCATCCGGGGTGTGGTGAAGATCGGGCGCTGGTTTGTTTCGCGCGATCCGGGGGTATGGCGCGATGCGGTGCTGGGGGTCGGGCGCGAGTTTGCCCGGCGGCTTGGACTGCAGGGAGGGTGGACTGCCGACCGTCCGCGGCCCTACGCCATCGCCGCACCATGGAGCGTACAAGATCGCGATTGGTTGTCCCGACAAGTATGCGGGTCACATGACGTGGTGATCGCCGATTATGCTTTCCAATCCGAAGCATTCGCTTTGCTAGGCGCCGGGCAAGAACGCAGCGCAATCGTGATGCATGATCTGTTCCACCGCCGCAGCGGATCGGGAGATGGTGCGGACCAGGATTCGGTCGCAGCACTGACCCGTGCAGATGAGGTCGCATTGCTGGCCCGCGCCGGGACGATCATTTCCATCCAGCAAGATGAGGCGGATTTTGTGGCCGATGCGGTTCCTGCGGCACGGGTTATCGTCGCGCCGGGCACACGCGCGCTCGAAGCGGAGGAGGCGGACCCCGGAGATCCGCAGCGCCTGCTGTTCGTAGGCAGCCGCACTGCGCCCAATAGCGACGGGCTGCGCTGGTTTCTGGACAAGGTCTGGCCGCAGCTTACTGCATCAAGCCCCGACACACGGCTGGATGTAGTAGGCACGGTGGCCGCAGACTTCGCCGGCGAGCGTGTGCCTGCGGGCGTACAATTACACGGTCTGGTTCCCGATCTAGCGCCATTCTACCGCCACGCCGGAATCGTGATCGCCCCGCTGCGCTTTGGCTCGGGCCTCAAAATCAAGCTGGTTGAAGCGCTCGCTTGGGGGAAGCCGATGGTAGTCAGCCCGGTAACTTTGCAAGGGGTGGAGAAGGCCTGCGGCACGGCTGTTCTGGAAGCCGACAGCGCCGATGGTTTTGCCACCGCGATCAGAGCCCTTCAACGCAACGCCGATCTGCGGCGGACCTTGGCCCTCAGAGCGCGTGCAGCAGCAGCGACGAACTTCGGTGCCGCTGCGGCGCACCGCCATTTGCGCAACTGGCTTCAGGAAGCGGCGAACGGCAGTGCAGGGGCAGGGATGCTTCTCCCGCCAGAAACCCGCGCAACGATTTCCTGCTTCCAGTAACCTGCCGACCAGGCGAAGTGCATGATCATCGCCGCGCTGCCCGCCCATGCCACATCGGCGCGCCTTTCGCGCAACGCCAAGGCGATGCCCCACCCTTGGCAAAGCGCCGCCCAACTCAGCATCGGCAGCGCCATCACAGGCGCAAGCGGAGCCGCGAGCGCCGCCGCACATGCCGGTGCGATTACCAGCGGCAGGGCCTGACGCAGCCGCAGACGGCGGCGATGGCGGCGCACCGTTGTCGCACGGCCCTCTCCGTACCTGAAATACTGCCGGAACAGCGCCCGTGCCGTTGCACGCGGGAAATAGGTTACCGGAACATCCGGGGTGAGCCAGATGCGCCGCCCCTGCGCAAGCATCCGCAGATCAAGCTCGGCGTCTTCATTGCAAGGCATCCGCTCGCAATATCCGCCTGCTGCCTTGAACGCCGCGATCTTCATCAGGGCGTGGTGCCCGTGTTCGACCAGTCCGGCCGCAGCATTGCTTCGGTGCGCTGCGCCCCCCGTGCCGAGCCGCGAGTTCTGGGCCGCGGCAACCCCGCGCGCAAAGCCGCTGGAAGCGCGGGTCACCATGCCCACCACTACCGCATCCACACCTTGCGCATCAGCCACCGCCAGCAGCCTTGCGACATAGTCCGCCGGATAGAGCGCGTGGGCATCCACCCGGGCGAGCCACGTCGCCTCCTGGCCGAAAAGCGCGACTGCGCGGTTGATCCCGGCGCTTTGAATCCGATCAGGGTTGTCGAGCAAGGTTATCCGCCTGTCACCCAGTGCCATCCGCTCCACGATCTGGCGCGTTCCATCGGTGCTGCCACCATCGGCGATCACAATGTGGCGGTTGGCAGGGTCGTCCAACAGGCAGACGAGCAGTGCCCCGATATGCGCTGCTTCGTTAAGGCACGGCACCACTGTAAGGACGCTATCAGGCGCGGGCGGGCTTACCGGCGAAGTCATGACGCAGCGGTTTCCAATTGGCGCACCAATTGCCTGTGATCGGCTTCGGAAAAGGCAATTCGTTCCCGTGGGATCGTCCGCGCGGCATCCCGCAATGCGGCGTAATCTTCCTGCGTCAGCTGGCGGAGCGCGGGGACGATGTCCTCACCCCGATTGAGCCGCAAGCCCACCCGCGCTTGTTCCAGCCAGCGCCCTGTCTCCACCGCTTCCAGCGCAATCGGCACAACGCCATGCGCCAAGCTTTCGTAAAGGCGGTTGGGCAGCAGCCAGCGCGAATTTAGCCCTTCTTCGAAAAAGTCGATACACCAGGCGAAATGCACTTGGCCGTAAAGCCGTGGAAGGTCCTGCGCCCGGTAAGGTCCGGCATACTCCATGCCGGGACAGCGGGCGATCTCACCTGGCAAGTCGCTGAAGATGTCGGGCGACGGGATGCCTGCCACCAGCACGCGCACCCTCCCGTCGCTGCGCCGGACGAGATCGCCCAAGATGGAAAGAGTGCGGCGGCACCGCAGCATGCCGAACCACCCAATCGTCCACGCCCCGCCCACGGCGCTGGCCTGGGACGTATCAGGCAGGCCGCTGACCTTGTTTTCGACAAGTTCGATCGGGCCATGCCAATGTTGCACTTCGCGGAAATAGGCGTGTTCGAAAGCGGGTGAGCTGACGATCACCTGCGACGTGCGCTTCAGCAGCTGCCGTTCGATCAGGCGCAGGGCGCGGCCCGCGACATCGGTGCTGACCAGCTTGCGGTGAATGTCGAGGCATTCGTAGACCAGCGTCTGTCCCGGCCGGGCGAGCGCGGCAGCCAGCACCAGCATTTCCAGATTGCGCGCAATCACGATATCGGCGCTCTGCACCATCTTTCGCAGCCGTCCGGGGGCAAACAGAGTGCGCAGTACCAAGAGCGCGCGCCGGGCAAGTTGGGCATCGTGGCTGCGCCCTAAGGCCATCGCCGGCGCCCTCCCGACCGACACAGGCGCTGCGCGGCGGTAAAAGCCGGCGAGGCTCACATCCGCTCCGCCGGTGCGCAATCCATCGACCCGGCGCGCTACAGCCGCATCGCCGAGATCGTGAACTAGGTAAGCGATCGTGGTGCTCATGGCTGTAACCCGACGTCCCCGCAAAGGCGTTGCGCCTCTGCAATCAGGCGCGTTCGTGCGGGCGCTTCTGACGCAGGTGTACGCCGGCGAAACTCAAGTGCTTTGGTTAAATCGATCAGATCTGGAAGGACGGCGGCAACCTGCCGAAGCCAAAACAGGTTATGGTTGTATTGTCTGCTCACGTGCAGGTCGTGATCGAAATTGTCGGCTATTCTGCCGATGCAGCACGATCCGGAGACGCCTTTGGCAACGCGAGCAGACCGACTGATTCCCGACCACGCCGATCCCCAGGCCGAGGGTCTTGGGGTCGGGCGCTCCGGAGTGGGTATGCCGCAGCGCCCGGGTGACATCGGCGGTGGTGGTGCCGGCGGAGGCGGACATAATGGCGGCGGGGATGGCGGCGGCAGCGCCGGGGCGTCCTTCCTTCCAGATCCCGGTCAGTTGTGGTTGGTATTCCGGCGCCGAATGTGGTTGTTCCTTGCAGTGGTCGGCACCGTGTTGGCGCTTGTTGCAGCCTTCACGCTGTCCCGGCCTGAACTTTATTCTGCATCGGCCAGTGTGCTTATCGAATTGCGCCAGCCCGAAGTGCTGGAAAGCGATCCGGTCGCACCCGCTATGGCGGGCGAAACCAATGTGATCGACACCGAAGTCGAAATCCTTTCGTCGCGCCGGTTAGCTGGACGGGTGGCAGAGGCGCTGAAGCTGGAAACTTGGCCGCAATTTGCCGGTGCCCGTGCCGAACGGCAGGCGAGCGAAGCGCCGGGAACCCATCCGTTGGCGGGCGAGGTTCTGTCACGCATGGACATCCGCCGGTCGGGCCTCACCTATTTGATCGACATTACCGCACAGGCGGAAAGCCCCGAACTCGCCGCCGCTCTCGCCAATGAATATGCGCGCCAATACCTTGCTCAGCAGCAGGAGATGAAGTCCAGTACATCGCAAGGGGCGCAGGAATTCCTCCAGACCCGGCTGGTGGAACTGCGGCGCAATGCATCGCAAGCCGACGCTGCGTTGCAGAGCTACATGATCCGCAACGGCTTGATGAGTGCCGAGGGCGCAACGATGGCCGAGCAAGAAGTTTCGGTGCTGAATCAGGAGATTTCCGCCGCCCGCGCCGCGTTGGCCGAAAAACAGGGCCAGCTTGCCGCCGCGCAGAACCGCGTCGGTCGGGGCGGCGGCGGGGCAGAAGTGCCTGCCGCGCTGCAGTCCGGCACCGTCGTCCAGCTGCGCTCACGCGAGGCTGAATTGACCGGTGAAGTTGCACGGCTGGAAAGCAGGTTCGGCGACCAACATCCCGAACTGCGCCGCGCGCGCGGCGAACTGGTCGATATCCGCAGCCAGATCCAGCAGCAGATCGATCGGGTCATGTCTTCGCTTGAATCCGATGTGCAGGCGGCCCGCTCACGCCTTGCCTCACTGGAAGCGAGCCAGAGCCGGGCGCGCGGTTCGCTGGTGTCGAACAGCTCGGCACAGGCGGGTTTTCTCCAGCTTGAACGCGATGCCAAGGCGGCGCGCCAGATTTACGACACGTTCCTGGCGCGGTCGCAGGAGGTTGAGGCACAGGTCGGGCTGATCCGCCCCGATGCCTCCATCGAGACGCTGGCGCGCATACCATTGTTCCCGTCGTCACCCAGCTATCCGCTTGCGGCAACCGCCGGGCTGACGCTGGCGTTGATCCTTGGGCTGATTGCAATTGCCGGCGCGGAGTATCTGGACGCCCGCATCCGCACCCGCGCCGATGTCGAACAGCGACTTGGGCTGGCTTATCTGGGTGCGGTCCCGGAGCTTTCCAGCACCACAAACCAGCGCCAACACTGGGAGGCGCCGCAGGATTATTTGCTCGACCACCCCCAATCCAAGTTCACCGAATCGGTCCGGGCGTTGAAGAATGCCGTGCTGCTGCAACCCGGCGGCGCACCGCGCAGCATTGCTGTGACTTCGGCGCTGCCACGCGAAGGTAAGTCGACCACCGCGATCTGTCTGGCTCGGATGTTGGCGGATTCAGGTGTGCGCACGGTGCTGGTTGATTGCGATTCGCGCCGCCGAGCGGTCAGCAACGCGCTGCTTCCCGAAGGTTGGGATGGGTTTGGACAATATCTACGGCGTGAAGTTCCGCTCACCCGGGCATTGATGGTGGAGGAGCGGACGGGCTTGGCCATACTCGGCTCGCGGCAGGCCGATCTTGATGGTCGCGAATTGTTCGTGAATCTGCCGCTGGCCGAGATGTTGGCCGAACTGGCGTTGCAGTTCGAGGTGGCCGTGATTGATACCGCTCCGGTCCTGGGTGTTGCCGAAACTCGCCTGATTGCGGCCGGTGTGGAAAGCACGGTTATGCTGGCCCGCTGGCGCGACACCTCTATCAAGGCCGCCGAAACCGCAGCCGATCTGCTTGTGGTGGCCGATGCCAACCTTGTGGGAGCGGCGCTGACGCTGGTCGATGTTCGCCAATATGGCAGCACCGGTCAGCAAGATGTCTATTCCTACCAGGACAAGTTTGCAGGCTATTACGTGGATTGATCGGCTGCGCAGGGCGTGCGGCTAGAAAACCAGCCGCACCCCTGCCGTCACCCGGTTCCGGCTGAATTCCGGAAAGAAGGTTTCATTTCCAAAACGCTGGAAGCGGTCGGCGCGTGCGAAAAGGCGCAGGTTGCGATTGAGCTTCCATGTCGCGCCGAGCATCACGTTATATTCGTCTGCGCTGGTTTCAATCTGGCCGATGGTGTCGATCCGGGCAATTCCGGCGCGCCCTTCGAGCAGGACGTTGCGCAGCAGTTCATGCTCCGCCTCAAGCCGGGCCTGACTGCGCACATTCCCGCTGACAAGCTGCGATCCGCCTTCTTCAACCTGGCGGTCGGCAAACAGGCGCAGTGTGGTCAGCGGCGTGACGTTCCATGTAAGGTTCGCGCCGAACGAAAGGCCCGTAAGGCCATCGGCGCTCGGATCGTCAACTTGGCGGTGCAGCACACCGGCGCGCACTTCGCCAAATAACAAGTTGCTGAGTTCGAACCGTGTGCCAGCCTCGATCGCGTAGCCAGTGGTGTCCCGGTCAAAGGGGTCGGGAATGTCCGGATTGCCTGTGAAACTCAGCCGGTCGACTTGTCCGCGGATTAGGGCCGAAACCCGCGGGGAGAATTCGTATAGCGTCGTCAGCGATCCACGCAGATAGACCGAATCCCGGAAATCCTGATCCAGCACGCTGCCTGTCGCCGTGTCTGCATCGTCAAAATCCAGCACGACCATCTGCGCATCGCCGATCATCTGAAGCCTGCCCATTTCGCGCGCCAGCGAAAACAGCGTATCGGCGCGGCGGAAGCGGGTAGGCGTGCGAGCCTGCGCTTGGTTTGTAATGTTGGCGCGGTCTTCGGCCAGCGAATCCAGCGAAGCCACCACCCGTGCAGACGTATCGCGGTCAATATCCAGTCTGCCACGCACGCGCGCGCCGCCTTCCATCACGTCTTCGGTGGTGAACCGGGCGTGGTATCTCTGCTGGATATAGGCGTCGGCTTGCAGGCTGTGCCGCTGCCAGCGGGATTCCAGCGCCACCGCTCCGCGCAGGGTCAACTCCACATCGCCTTCGGCTTCGTCTGGCAGGGCCAGAACATTGTCGTCATACTCGATCCGCGTCTCGACGGTAGGGAACAGGAAGAAGCTGCCGATCCGCCCGCCAACGGGTTCAAACTCCTTGAGCTGGCGTTCGGAAGGGCGGGGCAGGGGTGGCGGAACCGGCCCGGGTTCGGTCTGCGCGCGGGCGGCGGTGCTGGCGAGCAGCAGACTGGCAAGGCTGGTGAGCCCCGTGGCGGCGGCGGTATGGCGCATGGGTTTCCCCCTCCTGTTTGTGCTGGACAGATGCCTCGGCTGCCGGCGTTCTTCCGGCACCCACATGGGTTAGATTTGCGGAGCAGGGATGCTGGCTTGTGCCGTCTGATCGCTGCGTTCTGCAGCGACCAGACGGCTAACGGGGCCATGGCCGCATGCCAGATCGGCAAACCCGCCCACTTCGACCACGCGCCCGGCGTTCAGCGCAATGACATGATCAGCGGCCGCCACCATCGACAGACGGTGTGCAATCACCAGCACCGTCACCTTTCCGCGCAGATCGGCAATGGTGCGGGCAAAGGCGGCGTGGCTTTCCCAGTCCAACGCGCCGGTGGCTTCGTCCAGCACCAGTAGCTGAGGGTTCATCATCAGCGCGCGGGCAAGGGCGATGCGCTGGCGCTGCCCGCCCGACAGACGGCTGCCGTTCTCGCCCAGTTGCGTGCCGAGCCCTCGATCCAGTGCGCGGACGAAGTCGGCCGCGCCTGCACCTTCCAGTGCGGCCCACAACTCGGCCTCGCTAGCCAGCGGCTGGGCAAGACGCAGATTGTCCGCAACGCTGGCGGCGAGCAGGAAGTGATCCTGCGGCACATACGCCACCGCTGCGCGCCATGTCCGGGCGGACTCGGCGGTAAGGGCAAGGCTGTCGATATGGATCGTTCCGGCTTGGGCAATCAAAAGGCCGCATACCAGATCGGCGGTGGTGCTTTTGCCGCTGCCCGACGGGCCGACAAGCGCGGTGATCCTCCGGGCAGGGATGACCAGATCAAGCCCTTCCACCGCGGGCCGGGCGTCGCCTTCGGCGTAGACATAGCGCACGCCGTTGCAACGGATGGCTTCACGCAAAACAGGCGCTGCAACCGTACCGGAGGGGGCAGGCGGTTCGGCAGCATCGGCGCATTCTGCCCGGAACTGCTCGATGTCGGCGAATACCGTCACCTCTGACAGCAATTGCTGCAGCCCCGTCTGCAGGGCGGTGAAGCGCGGGGCAATCCGCATCAGCAGCACCAGAAAAGCGACCAGCTGCGGCAGCGCCATGTCCAACCGCGTCACCGCGGCATGGACCAGCACCGCCACCGCCAGCGCGCTCACCACCTGCGAAACAATCGTGCCCAGCGACGTCAGTCGCATGTAACCGACCGCTTCGGCATGAACCCTTTCGAGATTGGCAGCGAGCCGCGCGCGGTAAGCGCCTTCCGCGCCGTGGATCTTCGCGGTCTTCAGCCCGCCAAGATATTCGGACACGGTGCGATACTGGTCGCGTTTATTCGCTGTCCGCTCCCGTCCGAAGCGGGCCGCGCGGCGGCGTAGCGGAGCAAGCAGGGCCAGGATCAGCACTCCCAGTCCCCCCGCCGTCAACATCA
>JBEQBX010000118.1:0-8589 GCA_041639595.1 Porphyrobacter sp.
TTGCCGAAACATGGGCGAGGCTGACGCCTCATGCAGGGTCGGGTGACCTTTCCGGCCCGTGCCTGTCGGCCTGCGCGATGTCTCCGAATGCACTGCTCAAAGCCTATCTTGATGTTCATGCCGAAGCTGACCTGATCATCCATGATTCTCCTTTTACAGTAAATTATGACCTGTTCATTGGTCATGATGGCAAGCCGAGGATCTACAACAGCTATAATGTCGAGTATGATCTATACTCGACGATTCATGCGAGTGCTGAAAAAGATTTCATCCCGAATTTGGTCAGGGATGCCGAGCAAGACCTCATCCGAAAGTCATCCTTGATTACAGGATGCACAGAAGACGATCTGAAGCGGTTCCGCAAATTATACAAGGATGTGCCATCCGCAATCCTTGTGCCGAACGGGATCGATGAATTTACTCTTCCCAAGGTTAAGCCGGCCAGCAACCGGCTGATCTTCATCGGAAGCGCACATCATCCGAACCGCGCCGCGGCGGCCTTGATCTGTGATTTGCTCGCCCCGGCACTGCCTGCGTACGAATTCCATATCCTGGGCAACTGCCTCGATCGCGGCCGACCGGTCGGCAACGTGATTTCGCACGGATTGGTCGACGAAGCCAAGAAGAAGCATCTGATGGCGGGCGCATTGGCCTGCGTGAACCCGATGCTCGAAGGCGGAGGGTCCAGCCTGAAGGTCCCGGACATGGCGTCCAACGGCGTCCCACTGATTTCGACACCGATCGGCGCTCGCGGCTTTGGCCTTGTCGAAGGAAAGCATTACCTCCCGATCGCCCCCGACAATCTGATCGAAACCGTACGAAATGCCCTTGCAGACCGCGAGGCGTTGTCAGTTCAGGCCGCGAACGCCGCGAGGCACTTCAAACGGCATTACACATGGCCTAAAATCTCGCAGAAATTTGCCGAAGCAATTGATAAATTGCTGTCGGACGCCCCCCTGTCTCCCGCGCCTGCCGTTCTGGTCCTGAACGACTATGATCCGTTCGCAACGGTTGGCGGCGGCAGCACGCGCATCAGGGGGCTATACGAAGGCGCAAGCACCTCGGTCCGCCCGATCATGCTGACCTTCACGGAAGGCGACACGATAGTCCGGCGTGAAGTGTTCGGCGGGAAGGGGCTGGCGATATCCGTCCCCAAGACTGCGGAGCATCGCCAGCGTGATGGTGTGCAGGCATCGGAATTTCATGTCTCCACCGTCGATCTGGTGGCCATGGAATTCGCCCCGCTCAATCCCTTGTTGCGCGCCATCCAGCGCGCCGCTGCAAACTTCGCCGGCATCGTGGCCAGCGAACACCCCTATATGGCATCCCTGCTGCTCGATGGTCCCAGCAAGTTTGTCTACTCGTCGCAAAATTGCGAAAGCGCGCTGAAGCATCAGTTGTTGCAGTATCATCCACGCGCCAGAGAGCTGCTTTCGGCCGTCGAGAAAATCGAACGTTTCTGCATTGCTTGCAGCGAACTGGTTGTCGCCGTTTCGCACAACGATGCTGCGACCTTTGCTGCCAATAACGACCTTCTGGCCCCGCTCGTTGTCATCGAAAACGGGGCTGAAGAACCGATCATGCCCGCAAAGCCGGTCGCCCGGATGTCCGGGTTCAACGTGTGTTTTCTCGGGTCCGGCCACCTGCCCAATTACATGGCGGTCAAGTGGCTGCTGGACGAGATTTGCCCGACCTTGCCCGAGGTGACGTTCCATATCGCCGGTTCGGTCTGCGACGGCTTTGATGCGGTGCCCGAGAATGTTGTCCTTCACGGATTTCTCGATGACTCGGCAAAGACGCATCTGCTGCTGGGCTGCCAGATGGCCCTCAATCCCATGGCGGAAGGCAGCGGCTCCAATATCAAGCTGGCAGACTACCTGATGCACGGCCTGCCGGTCCTGTCGACGGCGTTCGGCGTGCGCGGTTACGACGGGATCGGCGTTGATGATATCGAGATTGCCGAAATGGAGGATTTTGCCGCTGCGATCAGGCGCTGCGCTGAACGCCCGCGCTTCGCGCCCGACAGGGACGCCCGGCGGAAGCGCTTTTCGCAGCGCTATTCGATGCGGGTCTTGGGGGTTCCGTATGGCGCGATGCTTGCCGACATGGTGCGGCCGAGAAAACGCGCCCTTTTCGTGACCTACCGCTACAATGAACCGCCGCGCGGCGGCGGCGAGGTCTATGTCAACAAGCTGATCAACTATCTGGCCGCTGCCGACGTCGCTGTCGATGTCCTGACCCCGAAGGTGGATGTGATCGCGGATGTCGATCGCTTTGGCAGCTCCTTTCCTGCGAACGGCGATGCCTATCCCGTACCCTTCGGTCATCCCCTTATCCGCGTGGCCAAATTCGATACGGCCCCCGTTCCGGATCAAGCCGCTGCGGTGCGACGGATCTGGCAGGAGCAACCGGACTTCGAAGCTTCGCTTGGCAACGCGCTGAAACAGATGGCCCGGACCACCGCGCTTTTGTGGGGTTGGGGAGCCAACGAAGCGGACGGGCGCTGGACGATGAACCGCTTCGCCATGCAGGCCGCCGCAGCACGGCTCTGGCGACTGACCGGAAGTGCGCCGGGCAAACGCTACGTCATCGTCCGCGGGAGCGACGGAGCATCCTTATCAAGCCTCTATCTTGACGGCGATTTTGATTTTGAATTCAATGCGCCCAAGGGGATCGTGAGCGTTGAGGTGTTCCGTATCGCGAACGACGAGATTGAAGACCCCCGCCCTCTTGGCCTGTTCGTCAAGGGCATCTGGTGTGCCGGCAAGTCCCTGCTTAAAGAGGTCGCTGTGGCCTCGTCACAGCAAGTTGTTGCCCCCCCGGTCTTGTTCAACGCGCTGCATGCCGCCGCTGTGGGAACGCGGTTTGCCGCCGGCACCGCGCTGGCTGATGCCAGGGGGCCCTTTGCGCCGCAACTTGAAGACTACCTGAAAGAACACGCCCGGGACTACGATCTCGTGATCACGCATAACGCGGTTTTCCGCACGGCAAGCCAGGCGATCAAGGCTGCGAATGACGCTGGCGTGCCGTCTGTGATTGTCCCTCATGCGCACTTCGAGGACGATTACTACCACTTCCCGGACGTGCTGGATGCCATTCGCAACGCAACCCGCGCCTTGATTACGCCCAAGGTCGCGTGCGATTTCATGAAGGGCATAGGGGCCGAAAATGTCGCTTTCCTTTCACCCGGAATCGATTGTCTCGAAACCTTCTCGGACGAGGATTGCGCAGCCTTCCGCAAGGTGCACGGACGGGGCACACCATTTGTGCTTATCGTCGGGCGCAAGGCCATATCGAAAGGCTATCGTGACACCATTTCGGCCGTGGCGGCGCTGCGCGCGGGCGCCTGGCCGGATCTGCGGATCGTGATGATCGGCCCGGATGACGATGGCCTCGCGATCACCGAAAGCTTCGTTGATTATCTGGGGCCGGTTGATCGCTCGGTTTTGCGGGGGGCCTATCGTTCCTGCAGCGTTGTCGTGAACATGAGCCGCAGCGAAAGCTTCGGGATCGTTCTTCTGGAAGCAGGCTTGGCATCGCGTCCGGTGATCGCCAACGCCACCTGCCCGGCTTTCGCCGAGCTGGTCAGCGACGGCGAAAACGGATTTCTGGCCGCCCCCTCCAGCCTTCCCGATCGCCTGTCAGAAATTTTGGGCAGGCCCGCACTTGCCAAGTCCATGGGCCAAAACGGCCGTCAGAGAGCGCTGGCCTTCAGTTGGGACGAGATAGGGAAAAAATTCGTGCAACATTGCCACGAGGTGATCAGCATGAGGACTGCGCAATGACCGATGTAGCCTATTCTGAAGAAAGCGATTTCTCCGAAAAGCTATCCATTCTTGGTGACATATCGCATTGGGTCACCGAAGTGATGGATGGGGCCGAGGTAAGGCGCTCTTTGGAAATTGGCGGATCGGGCGGATTGCTTGCGGGCCTGTATGCCGAGCGTTGGGGCCACACGATTTGCACGGACATCGTTCACTGGGACCTGCGGTATCAGGGCCAGGCCATGAAATTGCTGGGAGAGAAGTTTTCCCGCAATGGGTATCAGCTGCCCATTTCCCTGATGAACTACATTCCATCGGACGCGCAGGAACTGTTCTTCCGCGACAACTGGTTCGATGTTGTCTTTTCCCTCAATGCGTTCGAACACATTCCCGACCCTGCAAAAGCGCTTCGCGAAGCGATCCGCACCACGCGGCCCGGCGGGGTGATATACCTCCGCTTCGATCCTGTGTGGACGGCAGATTCGGGCAGCCATTTCCTGCACCGCATCAACGATCCCTGGGCCCATCTTGTGTGCGATGACGACGAGATCGCCGCGATCATGCAGGCAAACGGCGCATCAGAAGACGAGATTCAAAGCTATCGTTCGGACATGAACCGCCGGCCGGTATCCTATTACCGCGACACACTGCCAAAGATTGTCGACGATCTCGGTTGCACCATGGTCTTCTCGACCGCGTGGTCAGGCGTTGTCGACCAGTCTTTCCTGACCCATCCTAACCTCATAAAGGCCGCGTCAAAGTGGGGCCTTGAACCCGATGATCTGCTGATTCGCGGGTTCCAGTTCGTAATCAAGAAAGGTTGAATAGCATCATGGTCGCAACCGCTATCATCACCGGCATCACCGGACAGGACGGTGCCTATCTGGCCGAGCTGCTGCTCGCCAAGGGCTACAAGGTTTACGGCACCTATCGCCGCACCAGTTCGGTGAATTTCTGGCGGATCGAGGAACTGGGCATTGCCGGGCATCCCAACCTCAAGCTGGTCGAATATGATCTGACCGATATGTCCGCTTCGATCCGCCTGCTGCAGGCCACCGGCGCGACCGAGGTCTATAACCTTGCCGCGCAAAGCTTTGTCGGCGTTTCGTTCGATCAGCCGGTTACCACTGCGGAAATCACCGGCGTCGGCGCGCTCAATCTGCTTGAAGCGATCCGCATCGTGAACCCGGCGATCCGGTTCTACCAGGCGAGCACGTCGGAAATGTTCGGGAAGGTGCAGGCTGTCCCGCAGATCGAAACCACGCCCTTCTACCCCCGCAGCCCTTATGGCGTGGCCAAGCTCTATGCTCACTGGATCACGGTCAATTACCGCGAAAGCTATGGCATCTTCGGATCAAGCGGGATTTTGTTCAATCACGAAAGCCCGCTGCGCGGCCGTGAATTCGTGACCCGCAAGATCACGGACAGCGTGGCCAAGATCAAGCTCGGCAAGCTCGATTGCCTTGAGCTTGGCAATATCGATGCCAAGCGCGACTGGGGTTTTGCCAAGGAATATGTCGACGGCATGTGGCGGATGCTTCAGGCTGACGCGCCTGACACCTTCGTTCTCGCCACCAATCGCACCGAGACGGTCCGGGACTTCGTGGCCATGGCGTTCAAGGCAGCAGGCATTGAAGTGGAATTCGGCGGCACCGACGAAAGCGAAACCGCGGTGGACGTGGCAACCGGGCGCACGGTGATGCGCATCAACCCCGATTTCTATCGCCCGGCTGAAGTCGATCTGCTGATCGGTGATCCTGCCAAGGCCCGGGAGGTTCTAGGCTGGGAGCCGAAGACCAATCTGGAAGAACTGTGCCGGATGATGGTCGAAGCGGATTTGCGGCGCAACGAAGCCGGATTTTCGTTTTGAGCGAAGCCGTGAAGCGGATCCTTATCACCGGCGCGCACGGGTTTACCGGCCTGCATCTTCTCGATCGGCTGGCGGGTGCGGGCCATGAGTTGCACGGGTTGGTGCACCACCCTGCGCCCGCGCCCTGCCCTGCGCTTCATGCAGAGCACGTGGCTGACCTGCGCGATCTGTCCGCGATCGAACGGATCATTGCAGAGGTTGAGCCCGATCAGGTTGTCCACCTCGCCGCCATAGCCTTTGTGGCGCATGGCGATGCGGGCGAACTGTACAGCAGCAATATTCTGGGCACCCGGAACTTGCTGCAGGCGCTTGCCGCCGCGCCGCGCCGCCCTGAGGCGGTGTTGCTAGCAAGCAGTGCGAACATCTACGGCAACCGCCGCGAAGGCGTGCTCGTCGAAACGACGCCGCCGGAGCCGGCCAATGATTACGGCATAACCAAGCTGACCTGCGAGATGCTCGGGCGGGTTTATGCTGACCGCTTGCCGATCATCACCGTCCGCCCCTTCAATTATACCGGGCGCGGGCAGAGCGAACAGTTCATCATTCCGAAGATCGTTGCCCATGCCAAGGCGCGCAAGCCGGTGATCGAGCTTGGCAATATCGATGTCGCGCGGGATTTCTCGGATGTGCGGGCCGTGGTCGACAGTTACGCAAGGCTGCTTGCCGCGCCCGATGCGATCGGCGGCGTTTTCAATGTCTGTTCGGGCGAAGCGCACGCCTTGCGCGAGGTCATTGATCTTGTGTCGCGCATTTCCGGGCATGAGATGGAAATCAGGGTCAATCCGGCCTTCGTGCGCGCCGATGAAGTGCGAACGCTGTGCGGCAGCCGAAAGCGGCTGGAAAGCCTGATCGGCGCGGTCAGCGTGCCATCGCTGGAGCAGACGATCAGTTGGATGCTGAATGACTGAAGGGCCCACGCTTGCCCTGTCGGTCGACGCGCTGGGCCCCAGCCTCACCGGAATCGGACGCTACTGTTTCGAACTGGCCGAACGTCTGCCAGCAAAGCTCGGGCCGGACCGGGTGCATTATTTCCGGGGGCTGGAATGGATCGATAACCCCCGCGAATTGCTGAATGATGGCTGGGCACCGCAGCGCGTTCATCCCTGGCGGCGGCGTTTCACGGCGTGGCGGCGGCACCGGCAATTGCGCAACGCGGTGACGCACGGACCGAATTTCTTTATCCCCGAATGGGCCGAACGCGGTGTGGCAACGATCCACGACCTGTCAGTCTTTCTCTACCCCGAAACCCATCCCGCCGAACGCATCCGCGATTTCGAAGCCCGGTTCGAAGCGACCTTGAGCAGGGCCCGGTTGCTGGTGACCGACACCGAGACCGTGCGCCAGGAGCTCATTTCGATGTTCGCCGTTCCGCCGGAGAAAGTCGTCTCGGTGGCTCTGGGCGCGCAGGTCAGCCCGGCCGCCGCGGACACCGCCAGCCTGAGCGCGCTGGGCTTGCAATCACGGCAATATTTCCTGTGTGTCAGCACGTTCGAGCCGCGCAAGCGGATTGACCGGCTTGTGAAAGCCTACATTGGCCTGCCGGCCGCGTTCCGCAGCCGCTTTCCGCTGATCCTTGCCGGCGCCAAGGGATGGCACAATGAAAGCCTTGATCCGCTGATCGAACAGGCCTCGGCCGATGGCAGCGTCAAGCGGCTGGGATTTGTATCGGACGCGGTTCTGCAGGCCCTTTATGCCGGCGCCACCGCCTTCATCTATCCCTCGCGCTACGAAGGTTTCGGCCTTCCGGTGGTCGAGGCGATGGCCCACGGGACCCCGTGCATCATTGCCGATACGCCGTGCCTGATCGAAGTCGCGCAGGATGCGGCAAGCATCGTTGATCCGGAAGACGAAGCGGCATTCCGCCTCGCAATCGAACAGGCCGCACAGGACCATGGCTGGCGCGAAGAAGGCGCAAGGCGCGGGCAAATGGTGGCACAGTCCTATTCATGGGACGCCTGCGCCGCGGCCATGGCAGACCTCTATCGCAAGGTCGCAGCGGAATAGGGCACTGCTTGCGGCGGCCCTTTCAGGCGATCAGAACCGCTGTGCGATCACGCCCAGCGCCCCCACCGCAAGCGCGCGTGCTGCCGCCTGATCTTCCGCCTCGGCATAGCAACGCAGTTCCGGCGCGTTGCCCGATTGGCGCAGGTGGATGATCTGGCCGTTGGCGAAGGTGAGCCGGACGCCATCGGTGCGATTGACGCCGGTCAACGCCGCGCCGACGATGGGGCCAAAGGCGTCATTGACCCGCGCCCCGCCCTCAGCCTCATCCGTCATCCATGCCATCAGATCGGCGCTGCGCTGCGGCGCGAAATCGGCGGTGCGATCGCTGAAAGTGACGCGGCTGGGCAGGTCCGCCACCAGCTTGCTGACCGAACTGCCCCGTGCCGCCACCAGAACAGCGATGATCGGCAGCACCGCATCACGGGTCGGCAGGGCGGTCAGCACGCCCCTTTCGTTGCGGACATCGGAGCCCAGCAGGAAACCGCCATTGGCCTCATACCCGCAGACCAGCGTCTCCCCCGCGGCCAGCGCGGCCTGCATGGCGGCGATCACATAGGGCGACCCGATCCGGGTGCGTTTAACCCGTGCAAAAAAGCCCGACCGCTCGGCAACCGTATTGCTCGAAACCGGGGTGATGACCGTCTGCATTCCCAGCACGCGCGCGCACAGCATCGCCAGCACGTCACCGCGCAGCCATTCGCCCATCTCGTCGGCCACCAGCGGGCGATCGCTGTCCCCGTCGGTCGATACGATGGCGTCGAACGGCTGTTCCCCCGCCCAGCCCCGCGCCAGCGCGATGTCTTCTTCACGCACCGCTTCGATATCGACCGGGATGAACGTGTCGGAGCGCCCCAGCCCCGTGACCTTGGCCCCCAGCCCCTCAAGCACCGTGACAAGGACATCGCGGCCCACGGCGGAATGCTGATAGACACCCACGCGCGCGCCGCGCAG
>JBEQBX010000119.1:0-8370 GCA_041639595.1 Porphyrobacter sp.
GTGCTCTTCCGATCTCCCATTCCCGCGGCTGCGCCGTTTCAATCACGACATAGCCCAGCGATTTCACAGCCATCAGGCCTGCCCTCCATTTACCAGATCGAGAAAAAATGGCCGCTCCCCGCCGCCATCGACATTGACTCGCGCCCCGCTGACCCAAGCGGCGAGTGGCGAGCACAGCCACAGGACGGCCCCGGCGATATCTTCGCCCGAGCCCATCCTTTGGAGCGGCATCGAACGCCCGACGGCAGCCTGCGCAGCGGCGTCGCCATAGGTTGCCTCGGCAGTCTCGGTCGCCATCAGTCCGGCGATGATCGCATTCACGCGGATGCCTTGCGGCCCCCATTCCTGCGCCAGGCTTTGTGTGAGGTTGAGCAAGCCCGCCTTGGCCGCGCCATAGGCCGCGGTGCCGGGCGAGGGGCGGATCGCCGAAACGCTGGCGATATTGACGATGGCCCCGCCGCCGTGTTGCACCATGTGCGGATGGGCGGCCTGCGCCAGATAAAGCGGGGCGAGCAGGTTGAGCCTGACAATCGCCTCGGAAAAGCGCGGGCTGGCTTCGGCTGCGGCGACAGCAGGGGAGCCGCCGGCATTGTTCACCAGAATGTCGATCCGACCGGCCTCGGCCACAATGCTGTCAATAAGTGCGCGCGCGGCATCTGGATCGCGCACATCGGCGGCGCGGAAGGCAATGCCTTCCATCGGCTCTACCGGAGCATTGCGCGCACAAATGAACACCTGCGCACCGGCATCAGCAAGGGCGAGCGCCACAGCGCGGCCCAGACCCTTGGTTCCGCCGGTTACCAGAGCAACCTGTCCTGCAAGATCAATTGTTGGCGTCATTGCCAAGCTGGCCGCTCCCTTTGCTGTCCATCTTCCCTGGCCATTTTCTGAATCGCGGCTTGGTACTGCTGTTAAAACCGCATTATCGGAAGCCAAACGGCTTTTCAATTGACGATTTGCGTATCAAACTATAAAAAATTTTACGAGACCAACGTTGAGAGCTGAGTCGGGTAAGGCCTTCAGCTCCACAAAAGAGGAGCCGGGCGATGGGCGTTGCTGTGAAGCGGATTGATATCGATGGTGTGAAGCCGAGCGCGCAGGAGCTGCTTGATCGCGCTCGTGCCATGGTTCCCACGCTGAAGGCGCGCGCCAAAGGCTGCACCCGGGCGCGCAATATCCCGGCCGAAACCATCGCCGAAATGAAGGCAGCGGGGTTCTTCCGCATTCTGCAGCCGGCCAATTTCGGCGGCTATGAAATGCACCCCAACGATTTCTTCGAAGTGCAGAAGGTGCTGGCGGAAGGCTGCATGTCGACCGGCTGGATGTATGGCGTGCTGGGCTGCCACCCTTATGAAATGGCGCTGTTCCACGAGAAGGCCCAACAGGAAGTGTGGGGTGATGATCCCGACATGCTGGTCTGCTCAACATATCAGCCGGTCGGAAAGGTCACCCACGTCGATGGCGGTTTCCGTTTGTCGGGCCGGTGGGGTTTTTCGACCGGTTCGGTCCACTCCGGCTGGATATTGCTGGGGGCTTTCTGTCCGCCGAAGGATGATGGCACCCCGGCCGAAATGCGCACCTTCCTGTTGCCGCGCAGTGATTTTGAAATCGATCAGGACGCTTGGCACACCTTTGGCCTGCAAGGGACGGGCAGTCACGATATCATTGTCGACGATGCCTTCGTGCCGGACTACCGCACGCACCGTTCGATCGACGGCTTCCTGTGTCAGAACCCCGGGCAGGAAGTGAACACCGGCCCGCTGTACCGGCTGCCTTGGGCGCAGGTCTTCACCCGCTCGGTCTCGACGGCAGCGTTCGGCGGTGCACAGGCGGCGATCAATGCGGCCATGGCGATCATGCAGGGCCGCATTTCGACCAACACCGGCAAGGCGTCTAAGCAGGACCCGATCCTGCACGCCGCGCTGGCGCGGGCGATTGCCGAGAAGCAGGAAATGGAAACCACCCTGCGCCTGACTTTCGATGATCTGATGGCCTATGCCGAACGTGGCGAGGACATCCCGATGGAGAAGCGGGCGTTCTTCACCTACCAGTCGAGCACAGTGGTGCGCAGGCTTGCGCGGCTGATCGATGATGTGGTGCAGTTGTTCGGCGGGCGCGCGATCTACATGACCAGCGACATCATCCAGCCATGGCTCGATCTGCACGCAGGCCGCGCTCATGTCGCCAATGATCCGGCGAACCGCACGGGTGATGCGATCGGCACGATGCTGGGCGAAGCTCCGCTCAATCCCTTCTTGTAAGGGGCCGGAGCATGGAGGGGTTGAGTAAGGCGACCTATAGAGTCGCGGGTGGATATGACATCCATCTGGTGGAGGCCGGCTCCGGGCCCGTGGTCGTGTTCCTTCACGGCAGCGGGCCGGGCGCGTCGGGCGCTTCCAACTTCCGCGACAATTGGCAGGCATTCGTTGCTGCCGGTTACCGGGTGATCCTGCCCGATCTGATCGGGTATGGCGCCTCATCCAAGCCCGAAGGGATCGACTATACGCTTCAGCTGTTTGCCGACACTGTGTTCGATGCGCTTAGCCAGCATGGCGTGACGCAGGCCAGTCTGGTCGGCAACTCGCTGGGCGGCGGGATCGCCTTGCAGATTGCGCTGGATCACCCCGGCTTTGCGCAAAATTTCGTGCTGATGGCACCCGGCTGCATCGAAGAACAGGCGCATTACTTCACCATGCCCGGCATCGCCCGGATGGTGTCCAATTTCGGTGGCCCGGATTTCAACCTCGACGAACAGCGGCGGTTAGTGCGCAACCTTGTCCATCCCGATTTTGCTGACCGCATTCCCGATGCACTGGTGCAGGAACGCTTCGCTGTCGCCCGCACCCAGGCCAAGGACGTGCTGATGCGGATGCGCACGCCGAACCTTGCGCCGCGCCTTGGCGAGCTGGCGCAGCCGATGCTGGTGATGTGGGGGTTGCAGGATGATTTCTGCCCCGAAAGCGGCGCCCGCCATTTCTTGAACGCGGGCTGCAATGTGCGCACCATGACTTTCAATCAGGTTGGGCATTGGGTGCAGGTCGAACGCGCCGCCGAATTCAACACCCATGCGATCGCTTTCCTTCAGGGCTGCGGCGCATGACGGACGGCTATCCGCTGATCCCGGCTGACCTGCCCGACATTTTCAAGGCGGCAATGCGGCGGCTGGCGGCTTCGGTATCGATTGTCGTGGCCAAGGGCGATGATGGCCCGGTCGGGATGGCGGCGACTTCGATCACCTCGCTGACGGTCGATCCGCCCGCGGTGCTGGTCTGTGTCAACCGGATGACCAGTCTTCACGCCCTGCTGGTTCCCACCGCGCCGCTGTCTGTCAACTTGCTGGCGCGCCACCACCGCGACGTGTCGATGGCATTCGGCGGCGGAGTACCCCGCGAAGAACGCTTCAAGGTCGGTGACTGGCAGGTGGCCGATAACGGTCTGCCCATGTTGGCCGACGCGCAGGCCAATCTGGAGTGCGTGATAGATGCGATGCTGGCCTATGGCACGCATTCGATCGTCATCGCCCGCGTGATCCGCGCGCGGGTGAGCGATACGGTCGCTCCGCTGATCTATCAGGACGGGAGCTACCTGTGACCCGCGAGACCAATGCTGTATTGCACGGCAGCCAGCTCTATCAGGCGCTGCGCGACGGGCGGACGCTGGCGCCTCTGATCGCGCGCGATCCCGCCCTGACCATCGACGATGCCTATGCCATCAGCCTCGATTTCCTCGCCCGGCGACTAGCCGATGGCGAGCGGGTAATCGGCAAGAAGATCGGCGTCACCAGCAAGGCTGTGCAGGACATGCTGGGCGTGCATCAGCCCGATTTCGGCTTCCTGACCAATGCCATGTTTGTCGAGGGCGATATCGACATCGCCGCCCATCGCTTGATTCAGCCCCGCGCCGAAGCTGAAATCGCCTTCATCCTGGCCGATCCGCTGCGGGGGCCGGGGGTTACCCCTGAACAGGTTATCGCAGCAACGGCGGCAATCGCGCCCTGTTTTGAAATCGTCGACAGCCGCATCAGCGACTGGAAAATCGGCATTGTCGATACCGTCGCCGACAATGCCAGCTGCGGCGTGTTCGTGCTGGGTGAGACGCGCGTTGATCCGCGAAAGCATGACCTGCCCGGCCTGCACGTCACTGTCACCAAGAACGGGATGCCCCTGTCCGAAGGCTATGGCGCAGCGGTGCAAGGTGATCCGGCGCAGGCAGTGGCATGGCTTGCCAATACGCTGGGGCAATATGGCGTCACGCTGGATGCGGGCGACGTGATCCTATCAGGCTCCCTTGTGCCGCTCGAACCGGCGGCGGTCGGGGATGTTTTCGAAATGCAATTGCATGGAGTGGGCGGCTGCACCGCGCGCTTCGTTTGAGGAACTGACATGGGACGAGTAAAGGCCGCAATCATCGGCTCGGGCAATATCGGCACCGATCTGATGATGAAGATGATCAAGTATCCGCAGAACATGGAGTTGGCGGCGGTGGTCGGTATCGACCCGGCGAGCGAAGGTCTGGCAATGGCCCGCGCGCACGGCATTGCCACTACCCACGAAGGGATCGAGGGGCTGAAGAGCCTCGATTGCTACAAGGACATCCGCATCGCCTTTGATGCGACCAGCGCCTATGCTCACAAGCTCCACGACGCGGCCTTGCAGGCTGACGGCATTCGCGTGATCGACCTGACACCGGCGGCGATCGGCCCCTTCACCGTGCCCCCGGTCAACATGGAAGCGCACCTTGATGCGCCCAACGTCAACATGGTGACCTGCGGCGGTCAGGCGACGATCCCGATGGTCGCGGCGGTGAGCCAGGTGGCGAAGGTGCACTATGCCGAGATCGTCGCCTCGGTCTCCTCGCGTTCAGCCGGGCCGGGCACGCGCGCCAATATCGACGAATTCACCCGCACCACCGCTCGCGCTATCGAGGCGGTTGGCGGGGCGACAAGCGGGAAGGCGATCATCATCTTGAACCCCGCCGAACCACCAATGATCATGCGCGACACGGTCTTCACCCTGTCCGAAGGCGCTGACGAGGACGCGATCCGCGCTTCGGTCGAAGCGATGGTGGCCCGCGTGCAAGCCTATGTCCCCGGCTACCGGCTCAAGCAGCAGGTGCAGTTCGAACGCTTCGGCGACAACAACCCGCTGCACATCCCCGGCATGGGCGAGTTCCACGGGATCAAGAGCATGATCATGCTCGAAGTCGAAGGCGCGGGCGATTACCTGCCGAGCTATTCGGGCAATCTCGACATCATGACCGCTGCGGCCAAGGCCACTGGCGAACTCATCGCTGAAAGGATCACCGCATGAGCTTCGATGTCGAAAAGGGCGACAAGCTGTACATTCAGGACGTGACCCTGCGCGACGGGATGCACGCCATTCGCCACATGTACGGCATCGACGCGGTGCGTCAGATCGCTGCGGCGCTGGACACAGCGGGGGTCGATGCGATCGAAGTTGCGCATGGCGATGGCCTGTCCGGCATGAGCTTCAACTACGGTTTCGGCGCTCACACCGACTGGGAATGGCTCGAAGCTGTGGCCGATGTGCTGACCCGTTCGGTGCTGACCACGCTGATCCTGCCCGGCGTCGGCACGGTCGAGGAACTGCGCCGCGCCTATGACATCGGCGTGCGTTCGGTGCGGGTCGCGACCCATTGCACCGAGGCGGACGTGTCAAAACAGCATATCGGCATCGCCCGCGATCTCGGCATGGACGTGGCCGGCTTTCTGATGATGAGCCACATGATCGATGCCGAAGCTCTGGCACAGCAGGCTGCGCTGATGGAAAGCTACGGCGCTGAGTGCATCTATGTCACCGACAGCGGGGGCGCGCTGGACATGGACGGCGTGCGCGAGCGCTTGCAGGCCTATGACCGGGTGTTGAAGCCCGAAACCCAGCGAGGGATGCACGCGCACCACAATCTTGGCCTTGGGGTCGCCAATTCGATTGTCGCAGCGCAATTTGGCGCGGTGCGGATCGATGCCAGCCTTGCCGGAATGGGTGCAGGGGCGGGCAATGCCCCGCTCGAAGTGTTCATCGCTGCGGCCGATCGCAAGGGCTGGAACCACGGCTGCGATGTCATGGCGCTGATGGACGCAGCAGAAGATCTGGTGCGCCCCTTGCAGGATCGCCCGGTGCGGGTCGACCGCGAGACACTGAGCCTCGGCTATGCCGGGGTCTATTCCTCCTTCCTGCGCCATGCGGAAAAGGCGGCCGAGGATTACGGGCTCGATACGCGTGCAATTCTGGTCGAGCTGGGCCGCCGCAAGATGGTCGGCGGGCAGGAGGATATGATCGTCGACGTCGCGCTCGACATGCTGAAGGCACAAGGGGCCAATGCCTGAGATTTCCCTGCATCGGCCGTTCCCTGCTGCCGAGGTTGCAAGCTGGGATTTTAACATTGATGTAGCGGTGATCGGTTTTGGCGCTGCTGGAGCCTGCGCTGCAATCGAAGCGGCGGACGCAGGCGCGCAGGTGATGCTGTTCGAACGCAATTCGGGCAGCGGCGGGGCATCGGGCCTGTCGGGCGGCGAAATCTATATCGGCGGCGGGGGCGGCACCGATGCGCAAGTCGCGGCGGGCTTTGCCGATACCACCGAGGATTTCACTGCCTATCTCAAGGCCGCGGGCGGGCCTTGCGTGGATGAGGCCAAGTGCGAAATTTATGGGCGCGAGGCGCTGGGCCATTATGCTTGGCTGAAGGCACAAGGCGTGCCCTATCGCGGCAATTACCTGCCCGGCAAACATATCGAACCTACCGACGATTCCACCCTGATCTGGTCGGGAAGCGAGGCGGCTGCACCCTTCTGCGACATCGCCAAACCGGCACCGCGTGGGCATACGATCCAGCACATGGGGTGGGGCGGGGGACGCCCGCTGGTCGATGTGCTCGAAGCCAGCGCCCGGGCCAAGGGCGTGGATGTGGTGGTCGATGCCCGCGCCTTGGCACTGATCGAGGACGAGGGCCGGATCGTCGGCGTGGTGGTGCGGATCGACAACACCTCGCGCTTCGTGCGCGCCGCCAAGGGCGTGGTGCTGGCGACCGGCGGTTTCGTATTCAACGAAGCAATGCGGCGCAAGCATTGCCCCGATACCTTCAAGCTCGGCGATCCGATTGGTGACAAGGACGATGGCACCGGCATCCTGCTCGGTCTCGGCGCGGGCGGGGAGGCGATCCACATGGATCAGTTCTTCACCACCTGCCCCTGGACCATGCCGGAAAGCCACGCCCACGGTGTGTTCGTCAACATCCACGGCCAGCGCTTCATCAACGAGGATTGCTACCACGGGCGGGTCAGCCGCTGCGCGGTCGACCAGCCCGGGGGCAAGGTCTTCCTGCTGCTCGACAATGCGCATTTCGTTCAGCCGATGGATTTTGCCCGCATCACCATCGCCGGGACGGGCGAGACCTGGGAGGAAGTGGAGCGCGAATTGGGCATGGCGGCCGGCACGCTGTCGGCGACGATGGCGTTTTACAACGCCCATGCCCACGAAGGGCGCGATCCGCTGTTTGGCAAACACTCGCCGATACTCGTTCCGCTGGATCAGGGGCCATTCGTGGCGCTCGAACTCGATTTCCGGGCCAGCTATTTCAGCTTCTTCACGCTGGGCGGGCTGCACACCTCGCCGGAGGCACGCGTGCTGGATCGCGACGGAGCGCCGATCCCCGGCCTGTTCGCAGCCGGGCGTTGCACATCGGGCCTGCCCGCGTGGGGGCATGGATATTCCTCAGGCATGAGCCTTGCCGATAGCACTTTCTTCGGACGACAGGCAGGGCGGGCTGCGGCGGGTGGGTGAGGCCCTTGCAGACCGATTGCAGGCGCTCGAGGATCGTGAGGCGATCCGTGATCTGATTGCGTCCTACGGTCCGCTCGCCGACAGCGGGGATGCATACGGGGTTGCGAAGCTGTGGACCGAAGACGGGGTCTATGCCGTGGACGGCTTTCCCGAGGCGCGCGGCCGGGCTGCAATTGCGGCGCTGATTGCCGGGCCGGTGCATCAGGCGCTGATGACGCGCGGTTGCGCCCATGTGCTGGGCTCGCCAAGCATTGATTGTGATGGCGACCGGGCGACCGCGCGCTGCCATTCGGTGGTGCTCGCCAAGGCTGTCGATGGCTGGCAGCCTGTCCGGGTCGCGGCCAACCGCTGGGAACTGGTCCGCACCGCGCAAGGCTGGCGCGTCACCCGCCGCGACAACGCCCTGCTCGACGGGGGCGAGGCGGCACGGGCACTGTTCGCGGTCTAGCTGACCAACTGGCCGCCATCCACCACCAGTACGCTGCCGGTGGCCTTGCGAGCCTGATCCGACGCAAGAAAGGCGACCGCTTCGGCAATATCCTCGGGCGCACAGCTGCCGTCGACCAGCTTG
>JBEQBX010000120.1:0-8258 GCA_041639595.1 Porphyrobacter sp.
TCTCATCAAGGAAGCCCGGTTTCTCGATCATCGCCAATTCAAGCAATGGGGCGATATCCTGGCCGAGGATCTTGAATACAAGGCTCCCGTCCGCATCACGCGCCGGGTGCAGGGCTTTGATGACGAGTTCGGCACGATCGGGCACTTCGATGATGACTACAACTCGATGATGGTGCGCCTTACCCGCCTGACCACGACTAGCAATGCCTGGTCCGAAGACCCAGCCTCGCGCACACGCCGTTTCGTCACCAACGTTTCCGTTTGGGAAACAGAGAATCCCGACGAGTACGAAGTACTGAACTACCTCTTCTTGACCCGCAATCGGGCAGAGTCAAAGGATTACAAGCAGTTGAGCGCGGAGCGCTATGACCGCTTGCGGATGACGGCGAATGGCTTCCAGCTGGCACGCCGGTCCATCCTGGTCGATCAGGTCGTGCTGGGCATGCCCAACTTCGCGATCTTCCTTTAACTGAAACTACGGTTTCGCGGAGAAGCCCTAAGTCGCTTGTGATGGATATCGACCGGACCATACCGACCCACGTGCCCGAAGACCTTATCAGGGACTGGCCCTTCCAGTTTGGCACAATCTACAAGGGCAATCCCTATGTCGATCTGGTCGATCCGCTGCTGCGGGAAGCGCCGGAGGTCCTTTTATACCCGCGATGCCTATCCTGGCGGGCAGCCAGCATGGATCGTGCGACGCTTCGATGACCTTTCGGCGATCTACAAGGACAATGTGAACTTCCTGAACAAGGGATTTGCGCCTTTTGCCATGCTCAGCGGAGGCAACTGGAACCTAGTGCCCGCAGAACTCGATCCGCCACAGCATGGTCGCTATCGGGCTATGATCTTCCCGCTCTTTACTCCCAAGGCAGTGCGCGCGCCGGAAGAGAAAGTCGCCAAATATGCCAACCACTATATCGATCGTTTCAAGGATCGCGGCCATTGCGAACTTATGAGCGAGTTTGCGTTTGAATTCCCAATCAAGGTTATCCTAGACCTTATCGGCCTGCCGCAGGACATGACCGATCAGTTCATGGCTTGGGAGACAGACTTGCTGCACGGCCACGACCTGGAAACGATTGCGGCTGCCACACGGGAGGTGGTCAATTATCTGCGCGCCGCGATCGAAAACCGGAAGCGCAATCCGCGCGAGGATCTTTTGACCTTCGGCGTCAATGCCAAGATGGATGGCTGCAAGATGTCGGATGACGAGGTTCTGGGCTTTGCCTTCAACCTGTTCATTGGCGGGCTTGATACTGTTTCGACCAATCTTGGCTTGCAGTTCTGGCACCTTGCGACGCATCCGGATGACCAGGCCAGGTTGCGCGCCGACCCTTCGCTGATCACCGATGCCATCGAGGAAATGCTGCGCGCCTATGCAGCGGCAAGCACTTCCAGGACGGTGGCAAACCCGGTTGAGGTGAACGGCGTTACTATGATGAAGGGCGACAAGGTGATCATGTCCACCACCTTTGCCGGGCGTGATCCAGTCGCATGGGAACACCCGGAAGAAGTGCGGCTGGACCGCAAGCTGCAGCACGTCAGCTTTGCCACCGGCCCGCACCTGTGCCTTGGCCTGCATCTGGCGCGGCGAGAGATGAATTTCGCAATCCAGCGTTTCCTGGCGGAGCTGCCGCAGTTCCGACTGGCTCCGGGGGGCGGAAATGGAATTCCACCTCGGGATGATCCAGCCGCTCAGCCTGTCGCTGGTGTGGGATGCCTGAAAGCGCCTGAGGATGCTCCGGGCCTGACCAAAGACAGGCTTTTCCCGCCGTGATCCTGCCAGAACGGTCTGGCCCTGAATCCAGCATTGCGATAACCGCAATGCATGGGCTCCGGGTTGGGTGGCCGCAGCCGCCCTTGTCGCGTTCAAGGGCATGGCTGTCGGAATAGGCGGAGAGACAGAACAATGGCGAGCACGCCGCGCGAAATCATCGATGAAGGCAAGCTGGGCGGATGGCAGATCGCTACGCTCGGCATGACGATTCTGCTCAATGCGCTGGATGGTTTCGACGTCATGTCGATCAGTTTTGCGGCACCGGGCATTGCCGAGGAATGGCAGGTGCCGCAGGATGTGCTTGGCTGGGTGCTTTCGATGGAACTGATCGGCATGGCCGTCGGCTCGATCCTGTTGGGCGGCATGGCCGACAGGTATGGCCGGCGCCCCACCATCCTTGGTTGCCTGTCGGTGATGGGCATCGGCATGCTGATGGTGCCAAGTGCCACGGGCGTTGAACAGCTTTCCGCATGGCGACTGCTGACCGGGCTGGGCATCGGCGGCATGCTGGCCGCGCTCAATGCCACCGTCGCGGAATTCTCGAACGCGCGCTATCGCAGCCTTGTCCTGCCGCTGATGGTGACAGGCTATCCGCTGGGTGCATTCTTCGGCGGAATGATGGCTGCAAGCGTGCTGGATGCAGGCGAGTGGCGCGGGGTGTTCCATCTGGGAGCGGGTTTGACCATTGCGGCCATCCCGCTGTCTTACTGGCTGATCCCGGAAACGCCAGACTGGCTGTCCCACCGGCGCCTACCCGCCGCCTTGCAACGGATCAACAAGACTCTGCACAGGTTCGGTTTGCCGCAGGCCGAGGCCCTGCCTGAAGCGGTCAGCCAACAGCAGCGAGGATCGCTGTCCGATATCTTCAAGCCGCCGCTGCTTTCACGCACGGTGCTTCTGACGATCGCCTACCTCACACATGTGACGGCTTACTATTACTTCGTGAAATGGATACCCAAGCTTGTGGTCGACATGGGTTTTGACCCTGCCTCAGGCGGGGATGTGCTGACCAAAGCGATGCTGGGCGGTGCTATAGGCGGCGGATTGCTGGGCGTGGTTGCGCTGAAGATCGGGATCAAGAAGGCCACGGTCATCGCCCTTGCCGGTGCCTTCGTAATGCTCAACGTGTTTGGGCGCGCTCCGCAGGATGTGGCCATGCTCGGCTGGATCGCCGGGGTTACGGCCTTCTTCTCCAATGCGGCGGCGGTCGGGTTCTATGCCTTGTTGGCCATGGCATTCCCGCCGCATGTGCGCGCGACTGGCACGGGGTTCGGCATCGGCTTTGGTCGAGCAGGGGCAGCCATGGGGCCTGCGTTGGCCGGAATCTTGTTCGCGCGGGGCCTCGATGTGGCCACGGTCTCGCTGATCATTTCGATCGGCTCCGCGATCTCGATCGTTGCCATCCTGCTGGTGCGGATAACGGGCAGCGAGCGGGCCACCTGATGGGCATCTTCACTCACAATTGTGTGGGCACCAATGATGTTGAGAGATCGGGCCGGTTCTACGATGCCTGTCTAGCGCCGCTGGGCATCAGGCGGCTGGGAGAATTCCTCGACCAGGGGCTGGCCTATGGCGATCGCGCGGCAGAATTCCTGGTCCTCCGGCCGATAGACGGCGAAGGTGCCATACCCGGAAATGGCGTGACGATCGGCTTCAAGGCACCTGACAGGCAAGCTGTCTCGGCCTTCCATGCTGCCGGACTGGCCGCTGGCGGCACCGATGCGGGTGCTCCGGGACCGCGCGGCGCAGTGCCGCACGCCTTCGGCACATACTTGCTGGACCCCGATGGCAACAAGATCTGCGCCTATTGCTTCAAGCCCCCGGCAGGCTGATCTTAGCAAACCCGTTATCGATTACGCATTGCTCAAGACCGTTGCGATAAGCACGGAAATGCAGCGTGTCGCCGTCCTGCCAGATATGCGTATTGATCGTGTCGCCGGGATACACGGGCGCGGTGAAACGCACGTTCATTTCGTGCAAGGCTGATGCAACGCCGCCGCATGCGGCGTGCATGAGCGCCCGCCCAACAATACCCATAGTGCCCAGCCCATGCAGGATCGGGCGCTCGAACCCGACCGAAGCCGCAGTCTCAGGATCGATATGCAATGGGTTCCTGTCGCCTGACAGGCGATAAATCGCCGCCTGCGCCAGGCTCGTGGGCAGGGAAATAGCGAAATCGGGATCGCGACCGGGGATATGCGAGTGTGGTTCCACCGGCAGGCTACGTTCACCGCCAAAGCCGCCAGCCCCCTTGACGAACCAGATTTCAGATGTTTCCGCCACCAGTACGCCGCTCAGCGTGCGCACTTCCTTCCTGGCTCGGATCAGGGCAGGTTTTCCCGGCCCCTTGTCAGCCAGGCCAGTCACCCTAGTGGTGCCGATCAGGGTTCCAGCAGATTCGAGCGGGGTGTGGATCTTCAGCCGCTGTTCGCCGTGCAGGATCAATAGCCAGTCCAGCCCGCTGCCCGGGTCCATCGCCCAGAAACCCGGCGTACCCAACACAAGTGCCATGGTCGGCAAGACCTGCAGGTTACGTTCGAACACCAGGCTGGTTTCGTCGATCTCGCTGGCAAGCCCGGCGCCGACGCCTAACGCATAGATGATCACATCGCGCGGGTCGTAATCGTCCTGCGTCTGCGGAATCCGATAGGAAAGCAGCTTTTCGGTATCGAGCGGTGCAGTCAACGAACTAGGGCCTTCTTCAGTGCATTCAAGCTGTCGCGGCGCGAGCGCATCGTAACTTGTGCTTCGGCTGCCATTTGAAATCCGTGGAAGCAGCCGGGATAGACGATCAACTCCGTTGGTACGCCCGCGCGGAGCAGTCTTCGACAATAATCCACGCACTCGTCGACAAACAGATCGAGCGCGCCGACAGCGATAAAAGTTGGCGGTAGGCCTGCAGGGTCGGTTGCCCTCAGCGCAGAGGCGTAGGGGGTTGAATTATCGCTGCCCAGATAGGCCTTTCGGCAATAGGCGCTGGACTGCCGGGTCCAGACGAATTCTCCGGTGAACGGATTGGCTTCCGCGCCTTCATGAATTCGATCATCAAGGCGCGGCGCCTCCAGCAGTTGAAAAGCGAGCTGAATTCCCCCTTCATCGCGTGTCATCAGGGCAAGGCATGCCGCCATAGCTCCGCCTGCGCTTTGTCCGGCCACTGCAATGCGTCTCTTGTCGATCCCCAGTTGCTGCGCCTCGCCATGAAGCCAGCGCAGCGCATCCTCCGCATCCTCCATCGGGCCGGGGAAGGGGGTTTCGGGTGCCAGCCGATAGTCGACAGACAGCACGAGGCAATCCAGCTCAGCTGCCCATTGCATCAGCTCCGCCTGGTTCATCTCCGGGCTGCCCATCACATGGCCGCCACCGTGAAAATGCAGGATTGCCGGTGCGGAAGGTGCCATGCTGGACGGGCGTATCATCAGGCACCGGATCGTGCGGCCCGGTTCGCGCGACTGAACGGCCACTTCGCATGTTTCTACCGGCAAGTCCGGTAAGGCCCGATCGGCCAGCATGCTAGTGACCATTCCGCGCATTACTGGCAGGCTTTCGTCGGAAAGCGTCAGAGGCGGAAAGTTGTCGGCAAGTGCGAGCAATTCCTGGTCGACAAGATGGCGGGTGGACATGGGCAATTCCTCTAACTTGCAATGTAGCGCCGATCTCTTAGGCGGGAGCGCTCAGCGCTTGCCCTTTCGGGGGATAGGGACAAACGAGTTAGCCCGGTTTACCCTCTTACCTTGCAGCAATGCCTGCGTTTCTGGCACAAAAGCTGGTGAGAGAGGAAGGAAAGCCGTGCCGAACCAGTGCAGCGGATTAGCCCGAACCAATTTACCCGCCCGATTGATCGGAGTCGCGAGATGACGCGCCGACGCCCTATGCATTCCTCTGCGGTTACGATTGATCGGATACTCAATGCGGCGCGCGATGCATTTTCCCGTTTCGGTTTTGACGGTGCGCGGCTGGATGAAATCGGCAAGGCAGCGGGCGTTTCGAAACAACTCGTCTATCACTATTTCAAGACCAAGGATGAGCTTTACTCCGTGGTGCTCGATCGCATCGCAGTGGAAGTGCTCGAAATGCTGGATGGCCCGAACTACGAGCAGATGACGCCGACCGAGGCAATCGAAGCGCTGGTGGACCGCATCATGCAGAACTTCGTGGAACGACCGTATCTCGTGGGCATCACAGTGGACCAGTCGCTTCACAAGGGAGAGCATGTTTCGCGCAGGTCGCAATACCTGCCTTCGGTCCGTACCTTCGTGGAAAATCGCATTGTTCCCATCCTGCAGCGTGGAGAGGCCTCAGGAGAGTTCCGTGCCGGCGTAAACCCCTACCTGTTCTATTGGTCGGTCTTTTCGTTGGCGACCGGGGTGTTCTTCGAAGACTGGTCGATGGCAGAAACGAGCGGCATTGATTTCACCACTGATGCTGGGCTTGCCACCTGGCGAGAGCACGTGACATTGCTTGTGCTTGGCGGTCTCTCCGCGAGCGCTTTACCCAGATAAAAAGTCATCCCTTTCCCGCGACCGCCTTCTGGATAGTCTCAGGCCAAGAGAAAAATGCGATACGGGAGATTGCACAAATGGCTTCTTACCTGGTGGGGGTCGTGAACAAGTACGACTACGAGAAATATGGCGAATATGCTGCGGCTGGTTTCCGGCTGATCGATGGTGTGGAGGTCGAAGTGGCCTTCGCTGAAGCCCCCGAAGTGCTCGAAGGGGAATTTCCTGCCACCACCATAATCATCATGAAGTTCGCTGACGATGAAGGCGCGCGGAACTGGTATTCCTCCGAGGGTTATCAGGATGTCATTCCGCTTCGTCACGCCGCTGCCGATACGGTGTTCAACATCACCTTCAAGGCTTGAGGCCCGCGATCAAGGGAACGCATCATGACCAATTTCAAGCATCTGTTCAGCCCATTCCGAATCGGCAATCTCGATATTCCCAACCGGGTTTTCATGTCGCCGCATGGCATGGTCGGATTGGGGATCGGGACTGACGCGCAGGTTGGCTATTTCGAAGCGCGTGCCAAGGGCGGCTGCGGTTTCATGGTGATCGCCAGTTGTCAGGTTGTTCCGGCGCCGCTGGTGCCGCCGGGCTGGTTTATCGAGGCCTATAATCGCGACCACATACCGGCGATCAGACGAATTGTGGATGCTGCGCACAAGCATGGCAGCAAAATTGCCGTGCAGGGCGTGTGGATGCAGGCCGACCCTCGCACCGGGCAGGGTTCGGGTGCGGCACCGCATACGGTCTTGAGTGACACGCAGCCACGCTCGATGACGGTGAAAGAAATCCAGGCGCTGGCCGAGGCGCACATCGTTGCAGCCCAACATGCAGAAGAAGCTGGCGCGGATGGATTTGAGTTCCCTATTGGCGGCGGTGCCGGGATGCAGAGCTTTACGTCGCCGCTCTATAACAAGCGCACCGACGAATATGGCGACAGCCTCGAAAACCGGATGCGGGTGGTTTTTGAAATCCTCAATGGCATCCGCACCCGCTGCAAGCCTGATTTCGTGATCGGCATCGCAGCCAACGCGGACGATACGACTCTGGGCGGTGATGGCTTGAGTGAAGGTCTTGCGATCTGCAAATTGCTCTCGGACAGCGGCAAGGTTGACTGGCTACGCATCACCGCACGCGGCCAGAAACCGCAAATGACGCATTACCATTACCCTTCCTCTTATCTTGGTGAGCAAGGCACGCACGTTTACGCAGCTGCCAAGATCAAGGAAGTGGTCGATATCCCCGTAGTTAGCGGTGGACGCATTCTCGACGCCACATATGCCGATCAGCTGATCGACGAGGGCAAGCTCGACATGGTGTTCGTGGCGCGATCGGTAATTGCCGACCCGGAATGGGCCAACAAGTCGCGGTCAGGACGCAGGGATGAAATCCGTGCCTGCATCGGCGATCTGGAAGGATGTTTTCTGCGCTCGTGTATCGGGCATCCGGTGGGTTGCACTGTCAATCCCGAAGTCGGCAGTGAGCACCTGCCCGAACCCGAAACCGTCGCCAATCCGAAGCATGTCGTCATAGCGGGCGCGGGCCCTGCAGGGCTACAGGCAGCCTATGATGCAGCCCGGCGCGGCCATAACGTCACGCTTCTCGAGAAATCGGGCGTGCCCGGAGGCCATGTAACCTTACAGGCCAAGCTCCCTGGTCTTGAAGATCGCAGCGACATCATCCGCTGGTTGTTGCTGCAGATCAACAAGCTGGGCGTTGACCTCCGCCTGAATACTGAAGCCACGCCTGAACTGATTGCAGAGTTCGGAGCCGATGCCGTCATCATCGCAACCGGTGCGCGCTACACCACCAACGGAGTCAGCAAGAACCAGCTTCAGGGTGTTATGGGCGCTGAGCTGGGACATGTTCTCACGCCTGAGGATATCCTCTTTGATAACGCACGAACCGGCAAGCGCGTGGTCGTTTACGATAACACTGCTTATGAAGTTGGCCCCGGTATAGCAGAGCTTTTGGCG
>JBEQBX010000121.1:0-8058 GCA_041639595.1 Porphyrobacter sp.
ATCTCGAATGCCTTGGTCGCCGAATACATCGCCAGGTTGGGCTGCCCGCCCAGCCCTGCGCCTGACGCCATCACGATGATGCCACCGCGCCCCTTTCCATCCTTACCACGCGCGAGCAAGCGCTTGCCAAAGCCGTTGGCGGCATCGATCAGGGTGGTGATATTCATCCTCACCAGCCGGTGCGCATTCTCGGTACTGTCTTCAAAGAAAGCGGCAAATCCGTCTGCACCGGCGTTGGAGATGTAAAGCCCCACATCGAGGCCAGCAGCGGCGGCGACAATTTTCAAACCTGCATCGGGCTCTGTCAGGTCCTGCGCATAGGCCCGGAATTCAATTCCGTGTTCTTTCGCCAGTTCCTTGCCCAAAGCCTCCAGCGCCTCCTCACGGCGCGAAACCAGCATCAGGTTGATGCCCATTTCCGCCAGTTGGCGGGCATAACACTCGCCGGTGCCTTCCGAAGCGCCAGCGATCACGGCCCAGGGGCCATAACGCTCGCGGAAGGCATCGGAATCCAGCGGCATGCGGGGCAGATCGCGCATTTCGGCTCAGTCCTTCTTCATTTCCGCAAGGCGCGCCTTGGCCGCTTCGATCCCTCGCACCAGCGAAGTGCAGTTACCGGCCCCGGCATAGAACAGCATGAAGTGCGGAATCAGCGCCAGTTCCTCTTCTGTGAACTCGTTGTTGCCAAGCGCGCCCATCATCTGGATCTCGATCAGATCCTGCCGCCCAAGCATGGTCGTGGCACCCAGTACCAGCAACCGCTTTTCACGGATGGTCAGCGCTTCGTCCGCCCACAGCTTGCCAAACTGGTTCTCGATAATCTCGCGTGAAAAGCGGTTGTTTTCCTGCCCCTTCATCATCGCGGAAAAGCCGTCTCCATAGACAGCATCGAAAACCTCTAGTCCCTTGTCCCAGGCATTTTCACTCATGTGTATCTCCTCGATTTGTATGTACCCATGCTCAATCGAGCGGCTGGCCCTTACGATGTTCCAGGCCAGAGGTGGAATCGGCGTTGTCGCGGATCAGTTCGATCATCGGCAGTCGAACACCGAACTTGGCGGCCTCTTCGATCGCGACTTCCAGATCCTTGATCATCAGCCCCTTGAAATAGTTGCGGACGCCTGTTTCCTGCTCATCGCCTGCAGGATCGGGGCGGATTTCCATGGACAGGGCACCTTCAAGGCCGCCACCTGCGTTCGGATCACCAGCCAGCGCCATGCGCAGCTGGTTCAGGTCTACACCGTAGTTGCGGGCGATTACCGCGCCTTCGTACCCTGCCCGGATACAGCCGAAAAACGTGGCGTTGCGCGCGATCTTGGCCGCCATGCCTGTGCCCGCCCCACCCATGTGGATGACCTGTCCGGCAAAGCCATCGAAAATGGGCTTGGCCTTGGCCATGTCCTCTTCGCTGCCGCCCGCAAGACAGATCAGGCCGTTCTCGCCCGACTTGGGCCCGTTGGTTACCCCGCAATCGATCAGCGTCACACCGGCATCGGCGCAGAGCTTTTGCGATGTTTCCAGATCAGACATGGAGATTGTCGACAGCAAGATCACGGTCTGCCCGGGCTTGCCAGCAGCCAGAACGCCATCGGAGCCGGAAAGCACATCGATGGTCTGCTCGCCATTGAGCACCGCGATCAGAACGCAATCGGATGCCGCCGCGAGATCTCTTGGCGTTGCCGACATTGGCGGCGCACCGGGCACCCGCTCTGCGGCTTCTGCGCGCACATCGAAGATTGCCGAAAGTTGGCCAGACCGCTGCAGGCATTGGGCCACGCCTCCGCCAATGCCGCCAAGGCCGATTACACCGCCAGTTTTCATGATAATTCTCCTTGATCTGTAGGCGAGACGCCTTGCGTTACCAGCAAGCGTCGCAGCTCAATTTGCACGTCCTCGCCAAGACCGGCATCGGCGAGATAGCGCCCGACGGTCTTGTGTTTAGTTTCGATCTGTTCCCAGGCGCAGGCCACGTATTCGCGGCGAACCCCGATCAGCGCATCGACCTGTTCCGGGCTGGGCATGAATCCGAAACTGGAACGAAAGCCTTGCTCCAGCAAACCGCTGCGGCGAAGGTTTTCGCCAAAGATGTCTGATTGGGCATAGTCGTTCAGGATCGCCTCACGTGGGGCTCCCAGCATCTCCAGCAGCACGGCAACGGCAACACCGGTTCGATCCTTGCCGGCAGTGCAGTTGACCATCGCAGGCCTGCCTTCGAGCAGGCACGTGCCAACCGTTTCCCAGTGCGGCGCAAGCGCATCGGGAATCTCGCGATAGGTTTCGCACATGATGTCGATCGCCAGTTGCACATCTTCGCCAAGGCTCAGGCGTTCGCGGCCGTCATGGCCGAACACCCGCAGATCTGCATTCACATCGAGGCCCAGCCAGCGGCAATCCGCATCCTGCCAATCGTGCGGATGGGCTTCGCGCTCGTTCGCGGAACGCAGATCGAAAATGTAACCGATCCCCAGCAATTTCAGCTCCGCCTCATGTGCCGGTGAGAAATTGGCCGGGCCTTCCGCACGGAACAGCGCGCCGGTGCGCACCAGCCCACCCTGTGCCTGCATGCCGCCGAGGTCGCGAAAGTTGAGGAGTGCAAGAGCCATGCTCAATGCCCCGGATAGACGGGTATGGCAGACGCCATCTGCTCGTACATTCCGGCATCGAACCAGACGTGCTCCAGGTAATGGCCGAGGGTCGCGCGCTCATCAGTGTAGGTGTAACGCATCAGGTCTCCCAGCCCACCGCTCCACACAACCGGATGCGCCGCAGAATCGAGCGAGGCCATATATTCCTCGAAATCGCCAAGCTCGCCGTCGATCCGCAGGGCAGCGTGATGGAAGCACATTGCAAAGCTGCCGTCCTGCGGCAGAACTTCGGCGTGCATGGGAGCAAGTCCGGGCAGGGGCTCGATCAGTTCGATTTCCAGCCCGCCGACATTGGCGAGAGCGATCTTCATCCGGTATTCCGGAGAAGATACCAGACCCGGGGTGTCATTCTCGAACACGTAGAATTCGGGAACTCCGTAATCATCCCGCCAGATTGACAGCGCGCGATCGAGATCGTTGGTCACATAGGCGTTCTGGCTATGCCTTGCCTTCGGGCGGGAAAACACGATGGACGCTCCTAGTTGTTGAACATTTTCCCGCCATCGATCACCAGCGTGTCGCCGGTGTGATAGCGCGAAAGATCGCTGGCGAGATAAACCACCGCGCCCCACAGATCGTCGGGCATGCCGGCGCGCCCGATGGGTGCCTTGGCAGCAACGGCATCGGCCAGCATCTGGCCGTACTCCGGATCGGCCATGGTCATTTCGGTAATGATAAAGCCGGGAGCGATGACGTTGCAGCGAATACCATGCGGCCCAAGTTCGGCGGCAAGACCCTTTGACAAGGCCGCCAGCGCCCCCTTGGCCGCGCCATAATGCGTCAGCGTGGGCACGCCCTGGAATATGGAACCGCTGCCGCACAGGATCATCGAACCGCCCGGATCGCCTGCCTCGGCGCGGGCAACCATGTGCCGCGCAACTTCACGCAAAGTGAACACCACGCCGTGCTGGTTCACGGCCATCAGCGAGTTGTAGGTGTCGGCATCCATTTCTATGAAAGGCTTGGCGCTGGCGATCCCGGCATTGGCGACCACGGTATCTATGCGCCCCATTGCGGCCAGCGCATCGGCCATGCCGGCAACGATCTGCGCCTCGTCGGTCACATCCACTTCGGCGGAATGAACCTTCACGCCCAGCGCGCGCAGCTTTTCGGCTGCCTGCTCATTCGCTTCCTTGCGCCGCCCCCAAATAACCAGGTCGCTTCCAGCCCGCGCCAGCCCTTCGGCAAAACCGAAGCCCAGACCGGAGTTTGCGCCGGTTACCAGCGCCACCTTACCCGTCAGATCGAACAGCTTGTCTGTCATCGCGGCAATATCCTCTCCCCATTCGACCTAACGGCATTTGCCAGTCGCGCAGCATATCTTTCGGTAGGGCAAAGACTACCCGCCTCCGTATCTAGGAGCTATCGGAGACAGGACGTGGTGAGGGAGCAGATGCGAATGACGCAAGCCGCCAAGGGCCAGGTGTTCGAGATCAAGGACATGCGCGCGCCCGTGCTGGACGAAGCGCAAAAGGCCGCCCTTGCCGCCGCTTCGCAAGCCAGTTTCGATTTCTCCTCTGCGGCCATCATGGGCGCAGCCAAGGCCCAGACCGGCCTCGATGATTTCGGCGCGATGGACTTTGTCGAGCGGCTGGACCTGTGGTGCGAATGTGTGGACGAGGATGAATTCCTCTCACCCGTTGGCCGCGCTGGCCTGTGGACCATGTTCGTGCGCTATGCCGCCGACCGCCTGCGCGTGGAAGACATCTGCAAGCGCCACCCGGAAATTCTCGACATCGAAATCGATCGCCCGATCATCGTGGCTGGTCCGCCGCGTTCGGGGACCACCCATTTGCTCGGCCTGCTTTCCGCCGACACGCGGCTGCGCTCGCTGCCTTGGTGGGAAGCCATCGCCCCGGTCCCCATGGCAGAGGACGAGCCTACGCCGGACGATCCAAACCCGCGCTGGACCAAGGCGGAGACCGGGTGGCACCAGCAGGAAGCGGTGCTGCCGATGATGAGCTACATGCACGAATTCTCGCCCGACCATATCGGCGAGGATATCGAGCTGCAGGCGCTCGATTTTTCATCCTACCTGCTCGAATGGCTGGCACTGGTGCCAAGGTGGCGCGATTACTACCTCTCGCACGACCAGAGCGGCACCTATGCCTACCTTAAGAAGGGCCTGCAGGTGCTGACCTTCCTCAAAGGACCGAACCGCTGGGTGATCAAGTGCCCGCAGCACATGGAACAGCTGCCGGTTCTCTATAAGACCTTTCCCGATGCGACATTCGTGATCACGCACCGCGACCCGGTTGGCTCGATCCGTTCGACCTTGTCGATGTGGCTCTACGCCTCGCGCGTACTGCGCACGAAGAGCGATCCTGAAGAGCCGAAGGGCTACTGGATCGATCGCTACAAGACCATGCTTTCTCGCTGCGTGAAGGATCGCGACTGCCTGCCGCAAGACCAGACGATCGACGTCTATTTTCACCAGTGGATTAAGGACCCCGACCCGATCCTGCAACGGATCTACGACATGGCGGATATCCCGCTGGACGAGGCCACTCTCAAGACCCTGCACCAGTACCACAAGGATCATGATCCGGCGGTGAAAGGCAAGGTGCGTTTCAACCTGGAGGGCGACTTCGGCATTACCGCTGCGGACATCCGCCAGCATTTCCAGTTTTACTTCGATCGTTTCCCGGTCGAAGTCGAAATCAGATAAATTCTAGGGAGCAAGACATGCCTAAAATCAATGTGATCGACCGTTCTGGCAACAGCAAGGAAGTGGAGGCCGAAGCCGGTCTGACGCTGATGGAGATCATTCGCGACGACGGGTTCGACGAACTGCTGGCCCTGTGCGGCGGGTGCTGTTCGTGCGCTACCTGCCATGTGCATGTGGACCCGTCATTTGCCGATAAGCTGCCCGAAATGACCGAGGATGAAAGCGACCTTCTGGACAGTTCGGACCATCGCAACGAGACCTCGCGCCTTTCCTGCCAGGTCGAAATGACCGATGCGCTTGACGGACTGACCGTCACGATTGCCCAGGAAGACTGAGCATGGCTGACGCGCAAGCCGAAGTCCTCGCCTTCTTCGAGGAGTGGAAGCCCACCCTGGCGAACATGCTGGCATCGATGGAGAAGCGTTTTACCGACCAGACGGTTTGGGAAAATGTCGGCATTTCCAAGACCAACGGCTTTGCCGAGGCCAAGGCTTTCATGGACGGTTTTGCGCATATGTACCCGATCGAAAGCGGCGAGGTCATCGTTCACCACGTCGCTTCGAACGGCAACGTCGTGCTGACCGAGCGGACCGACAATTTCCACGACAAGGATGGCAAGCTCATCATTTCGCTCAAGCTGATGGGCGTGTTCGAGATGGACGGCGACAAGATCATTTCGTGGCGTGACTATTTCGATACCGCAAAGGGCTTTGGCTGATGTTCGCCGGCAAGAAGGTCTGGACCCAGTTACCCGTTCTTCCGGCCGGGCAACTTGTGCCGCTGGTGCAGGAATGGGAAAAAGCCGGGATCGAAGGGGTTTGGGTACCGCAGATATTCGGCCTTCCGCAGGTCACGCTTGCAGCTGCCGCGGCAGTTACCAGCCGCATCAAGCTGGGCAGCGGGATCACCCTGGCCTTCACCCGCAGCGCGCTGGAAACAGCTTGCAGCGTGATCGATCTGGATCACATCAGCGATGGCCGCGCGGTACTGGGCCTTGGTTCCAGCGCGCAGAGCCAGATCGAAGGCAGCTTTGGCATGCCTTATGGCAAGCCTTTGGCGCATATGCGCGAGGTGGTGCAACAGGTACGCGCCGTGATCGCCAAAGGGCACACGGGCGAATTGCAGAAGCTGGAGGGCGAATATGCAACGCTCGATCTCTCGCACTTCCGCCTGACCGGTCCGGCGCGCAGATCCGCCGTTCCCATCTACCTGCCGGCGATTTTCGAAAAGGCGTGCGAGCAGGCAGGCGAAATTGCCGACGGGCTGCTAGGCCATCCGCTTTGGACCACGCAGTGGATCCACGACAAGGTGGGCCCGGACCTTGGCGCAGGGCTGGAAAAGAGCAAACGGGACAGGTCCGACTTCGATCTTAACCTGATGATCTTCACGGTGATCAATGACGACCGCGATGAGGCCATTGCCGATGCCCGCGCCAATGTGGCCTTCTACACCCAGTCGCCCCAGTACCTGCGCTATTTCGAGGCGATCGGCTTCGGCAAGGAAGCCAAGGCGATCCAGGCGGCTTTCGCACAGCAGGATTTCGCGGGGATGGAACAGGCCTGCCCCGATGAAATGGTGAGCGCGATCACCGTGCTTGGCTCTGCCGCGGATGTGAAGGCGCAGGTCATTGAACGTGCATCCTTTGCCGATTCCATCACGCCCGTTGTGCCGCAATTCGGCATGGCGGACGACAAGGCGGCCACATATCGCCAGCGGATCGCTGATCTGTTCTTCTGAAAGGCTGCCTGGCGACCGTAGCGCCGCCGCGCCCGATCAGGCAGAAAACAGCCCAGCCAGCAGGAATTCAGCCATGGCATCTGCGCGGTCTTCGTGGGACTGCCTGCCAGCATTTTTCAGCGGCGCATCGGGCAACAGGCGTTCGTGCATCGGACCAAGCGCGAAGAACGAGCCCACGCCGTGAACCAGCAGCGCCAGCAGCGCAGACGAGCCCAGCGGGCGCAGACTGGTGCCGGAGGCAACCTGTTCCAGCAGCTTTTGCAGGCGGCGCTGGAACGGCAGGGTGAATCGTTGTGTCAGATAATCGAGACGCCAGCTCGGCTCCCTTCCCTCTTGCTGGCTGATCGCCACGATGTCCGAATTGATGATGGCCCAGCGACAAAAGCGAAATACAAGGTCGCGCAGCTGCTCTTCGGGTGAGCGGGTTGGATCAAAGGCAATCTCCACGTCCCGCGCGGCCTCTTCCAGGCGCCAGTCGACTGCAGCCTTCCAAAGCTGCGATTTCTTGCCAAAGCGAACATTCAACAGATTGTGGCTTATGCCCAGGTCACGCGCCATCGCGCGCATCGTCGCAGCCTCATACCCGTGAGTGGCAAAGGTGGTGAAGGCGGTGCGCAACAGCGCGGCCTCATCCACCGATTCCTTTGCATCCGCACGTGGGCGGCCCCTGCCACGTTCTCGCCGGGCTGGCGGATTTGCGCCCTGTTTCGCAGCACCCGCAGAATTTTGAGCCATCGTTGCCATGGACAGACATTGACAAAGAAATTGTCATACGTCAATTTAATTGTCACAAGATGCGCCTTGGGAGATGCGAGTCGGTTATGAGCGAAGCAATTTGGTGGGCCGTGGCCCGCTCTGAAGAAATCAGCGCGGAAAAGCCCTTCAACGTCGATATTGGCGATCAGCCGATCGTACTCTGGCGCGAAACCGATGGCACTGTGCGCGCGCTGGAAGATCGTTGCCCGCATCGCCGCGCGCCGCTTTCGCTTGGTTGCATCCTGGGCAGCG
>JBEQBX010000122.1:0-8032 GCA_041639595.1 Porphyrobacter sp.
CAGTGTGCCCTTTCGCCTCCAGTTCGGCCCGCATGAACTTCCACGTCCAGCCGCCCATGCCGCCACCGTGCATCAGAAGATAAGTAGCCATTATTCGGGCGCTCCAGGTTCAAGGTTCGATACGAGTTCGGGCGGGACATCGGGGCCCCACAGGTAGAAACTGTCTTCCGGCGCATGCTGCGCTGCCGGCCATTCGCAATCCGCCGGGATATAATCGATATCGGCGGAAAACTCGGCGTAGCTGCCCCAGGGATCGCGGGCATAATAGAAGTAATTTCCGCCAAGCACGTGGCGGCCCACGCCCCAGCCTTCCTTGTAGCCTGCGCGCATCATCTGCGCCGAGCCGAGGCCAACTTCCTGGATCGAGCCGACATCCCAACTGCTGTGGTGCATCCCGCGGTGCGTGGAACCAACAAGGGCGAGCAGGTGATGGTCACTGCCGTGCGGCCCGTGCAGGAAGGCCACCACGGGGCCGCTTCCGTCCGACAGGCGCAGGCCGAGGTTCTTCTCATACCAGTCGGTGGCTGCGATCACATCGGTGGTGTAGATCGCGAAGTGCGACAGGTTGCGGGGCCGGGTCTGCGGCGCCTTGGAATTGAAGATCGCGCCCGATTGACCTGCCTTGGAAGACTGGAAAGTGAACTGCGTCTTGGCATCGGGGGAGCACTTGTCTCCCACCACGATGTTGAGCGGCATGCCGTCAAAGCCTGCGAACCAGCTACCCTTACCGGGCGTCTTGTCCGTCGCATCGAGCCGCTTCGCGCCGTTCTCGTCAAGGCGGGCAAGCAGCGCGTCTTCATCTTCAGCGTATATGCCGAAGCTGATGTAGCGCAGCTGCTTCACCGGTCCTTCAACGATGCGGCCCCAGCAGTGGTCGTTGCCGAAGGTGTAAAGTTCCAGCCCGTCTGCCGTTTCACGCACGTCCAGCCCGAACGTATCGTAAAAGTCCCTGGCTTTGGCAAGATCGGGTACTTGCAGGCCAAAATGATCGATCGAGTGGACGCCCAGGGCGCCAGCGCGTTTCTGCGGCATGTCTCTCTCCCTTGCAGCAGTGGTCCGTTATTCAGCCACCACGGTGTTTGTCAGCAAACCGATGCCTTCGATTTCGACTTCGCAGACATCGCCGGCCTTCATCCACACCTGCGGATCGCGCGCCACGCCCACGCCGCCCGGCGTGCCCATCACGATCACGTCGCCCGCTTCAAGCGTCATGAAAGTGGACAGCAGGTGGATGGTGTTGGCAACGGTAAAGATCAGGTTGCCGGTATTGGAGGACTGCATGACCTCGCCGTTCACCCGGCATTCGATCTTCAGGCCAGCGGCACCGGCTGGCACTTCATCCGGAGTGACAAGCCATGGGCCGAAGGCGCCGGTATCGTCGAAGTTCTTGCCCGCAGTCCACTGCGGCGTGCGCAGCTGGTAATCGCGGATGGAGGCGTCGTTGAACACCGAATAGCCGGCCACGTGATCAAGCGCGTCAGCCTCGGCGATATTCTTGCCGCCCTTGGAAAGAACGACGACAAGCTCCGCCTCCCAGTCAAGCTGCTGGGATACCTTGGGCAGAATGATCGGTGCGCCATGGCCGATGAGGCTGGATGCGAAACGACCGAACAGCACGGGAAATTCCGGTATGCCGAGGCCGGATTCTTCCGCGTGGTCGCGGTAATTCAGGCCAAGGCAGATGATCTTGGGTGGTTTTGCAACCGGCGGGAGGAATTTCAGCGATGCATCGTCGATCGTATCGCCGGCGGCCGCGGCAGCACCGGCAGCGGCCATCTTGCCGCCCGCAATCTGCGCATCCAGATCGGCCAGGTCGGCATCCCAGACGACCTTGGTTTCGCCATCAATCTTGGCCGCGAGGCCGGTTTTTCCGTCTTTTCTTACCCGTGCGAGGCGCATGTCATTCTCCGATCGTGTGTTACTTGCTGGCCTTCTGGCCGGTTCCGCCACCGGTGGCGGGCATAAGGTTGCTGCTCATCCCGCCGTCGACGAGGATATCGACTCCGGAAATATGGCCCGCTTGCGGCCCGAGCAGGAAGATGATGGCATTGGCCACGTCCTCGGCCATGCCCAGCTTGCCCAGCGGGATCATCGATTCCCGCTGCGCCCTGCGGCCCGGATCGTCGTATCCGGCCTGGGTCATGGGCGTATAGGTTGGTCCGGGCGAAACGGTGTTGCAGCGAATTCCGTCCGGCCCCCATTCCAGCGCGCACTGGCGCATCAGCATCAGCAATGCGGCCTTGCTGGAAGAATAGAAGCCAAGCCCCGGAGTGGGCTGCGTGGCGGACATCGATGCCGTTGCAACAAATGCTCCGCGTGATTTTGCGAGATGTGCGTGGGCAGCCTGGCCAAGCAGCCAGGTTGCACGGGTGTTGATCGCATAGACCCGGTCGAACTGGTCGACGGTCTGCTCCACCAGCGGCGCGCTGGAAATGATCCCGGCGTTGCTGACAACACCATCGATACCGCCCATGTGATCCACCGCGGATGCAACGATATCGCGCCCGCAATCGACGGAGGACAGATCGCCGACATGCGCACGCGCGCCCGCACCGATCGCTGCGGCAACGGCGTTCACGCCTTCCTCGTCCCGGTCGCTCAGCAGCATCTGGTGTGGGTGGTCCTGCGCGGCCAGCAATTCTGCCACCGCCCGGCCAATGCCGCTGGCCGCTCCTGTAATCACCACGCGCATGCAAAATTCCTCATTCCGAAATTCCCAGTTCGGCCATCAATTGCTGGCGCAACTTGAACTTCTGGATCTTGGACGCCGACATTGGCCAGTCGTCAACATAGCGGATATGTCGCGGTACCTTGAAGGAAGCGATCCTTTCCTTGGCAAAGGCGATCAGCTCCGCTTCATCGGGGCGCATGCCGTTCGCCAGCTTGACGAAGGCAGCGGGCACTTCCGCCAGCCGTTCATCAGGGATGCCGATCACTTGTGACAATTCGACCGCTTCGTGAGTGTCCAGAATGGCCTCGACTTCGGCAGCGGCAACATTCTCGCCACCGACCTTCAGCATATCCTTGAAACGGCCATGAAACTGCATGTGGCCATCAGCGTCGATCGAGCCAATATCACCGCTGTGATACCAGCCATCCGCGTCTATCACCTCAGCCGTTTTCGCCGGATCACGGTGGTAGGCATCGAGCATGTTGTAGCCCTTTATCAGCACTTCCCCGCGTTCACCCGTCGGCACATCCTGCCCGGTTTCTGTATCCACGATGCGCACCGATACACCCTTGAGCGGGTAGCCCAGTGTCTTGAAACCCAATTCCGGGTCCATGTCATACCCGCCGGTGGTCACGATCCCGCTGGCTTCCGACATGCCGAAGGTGCCTACTTGCAAGGCATCGGGCATCTTATGGCGATAGGCATCGCCTATCGATCGCGGCATCTGGCTGAAACAGCTGTTCATCAGGCGCACGCTGCTCATGTCGGTCTTGTCCCAATCGCAGTGGGCGATCATGGCCTGGTGGAAGGTGACGAACGGCAGGAACAGCATGGTCGCGCGTTCCGCCTCGATCTGTCGCAGACTTTCCCCCGCATCGAAATGCGGCTGGCCGATGAAAGTGCCGCCAACTTCCACCGCGCCCAGCATCGCCAGCATGGCGGCGATATGGAACAGCGGCATGGGCGACCACACGCGCTCGTCTTCCTTAAAGGCCCAGCGGTTGCGGGCAAGGTTGCTGGCCTCGCGCGAGATCGCCTCGTTCGACAGCACGCAGCCCTTGGGGTTAGCCGATGTCCCCGAGGTATATAGGATCATGCAGGTATCGCGCAGGCGCACCGAAAGCCGGGCATCATGCACAAGGCTTTCGTCAACGCTTTGCGCGGCGCCATCGAAAGCCTGCTGGTCGATAAAACCGGGTGCCTGCTTGCCGCCATTGAGGACAAGGCGCCGGAGCAACGGAGCCTGCGACACCTGCAGCGCCATGGGATCCTTGCACTCGGCGATTTCGGGGAAGGCTTCCGCCAGGCGCGTGGTGAAATCGACGAAATCATCGGCCTCACTGTTGGTGACAACCGCCACAAGGTCTGCGTTTTCGACCACATAGGCAATTTCGGGTGCGCGATAGCGGGCGTTCATCAGCACTGAAACGCCGCCGACCATGGAGACCGCAAACAGCGTTTCCACAAAATCGATGCCAGATGGCAGCAGAATGCCGACATGGTCACCCTGCTTGATTCCCAGTCCGATCAGGCCGCGTGCGCGGTGCAGCACCGATCGCACGACATCGTCATAGCTGCGCCTGCCCGCAGGGAAGACCAGCGCTTCCTTTTCCGGATGGGCATCCCAGGCCTTGAGCAGCATGTCGGCAAGCGGGCTTACGCTGATCCGAATGCTGGACGCATCTTCGCCATTACCAGACACGCGTGCCTCCTCCAATTCCTGCCCAACTTCGCGCATCTTACTTCAGTCCAACAGCCACCAGTTCCCCTCTCCAAGGATAGGGACAGTGGGAATTGCAGTTCTATCCGCAGCCAGCCGCGCCGCCATCGACGGGAAGCGCGACGCCGGTGATGTAGCCACCGGCACGGGAAGAGAGGAAAACCACCGAACCGGCGATTTCGTCCGGACGGCCCAGTCGCGCCATCGGGATCGTTGCCAGGACTGCCGGGTCCACCTCGTCCTCATCGCGCAGGTGCGCGGTCATCTTCGTGGGGAAGAAGCCTGGCACCAGCGCGTTCACATTGATGTTGCGGTCCGCCAGATCGCCCGCGAGATCGCGGCTCAACATGTGGATCGCGGCTTTGCTGGAAGAATAGGAATATGCGGAGAGGCGCGCGGTTTTCAGACCGGCGACAGAACCGATGTTGATGATGCGGGCGGGATCGTCGCTGGTGCCGCCTGCTTCCAGCGCGGGAAGCAGTTCGCGGATCAGGGTAAAAGGCGCCTGCACGTTCACCATCATCACGCCCGGCCAGGCCTTGTCGGGAAAATCATCCAGCTTCCCGCCCCAGGTCTTTCCCGCATTGTTGACCAGGATATGCAATTTGTCGCCAAATTCGGCCTTCACCCGCGTGGCCAGGTCAACCGCGGCTTCCGCGCTGGAAAGGTCGCAGGGCAGCGAGATGCAGGTTCCCAGGGACGACATTTCCTCTGCCGCCGCGTTGCAAATCTCTTCCTTGCGCGAGGTAATGGCTACAGTTGCGCCGGCTTTCAGCAGGCCTTCTGCAATCATGCGGCCAAGGCCCTGGGCGCCGCCGGTCACCAGCGCCACCTTCCCTGTCAGGTCAAACAGTTCGTTCATACGGTGATCGCCACCTTGCCGAACTTGTGATCGTTTTCCAGGTAAAGCAGCGCCTTGTCGGCCTCTGCCAGCGGGAAAGTCATTTCGATCACCGGGCGGATGTCGTGCTTGTCGATGAAGGCCAGCATATCGCGGAAGTCCTGCAGATCGCCGACCTGGCTGCCGACGATGCTGGCGCTCTTCAGGAACACCCCGGTGGCGGTGATCTCGAACTTGTCGCCGGCGGTGGAGCCATAGATCACGATGCGGGCGCCGGGCTTGATGGCCCGGATATAGTTGGCATAGCTCGGCCCCGGTGCGCCATCGAGAACCACGTCGATCCCGCCGGTCATCGGGCCGACGTTCTTGCGCCATTCGGGATCGGTGTAGAGCAGGCCGTCAACCGCGCCCATGCTCTTTGCCCGCTCGATCACTTCCTCGCTTTCGCCGGTGACATAGACCTTGCAGCCCAGCGCCACGGCATAGACGAGCCCGAAGGTTGCCACGCCGCCGCCAACGCCGCTGATCAGCACAGTGTCGGTGGGCTGCAGCTGGCCCTTGAACATCAGCGCGCGCCATGCGGTCAGCCCGGTGAGGATCGATGCCGCGGCCTCTTCCCAGCTCATGCCCGCAGGCTTGGGGGCAAGGTTGTCGGCCGGAACGCAGACATACTCCGCGATCGTGCCCGGGTGCGGCATTCCCAGAAGGCCGAATTCGGGCTGCGGGGCATGGCGGTTTGGCCCCCAGTCGCGGCCCGGGTAAAGCACCACCTCGTCGCCGATGTTCACACCTGCGACGCCATCACCGATCATGTCGACCACACCGGCGCCATCACAGCCCATCGTGCACGGAGTGACCATGCCGGGATAGAGGCCGCGCGAAATCCACATTTCACGGTGGTTCATTGATGCCGCCTTGATCGCTACGCGCACTTCGCCGGCTGCCGGTTCAGGCGTTTCCACATCGGCGACCCGAACGGAACCGGGACCGTCTGTGGTTTCAAGCAAGAGAGCTTTCATGTGAGCATAATCCTTTTGTAATCAGTAAGAGCGGGGAAGACCGAGCGACTGGGCAATGCCGTTCTTGACCATTTCGTTGGTAATTGGGCCGATCCGCCACAGGCGGCTGTCGCGCCAGTATCGCTGCATGTCGGTCTCGGCCGAATAGCCCATGCCGCCCAGCATCTGGATGCCCAGGTCGGCAGCCTGGTTGGCAGCTTCGGATGCATGTAGCTTCAGCATGTTGGCCTCGTTGCCCACGGGCTCTCTGCGGGCTTGTCTCGAGGCGCAAAAATACAGGAGAAGCTCTGTCGTCTTCTGCATGGTCGCGATGTCGGCGATGTAATGCTGCAAGGCCTGGAATTCGCCAATGTATCGGCCAAACGCCTTGCGCTGCATGACGTAAGCCAGCGCATCTTCCAGCACACCGTCGATCACGCCGAGGCAAAATGCGCCGACCATGATACGTTCGTTGTTCAGCGTAGGCAGCAGCGTGTACCAGGCGTTGTGCGGCTCGGCGAGGACGTTCTCGTCAGCCACGAACACGTTATTGTAAACAACCGTGCAACTGCCCATCGACCGCATGCCAAGCTTGGGCAGCGGGGTGATCGAAACGCCTTGCGCATCGGCCGGAACCCAGAACAGGGTAAGCCCCTGGTGAGCCTTCTCAACGTTCTTGTCCGAACGCGCGATGCACAGCAAATAATCCGCCACATGGGCAGACGAGCTCCAGATCTTTTCGCCGTTGATTACCCAGCCGCCATCAACCCGTTCTGCAGTAGTTGCCATGCTGCCCAGAAGGTCGGTGCCGCCGCCTGGCTCGGTGAATGAAATGGCCGCCTTCAATTCACCGGCGGCGATCTTGGGCAGGTACCTGGCCTTCTGTTCGGCTGTTCCATAAAGGCCGATGGACTTCGAACCCGCGAACGAGGTGATACCCCAGATCCAGGCAAGACCGCCCAGTGAACGAGCCAGTTCGCGTGCCAGCACCATCTGCATCAGCACGTCGCCGCCCTGGCCGCCGAACTCCTCGTCAATTCCCACGCCGTGCATGCCCGCTTCGGTAAACTTGTCCCACAAGGCGTGCGGATAATTGTCTTCGTCGGCTTCCAGCTCGCGTGCCCAATCCTTGGGGCACTCATTGTCCACCCAGCGCCGGATGACATCGCGAAAGGCGCTGTGTTCTTCTGGTAGATCAAAGTCCATTTAGCTCCCCCAACGACCGCTCCGTTCGCGGCAGACGCTGCTTTGATTGTAAGGTGCAGGGAAAGCTGCCTGTCAAAACCTATCTGCGGATAGGAAATGACCCTTGCAAGACGTGTTTCGGTGGAGGATAAGGGTTCTCGAAGTTGGCGGAACAGACCAACCGGGATATGGGAAGAGGTTTGCGAGAATGGGCGTAGTCCAGACGACCATCGTGCCGCCGCGTTCGGCGCGCGCTTATTTGATGCGTGACAGGATCGAGACCCTGGCGGGCAAGATCGGTGATTATCGCGCGGTAACGGTCATTGCGCCCGCCGGTTTCGGGAAAACCACGGCCATGCTGCGCTGGGCCGATGTGCTTTCCGAAAGCGGCCGTTCGGTGCTTTGGATTGCGGCGCGGGCCGGAATCGACAGCCTTGAAACCTTCCTTGAAGCCTTGTCGCAGGCCTGCACCGTGGCGGGACTGGGGGTTGCATCAACAGATCCGCGATCATGGTTTGTGGAACTGGGCAAGCGATCCGGTTCAGCGCCGATCCTGTTCATCGACGATGGCCAGTTGCTGCCCAAGGAGGTGCACGAATTTGTAGAGCAGCTTATCT
>JBEQBX010000123.1:0-7938 GCA_041639595.1 Porphyrobacter sp.
CGATGTGTTCGAGGACAGCGCGAAGGCCGCTGCCGATCCGCTGGGCGATGCTGCGCTGGCGGTTCAGTTCGATGCTGCCGACCCTGCTTCGATAGAGGCGATGGTGCAGGCCACGGTCGATCATTTTGGCGGGTTGGACATCCTGCACAACAATGCCGCGATGACCGATCCGGCCAAGCATCCGCTCGACACCACGCCGGTCGATATCCCGATCGAGATCTGGGACGAGATCATCGATATCAACCTGCGCGGATACCTGCTGGGCTGCAAGTATGCCATCCCGCACATGATCGCGCGCGGTGGTGGCTCCATCATCAACACCGCATCGAACAGTGGTGTTGCAGGAGACCTTGCCAGGGTCGCCTATGGCGCATCCAAGGGCGGTATCATCACCTTATCGAAATATGTCGCCACACAATACGGCAAGCAGAACATTCGCTGTAATTCTGTATCTCCCGGCGTTGTATTGACTGCCGCACTCGAAGCGACGGTGCCGGGCCTCAAGGAGGTGATCCAGCGGCATATCCTGACGCCTGAGTTCGGCACGCCAGACGATATCGCGGCGCTGGTCGCGTTCCTCGCTTCGGCAGAGAGCCGCTATATCACGGGTGAGAACATATCGATCTCAGGCGGGGGGCTGTCGCACCAGCCGCACTATGCCGATCTGCTGGCGATGATGGAACAGCACCAGTGATGAGCGAACCGCTGACCGTTGCAGGGATGGAGGCAGCAGCGTGCGCTGCCACGGGTCTTTCGGATTTCGGCCCGGATACCGGTTGGCGCGAGGGTTTTGAAAGACTGGTTGCCGCGGTCGAGGCGATGGGACCGAACGACCAGCTGCGGCACCTGGCGACACAGAATATCGTCGGTCAGCTCGCCACGCGCCTGCGCTTTGGCGAGGATGATCGCAATCATCCCGAGATAGCGCAGCAAGACGTGGGCGATCCGCTGATCGTGATCGGCCTGCCGCGCACCGGCACCACCATTACTTACGATCTGCTGTGCCTTGATCCCGTGGCGCGGGCTCCGCGCGAATGGGAATGGTACATTCCCTGGCCGCCAACCGATGCCGCCACTTTCGGCGGCGATCCGCGTATTGCGCAGGTCACTGCCATGTATGACAACTGGCTCAAGCATGCGCCGCAACTGCTTGATATCCAGCGGTTCGACTGCACCCAGCCGGGTGAGTGCAACCATGGCATGCAATATCACTTCGCCAGCACCAATTTCCCCGCCGAACTTGGCGTGCCGGACTATGCAGACTGGCTGCGCGCCAGCGATGCGCCGGGGCAATATGTCTCGCACAAGCGGTTGCTGCAGAATTTTCAGTGGAAGGGGCCCCGCGGGCGATGGACGCTGAAATCGCCGCAGCATCTGTTTGATCTTCCGGCTCTGCTGGATGCCTATCCCGGCGCCATGCTGGTGTGGACCCACCGCGATCCGGCGCTGACTTTCTCTTCCCTCTCCAGCTTCATTGCCGGGTTCCTGGCGGCCTTTGGCGGCGACAAGGACAAGGCGGCAATCGGGCGCGACGTGGTGGAGACATGGATTGCCGCGATGAACCGCGCGCTGGCCGCGCGCGCCGATCCGGCGATTGACGAACGGATCATCGACCTGGCACACAAGGACGTTGTGGCCGACCCCAAGGCGACGATCAGGCGCATCTACGACAAGTATGACCTGACTTTTTCCGAAGAGCACGCGCGCCGTATCGACCACTTTCTGGCCGATAATCCGGCTGCCAAACGGATGGGCAAGCACAAACATTCGCCGGAGCAATATGGCATCGACGTGGCCGAGGTGCGCGAGCGGATGGCCGATTATTACGACCGCTTCGGCAACCTTCTGGGCAAACCACAATGAGCGTGCTGGATCGATTCCGCCTCGACAGGCGCACGGCCATTCTCACCGGCGTTGGCCCCGGTGTGGGAGAGCACGTGGCCAAGGCCTTTGCCGAACTGGGTGCGAACGTCGTCATCTCGGCCCGTTCGCAGGACCGGCTGGACCGGATCGCGAAAGAGATCAACGCGCTGGATGGCGGACGCGCGCTGGCCGTCGCCGCCGACGCGGGAGAGCGCGCCGATCTTGAAAACCTTGTAACCAAGTCGCGCGAGGCATTCGGGCCGATCCATATTGTTTTCAACAATGCCGCCGCTGGCGTGGTCTACGCGCATGATGGCGGGTTGTGGGCCAACACCGACGAGGCTTGGAAGACGGCGATGGATGTGAATGTCCTTGCCACCTGGCGTCTGGCCGAGATGACCGCACAGGAGATGGAAGCGCACGGCAAGGGCGTGATCATTTCCGTGCAAAGCTGCGGTGGCTTTACCCCGATCCCGCCTGCTGTTGCCTACGGCGTCAGCAAGGCAGCGCTGGCTTTCCTCACCCGCTCGCTTGCCAAGGCGCTGGCGCCGCACACGCGGGTGAATGCGCTTTGCGTCGGTTCAATGAGTCCCGACGCTCACGAGGCGGAAATTCACAAGGGCCTTGGCCTGGCAGAGCGCAACGCGATCAAGCGGTTCGGCGCTGCCGACGAAGCCGTGGGCGCGGCCATCCTGCTGGCGAGCGATGCTTCCAGTTATACGACCGGCAGCACCGTGTTCGTGGAAGGTGGAAGGGTGGGAACGGTGGCATGACCAACCCGCTCTACACGCCAGATCAGGGAGCGGCCGAGAAGCGGGCGCTGCGCCTGATCGAGCGGGCAGATGTGCGGGCTGCGCGCGAACAGGCGCGCCACGGAATGCTGGCCGATCCTGCCGCCGCGACGGTGGATGGCAAGCTGGGCCTTGATCGCGCGCTCGATCAATGGGTGCTGGCGCTTGCCATGCGCGAGGCGAATGGTGATACCGCCGATCCGCGCGTGGTCTGGAACGTTTCAAACCCGCCACGCCGGTGGTTTGGCCACGTCTATCACGGTGCCGCCGTGGCGGTGGATAATCCCGACAATTTCAACCGCGAAATCCCGATCGACGGGGAAGGCCACTATCGCATCGATCTGCGCTTTTCCGCCGATCCGCCGCAGTTCAGTGTGGTGATCGAGATGGAGCCGGAACATCACGCCGGTCTGGGCCACAACATCGGTGCGCTGACATTGCAGGATTTGCGCCCGCATTGCGATAGCGAAGGCCGCGTTTCGGTTACGGTGGGGCCGGAAGAGGGCGGGCGGCTGCACTTGCAATCGCGCCCCGGCCGCATCCAGATCTACACCCGCGACAGCCAGTGTGACTGGAACCAGTTGCCCGCCGAGGTCAGCGTTGAGCGCCTTGATCCACCGGCGGACTGGCAAGCCCGCAGCGAAGACGAGATCGCCGCGACCATTATCGACGACATGCCCGCCTGGGTCCGCTTCTGGCGCGGCTTCAAGGACGATTTCCTTGGTTTTCCCGAACCCAATCGGCTTGTCGGGCCAAACGGGCGAGACGGGAACTGGGGTTATCTGGCCGGTGGCCGCTTCGCGTTTGGCGATGATGAGGCGCTGCTGGTCACGCTTGATCCGACGGGCAGCTATTACACCGGTTTCCAGATCACCGATCCATGGACCATCGCGCCCGATCCCATGCTGCGCCTGGCTAGCCTGAACAAGAGGCAGGTGGTGCCCAACGCCGATGGCACGGTGACATATGTGCTGGCGCTGGCCGATCCGGGCGTTGCCAACTGGATCGATACCTGCGGTCTTCACGAAGGCTGGATGCTGACCCGGTGGCAAGGTGTGCCCACCGATGCGGACCTTGCCAGCATGATCCGCGAGGTGCGCCTGACGACGATCAATGAATTGCCGGAAGGCATACCGACCACCGACCTGACCGGTCGCCGCCGCCAGATTGCCACACGTGCGCAGGCCTTTGCGCAGCGCACCAGCGAGGGAGGATGGACCGATGCAACCTGAAGGTTCGATCGTTGAGCTTTGTCATGTGGTGGAAGACCTGGACAAGGCGTTGGCGCACTGGACGCGTGATCTGGGTGCAGGTCCATTCTTCGTGTTCGACGTTCCTGTGCTGCCCGGCCAGCTATACTACGGAGAGCCGACCGCAGTTTCGATGCGGGTAGGGTTCGGCTTCTCTGGCGGCGTTCTGATCGAACTGTTGCAGCAGACCAACGACGGTGCATCGCCATTTGCGGATTTCCTGCAGGCAAGGGGCGAAGGGCTGCACCACATCATGCCGCGCGCCGAATTCGATGCGGCACACGCACGCCTTTCAGACGCAGGTTTCAAGATCGCCTACAGCGGCATGATGCCATCGGGCGAGCGGTTCTGCCTGTTCGATACCTTCGCCGCGCACGGCTATTACACAGAGCTGATGGAGCTTTCCGAAGCCATGCAGGGCAGCCTGTCACTCATGGAAAGGGCTCATGCTACCTGGGACGGCAAGACCGATCCCGTGCGCGGCATGGATCGGCTGGCCGAGCTCGCCTGACAGGCGATTTGCCTACAGTTTGCCGCTCCCCATCTCGGCGAACATCTTCTGGAAATCGGCATAGCTTGGCTGGTGCGCAGTCACACCGCCATCGATCGGGATTGCCGCACCGGTAATGAATGCACTCTCGTCGCTGGCAAGGAAAGCGACGAGATTGGCAATATCTTCCGGCTCGCCAAGCCGCGGCGTCAAATGGTGCGACAGGAGAATATCTTTCACCACCGGCGGGGTCGACTGCGTTGCCAGCGGCGTCAGCACGAAGCCGATCACCATGCAGTTCGAACGCACGCCCAGCTTGCCATACTGGGTGGCGATCATGCGGTTGAGCTGGATTAGCGCAGCCTTGGAAGAGCCATAGGCAGTGAGCGTGGATTCGCCCTGCACGCCGAAGCCGGATGCGCTGTGGATGATCGATCCACGCCCGCCATCGATCATGTGGGGCAGGGCATATTTGCTCATCAGCATGGCCCCGCGCACGTTGACCGCCATCGCCCTGTCCCATGCTGCCACATCCAGGTTCATGACATCAAGATCTGCCTGACGTTGTGCCTCGTTCTGGATCGCGGCATTGTTGTGCAGGATGTCGATCCGGCCAAGATCCGTGACCACCTGCCGGGCGAATTCGCGCACGGAATTCTCGTCCGTCAGGTCAAGCGGCAGCGCCAGTGCGCCTTCGATATCTTGCGCAGCGGCAGCAGCTGCATCGGCATCGATATCGCCCAGCACCACACGGGCGCCTTCCGCAGCCAGTCGCCGCGCGGATGCCGCGCCGATACCGCCTGCAGCGCCTGTGACAATTGCAGCTCTGCCTTCCAGCCGTCCGGTCATTGGGGTCTCCTCATCTGAAGCAGTAGATTGCAATGGGCTGGGCTCACAACCTGTCGCAGGGCAGGTTGCGTGCATTTCACAGGCCTCCACCTGACATTCATAAATGTTGGGGAGGATGTGTTGGAATCAACGATCGTGCCGATGCCGGTAATGCCGGCGCCGGAGCCTGCCGGAACTATTTTTCTGGTTGGAACCTGCATAATCATGGCGGGCATCCTGGCGTGGTGGGCGCTGGGGCATGAAAGGCGCATGCGCGGCTGGGTCTTGCCGCTGGTTTTCGCTGGCACTGCACTTTCCGCGGTGATGATCGAGCCGATCTACGACAACACGCTGCTCTATTGGTATCCGGCAGAAAACCCGCTGGCCTTCTTCCGCGGATATGAGCGGACCATCCCTTGGTATGTGCCGCTTGGCTATGCCTGGTTCTTCGGCGGCTCAGCCTATCTGGTCTGGCGGGTGATCGAGGGCGGCGCATCGGCTGCGCGCATCTGGCAGCTGTTCTTTGCCACTGCAGCGGTTGACTGGTTGGCGGTATCGATTTGTGAATGGCTGGACCTCAGCGCCTTCTACGGCAACCAGCCTTTCCATCTGTTTGGCTCTCCCGTGTGGTTTTCCTTCTGCGATGCCACCGGCGGCTTCGTGTTGGGCGCGGCGCTTGCCAAACTCATGCCCTACCTCTCGGGTAGCAAGCGGCTGTGGCTGTTGATCCTGCCGAGCTTCACCTACGCGGCAACGCTGGGATCGACCACCGCACCTGTATCGCTGGCACTGAATTCGGCCTGGTCGCCAGCCATGACCTGGCTGGCTGGCGCTGCCACGATGGCGATGTGTCTGATTGCCATCCATGTGGTCGCCCAGATGGCGCAGTTGCGGCAGGAAAGCCCATTGTGAGCCGATTTTCAGGCCGCGACTGGTGGTTCATCGGCCTGCTAGGCACGATTTACGCGTTCAATTTCATCGACCGCATGATCATCGCCGTGGTCGGGGAGCCGATCAGGCAGGAATTCGGCCTGAGCGATTTCCAGCTTGGCGTCATGGGCGGAGCGGCCTTTGCGCTGTTTTACGGCGGCATCGGCATACCGCTTGCGCGGCTGGCAGAGCGGGTCAACCGCATCGGCATCGTGGCAACCGCCACCGCGTTATGGTCCGTTATGACCATTCTTTCCGGTGCGGCGACCGGCTATATCCACTTGCTGCTGGCGCGCATGGGCGTGGGTGTGGGTGAGGCCGGATTTACGCCTCCGGTCGTCTCCCTGATTGCGGATCGTTTCCCTCCCGAACGGCGTGCCACGGTTTTCTCCATGATCGCGGTTGGCGTTTCCGTGGGCGGTGCCATCGGCGTGCTGGCCGGCGGCTGGATCGCACAAACCTATGGCTGGCGTTGGGCGTTCGTGGCGGCAGGGGCACCCGGCATCGGCCTGGCGCTGCTGCTGTGGCTGACCATCAGCGAACCTGTGCGCCTCAACGCTGGACAAACCGCACCGCCATTCGGTGCGGTGATTCGCCGGGTCGGAAAGTCCCGCGCCTTCGTGGCGTTTACTGTTGGCAGCGGCATGGTGGCGCTGGTCGGCTTTGGCCTTAACCTGTTCCTGATTCCACTGTTGGTGCGGCGGTTCGGTTTCGATCTTGCCGAAGCGGCTCTGACGTTTGCCTTCACCTTCAGCGCGGCCACCGCACTTGGCGGAGTGGTAGGCGGCCTCATTGCTGATCGCTTCGCATCTTTTGCACACCAACGTTATGGCTATTTCCCGATGGCGGCGACCATGCTGGCAATGCCCCTTTTCCTCGCAGCAATCTATCAGGATGAATGGCAAGCAATGGCGGTGCTGCTGTTCGGCTCCACCTTTTGCCTGTATGCCTTTCTGCCAACCATCATGACGGTGACGCAAAGGCTGGTTGAACCGCGTATGCGCGCTACCGCTGCCGCTACGCATGCTTTCGGGCAAACCGCCTTTGGGCTCGGACTAGGCTCAGCCTTTTTAGGATGGCTGAGCGACAATCTCGCAAGAAATCGCTATGGGGAAGATTATTTGCGCTCTTGTGTTGACCGGGCTGCAGGAGTGCAAACGCCTGAGTGCGTTGAAGCAGCGGGAACCGGCCTCCAACAGGGGCTCCTTATCCTAGGCATGTTCCTTATTATTGCGATCGTATGCTATTGGCTGGCCGCAAGATCGATCGGCGGCGAAATTCGCGATATCGAAGGTGAAATTTAGGTCGCAAGGACAAGGTGGTGGCGGTGAGTCTTAAAAGTCCAAAAGATCGTATGCAAGAGCGAGTTGCATTGATAACCGGGGCGGCCGGCGGCTTGGGCTCTACTGTTGCTCGCCTGCTCGGCCACACGCACGTTCTTGTTCTTACAGACGGAAATCCCAAAAAACTTGAACAATTCACTTCTTCACTGAACCGAGAGGGGTACAGGGCAACTGCAGTTCCGGGAGATCTTACTGATCCCGGACTGCATGGAATTCTTGCGGAGCATTGCCAAAAAACCGGGGTTTTGAGATCAATCGTGAACGCTGCTGGTGTTTCTCCAGCGCAAGCGGATTGGCAAACAATCGTCAATGTAAACACGGTTGCAGCCTCGCATTTGGTAAGTACTATGGAGACACTTCTGACACCGGGATCTGCATGCGTGATGATCGCATCGGTCGCTGGTCATCTCGGTCCTGTAGATGCGGAAATTGATGCGCTGCTC
>JBEQBX010000124.1:0-7934 GCA_041639595.1 Porphyrobacter sp.
GGACGCAAGGTGGCCGGGCAGGTCAATCTCCAGCCGATCGAGGATATCGGCATCCCGGTGCTCACCGCCTTCACCGCGCCCAAGGGCTGGACCTTCGCGTGAGGGCGCGGCCCGCCTCGCTTTTCGCCGGATCGGTGAGCCTGCTGGCGCTCACCGCGCTTGCTGCCCCCGCACAGGCCGATAACCTGCGCGAAGCTTTGGCAGCGACCTATACCAACAACCCCACGCTTGAAGCCGCGCGGGCCAACCAGCGCGCGACGGATGAAACCGTGACGATCCAGCGTGCGCAGGGGCTGCCCAGCGCAAACATCAACGCAACCCATATCGAATTCATCCAGCAATCGGCCAACGCCTTCACCGCCCCGGAACGTAACCTCGGCGTGACGGCGCAGGTGCTGGTTCCGGTCTATTCCGGCGGAGCGATCCGTAATGGAATCCGTGCCGCGCGCGAACGGGTGGAGGCCGGGCAGGCCGATCTGCGCAACACCGAAAGCGCCATTTTCAGCCAGGTCGTTGCCGCATATATGGACGTGCTGCGGACCGAGGCGCTGGTGGCGTTGACCACCAACAACGTGGCTGTGCTGCGCACCAATCTTGAGGCGACCAGCGACCGCTTCCAGATCGGCGATCTGACGATCACCGATGTCGCCCAATCCCGGTCGCGTCTCGCGGTGGCGGAGGGTGATCTGCAATCGGCCGAAGCCAACCTGATCGCGGCCCGCGAAACCTATGTCCGGCTGGTGGGACAGGACCCGGGTCAGCTGGAAGCTCCGCCGCCTTTGCCAGGCCTGCCGGATACGGTGGGCGATGCGCTGGTCACGGCGCTGGAAAACAACCCCAACCTGATCGCCGCCAAGCAACGTGCCGAAGCCGCCGGTTTCGATACGAAAGTGGCAGGCGCCGGGCGGCTGCCGACAGTGGGACTGTTCGCCAACGGCGATTACAGCGACTTCTTCGGCACATTGGGCGGGCCGATCGCAACAAACTTCGCGCAGAGCGAAAAGACCGCCAACGCCGGCGTACGCGTCACGATTCCGCTGTTTCAGGGAGGCCTGCCGGCCGCTCGCCAACGGCAGGCAGGGGCCCGCGAAAGTGCGGCGCTGGAAGACGTGATCGGTTCGGAACGCCAGATCATCGCCGAAACGCGCGCCACCTATGCCAACTGGCAGGCCGCCAATGGAGTCATCAAAAGCGCGCAGGCCGCGGTGGAAGCGGCCGAACTCAGCCTTGAAGGCGTGCGCGCGGAAAACTCGATCGGCAACCGCACGATCATCGAAGTGCTGAACGCCGAACAGGAACTGGTGCAGGCGCGCGCGCAGCTGGTGACTGCGCGGCGCAATGCCTATGTCGCAGGCTTCACGCTGCTGGCGCTGATGGGCAAGGCCGAAGCCCGCGATCTCAACCTCGACACCGGCGGGCCGCTTTACGATCCGGCGATCAATGCCAAGCGTGTCCGGGGCAAGCGTTGGGACTGGGACCGCGATCCGGAACCCGCTGCGAAATCGACCAGCACCGTTGACATTCCCCCTGCGACGGCAACAATCGGGCCGCAATTGCTGCCCGGAGAATGATGAAAGTCCCGATTCGGGACAGCGCGGGCATGGAACACGGGGCACGGTATGGGTCAGGAAAACGAAGCTTCGGTCGAGGAAATCCTCGAATCGATCAAGAAAGTCATTGCGCGGGATAACCGTACCGGTGCGCTTGAAGCGCGGCGGAAGCGTGCGCTGGTTTCCGAAGATCCCGAACAGGAACCCGCTCCGTTGGCGCGCACCCATCAGGTGCGTGACGCTGACGAGGTGCTGGATCTTTCCGACATGGAATGCGATCCGGAACCTTCGGCCTTGCCGCTGGACGTGGCAGAGGAAACGCCGTTGATCGCGGAAACCGTCCGCGATGCGATGCAGGAAAACCTCGCCGCGCTGGCGATGCTGGCCGAACCGCCGGCCCGCCCGCAGATCGTGCGATCGGGGGAAACGTCGCTCGAAGGGCTGACCCGCGAATTGCTGCGCCCGATGCTGGCCGAATGGCTGGAGGCGAATCTGCCGACTATGGTGGAAAGCCTTGTGCAGGCGGAAATCGCCCGGATCGTCGGCAAGCACCGCTAAATCGGTCCGGAAAGCTGGCGCAAGGCGCCAAGGCGGGCTAATCCGCTGCCATGCAAAGGCTCATGTTTTCCGGCGTGCTGAGCGCCGCTGTCGCCCTGTTCGCAGTCCCGCTGGCCGCTCAGAATAGCGCCCCGCTCTCGACGCCCGCCGTCCCCGGCGTCAACGCTCCTCCAATAAGCGCGGTCGACCTCGTCACCTTGCCGCGACTCGGCGCGCCGGTCATCAACCCAGCCGGAACGCTGGCGGTTTACAGCGTCACGATAACCGATCCGGCAACGTTGAAGCGCAGCCCGGCGCATTACCTGATCGATGTGACCAGACCGGAAGCCGCCCCTGTGGCGCTCGGCATCGGGATCAGAGCCAGCGATCTGACCTTTGCTGCGGACGGACAGCTGTATTTCCTCAGTAGCGAACACCCCGACGCAGGCGCAGCAACGCGAAGCCGGGTGTGGCGCGTTTCTCTTGGCAAAGACGGCACGGTCGGCGAGCCGCAACTGGTCGCCGGATTTTACATCGACGTTGCCGGGTTCAAACTCGCGCAGAGCGGCAACCGCATCGCGCTGTGGGGCGAAGTGCCGCGCGGCTGCACGACCTTTGGCTGCGGCGATGCCAAGCCTGCACATCTCCCCGGCCCCGGCACCGGACGACTTTACGACGGCAAGGATGGCTTTGTCCGTCACTGGGACCGCTGGGCGACCCCCGGCACCCCCAACCGCATCTTCACCTTCCCGCTGGTAGGCGGCGCTGCGCAGGGGCCGGGCGTCCCCGCCGATGGCACCGACGCAGCAACCGGCCTGACCGCCGATACGCCCACCATGCCCTTCGGCGGCGGGGAGGAAATCGCCTTCGCACCCGATGGCAGCGCGCTGTATTTCACGGCGCGGCTGTCGGATGCGGCAGAGCCGTCCTCGACCAACCTCGACATCTACCGCTCCGACCTTACCGGCGCAGCGCCCAAGCTGCTGACGGCGGGAAATCAGGCGACCGACACCACACCCGTCCCGTCGCCCGATGGCCGCTACCTTGCATGGTTGGCGATGGACCGGCCGACCTATGAAGCCGATCGGCTTTCGGTGCGGCTGATGGACCTGAAATCTGGGACGGTGCGCAACCTGACCAAGGACACCGACCTGAGTTTCGCCAGCCTTGTGTGGAGCAAGGACGGCAAGCACCTGATCGCCACGGCGCAGAAGGTGCTGGATACGCCGGCTTTCAACATTGACCCGGTCAGCGGCAAGGTGACCGAACTGAACCTGATGGCCGGGAACGAGGCGCATATCGCCAATCTCGTCCCGCTGCCCAATGGTGGTGCGCTCTTCACCCGCGATTCGCTGGGCGCACCTGCGGAGCTGTATGTGTCCGATGGCATGGGGCAGGCTCGCCCGCTGACCGACGTGGCCACCACCAGGATGGGGCAGATGGCCAACATCGTCACCCGCCGCTTCAGCTTTGCAGGCGCCGATGGAGACACGGTGTGGGGCCAGATCACGCGGCTGGCGGATCAGCAGGGGCCGATTCCAGCGATCCTGTATATCCACGGCGGGCCGCAGGGCAGTTACAACGACAGCTGGTCAAACCGCTGGAACCCCCGCGTTACTGCATCGCAGGGGTACGCCGTGATCTCGATCGATTTCCACGGCAGCACCGGATACGGGCAAGCCTTCACCGATGCGATCAACCGCGATTGGGGTGGCAAACCGCTGGTCGACTTGCAGAAAGGGCTGGAGGCTGCTCTCACGCTCGACAGGCAGATCGACGGCAAGCGCGCCTGCGCCATGGGCGCGAGCTACGGCGGCTACATGATCAACTGGATCGCCGGGCAATGGGCCGACCGCTTCGATTGCCTCGTCAACCACAACGGCCTGTTCGACAACCGCGCCTTTGCCTACTCGACCGAGGAATTGTGGTTCCCGCACTGGGATTTCGGCGGCTCCTATGAAGAGTCGCGTGATGTTTACGAACGCTGGAACCCGGTGAACCACGTCAGAAACTGGAAAACCCCGATGCTTGTCGTGTTGGGTGAAAAGGACTTCCGCGTGCCCTACACCCAAGGCCTCGGCGCCTTCAACGCGCTGCAGGCACGCGGCATTCCGGCGCAATTGCTGGTCTTCCCGGACGAGAATCACTGGGTGCTGGGCGCGAAGAACTCGGTCCAGTGGCACGACACGGTGCACGCGTGGCTGGCGCGCTGGCTGAAGGCGGAGAAGGGCAAATGAGCCGTCAGGAACTCGCCTCTGCGCAGCATTCGCTCGCCAAGCATTTCGGCGATCCGGCAAAGGGCACGCAGATCACCCGCCACATCATGCTGTGCGCGGTGTCGGACAAGCAGAAATGCTGTTCGCGCAAGGAAGGCGAGGAGGCATGGGGCTTCCTGAAATCGCGCCTCAAGGAACTCGGCCTGGTCGGTCCGCAGCGCACCGAAGAAAGCAAGCGGGGCGAGGGCGGAGGCGTGCAGCGCACCAAAGCCGATTGCCTGCAAATCTGCGCCGCGGGGCCGGTCGCGGTCGTGTGGCCGGACGGCGTCTGGTATCACTCCTGCTCACCCAAGGTGCTGGAGCGGATTATTCAGGAACATCTGGTCGGCGGCGTGCCGGTGGAAGATTACCGCCTGATACCCGCCTAATCTTCCTTCGGGCTCCAGAATTCGTCCCGGCCCGGCAATTGGTTGTCGACCGATTCGTCGTGACCCGTCCCGTTGCTGAGGAACACCAGCCCCATCAAGCCGCCGCCCAGCAGCATCGTCAGACTGATACCCAGCGCAACTGCGATGTAGAAATGCACTGAAATCATGCCATTATAGGCAAACAACAGTCCCATCGCGATCACCACGGTCAACGTGGTCGCGGCGAGCAGCCATTTCATGATCTGGCGGTAACGCGCCCAGGCATGGGCGGCGTTCACAGGATCGTCGAGCGGGGACTTGCGGGTCATGGCAGGGACATGGCGTGCCATGTGCAGCAATGCAACGCGCAAAGGCTGCAATGGGCCATTCGCGCGGTGCAAGCATGCCCGCCAGCCAATGCGACGGACGGATTCGCTTTTTCACCCGATGCATGGCACCTTCCGGTCCTGACAGAGGGAGTCTTGCCATGACAATCGCCCGAATCATCGCCCAACGCGGCTCATCCGAAATCATCGCCTGCGACTGCAATACCCCGGTTTCCGAAGTGGTGCAGACCCTCGCCACGCGCCGCATCGGGGCGCTGCCTGTGCTGCGCGAAGGCCGGGTTGTCGGCATCGTATCGGAACGCGATGTGATCTACCGGCTGGCCGATCACGGGGGAAGCTGTCTTGATCTGCCGGTCGAACAGATCATGACCTCCCCCGCCGTGACCGTCGAACCCGGCACCACCATTGACGAAGCGCTGGGCATGATGACGCGCCGGCGGTTCCGGCATTTTCCGGTGGTCGAGAATGGCGAGCTGATCGGCTTCATCTCGATCGGCGACTTGGTGAAGCACAAGATGGACGAGGTGCAGCACGAAGCCGAGGCGCTGCGCAATTATATTCAGGCGGTCTGACCCTTGAGCCGCGCGGCCCGCCGCCCTAGATTAGAGCCATGACCGCCCAGCCCCTGATCCTCACCCCCTCCGCCGCCAAGCGTATTGCGCTGATTGCGGAAAAACAGTCGCGCCCCGCGATCCTGCGATTGGCTGTCGAAGGCGGGGGCTGTTCGGGATTCCAGTACAAGTTCGATCTGGCCGAAGCGCCCGACGCTGATGACAGCATTTCGGAAACCGACGGCGTGAAGCTGGTGGTTGACCCGATGAGCCTTGATCTGATCGCCGGCAGCACGGTGGACTTCGTTGAATCACTGGGCGGGGCCGCCTTTAAGGTCGAAAACCCGCAAGCCGCGGCAGGTTGCGGCTGCGGGGCGAGTTTCGGGATTTAGGTTAGACCCGGACGGCGCTTTGAGGCATCAGGGCGCCCATGAAAATCGCCACCTACAACATCAACGGTATCAAGGCGCGGCTGCCGCGGCTGCTGGAATGGCTCGAAGAAACCCGGCCCGCAGTCGCCTGCCTGCAGGAAATCAAGACGCAGGACGAAGGCTTCCCCGCCGCCGATTTCGAAGCGCTGGGATACAGCGCAATCTGGCACGGGCAGAAAAGCTTCAACGGGGTGGCTATTCTGGTCGATACCGCTGCCGGATACACCCTTGCCGAAGTGCGACGCGGGCTTGGCATCCCAGGGCCGAATGAAGGCGATGACGAACAGGCCCGTTATCTTGAAGCGGATGTCAGCGGGGTGCGGATCGCCTGCCTGTACCTCCCCAACGGCAATCCCCATCCAGGCCCGAAATTCACCTATAAACTGGCGTGGATGGAAAAGCTTCGCGCGCGCATGGGGGAGCTGTGGGCCGAGGAAATTCCGGCAGTGGTGCTCGGCGATTTCAATGTAATCCCACATGATGACGATGTCTGGTCGGTCAAGGCGATGCAGGACGATGCGCTGATGCAGCCCGAAAGCCGCGCCGCCTTTGCACGGTTGCTCGCGGACGGGTGGACGGATGCAATTCGCACCCACAACCCGCGCGGCGGGGTCTGGACGTACTGGGATTATCAGGCGGGCGCGTGGCAGCGCGATCACGGTTTCCGGATCGACCACATCCTGCTGTCTCCCGAATGCGCCGACCGGCTGGAATCCGTCGGCGTCGACAAGGCCTATCGCGGGCGGGAGAAGGCGAGCGATCACACGCCCGTGTGGGTCAGGCTTTCAGCCTGATCCTCGCTGCTGTTTCGCGCTACGCGCGAGCGGCTGCGGGCGCCCGGTCGGGCTTGCGGCGCTGCGCGCCGAGCCGCGCAAACTCGCCCTGAAGTAGCGGTTGCGAAGCACAGCCGGGGGCTGAACCGTTAGGGCGACCAAGGCTGGGCGAGGATCACCTGTAAAAAATATGCGTGTCGATCTGGGCGAGCCGTGTTTTCGTGTGGCTCCAGCCCGGACGGACATAGCGTGCGTGGAAGAACACCGCGTTGCCCGCTTGCGCTTCCCACAGGCCCTTGTGCGCAATCTGGGCGACCGCGACAGCGCGGGTCCAGGCGGCCGAGCCTTCGCTGATGTGCGGCATGTTCCGGCCGCGCATGAAGGAGAACTGCCCCGGCTGGGCGACAACGCCGCAATAGGAGCGGGGGAAGCGGCCATCTTCGGTGCGGTTGATGATCACCTGCGCGACTGCCAGCTGCCCGGCCAGCGCTTCGCCGCGGGCTTCGAAATAGACCGCGCCAGCAAGGCAGCGCATGTCGGCGTTCATAGGCTCGGCGGTGTCGATCATGCCGACCAGTTCCGACAGCGATCCCGCTTCCGTCAGGATGGGGGCATCGGGCGTTTCCACGGCAAGTGGCTGAACCACTTCCTGCGAGACAAATTCGATGGATTGGGGGACCAGTTCGGGCGCTTCTACCGGTACGGGAGTGCTGATCTGACCGCTGGCGGCTTGCGCCAGCACGGCGGCGTCACGGCCGCTCGGGAATAATGTGGTTGCGAAAGCCACAGCGGCAATCGCAGCAATAGTGTTGGTCTTGCGACGCATGAACTCTACTTATTCGGCGGTGAGCGCGCACAGACGCAGGCGAGAACCTTTTCCAGATCGCTAAGGATGTGGGGTTCAAATAAGCCTGCCGGCCGCTCCCCGTCTGCGTGCTGAAGGGTACGGCCGAATTGCCGCCCTGCCAGCCTGCGCGTGGAATTGGATGGGGCCACTAGCCCCCTTGCCGTTTACGTCAACGCAATTCGTCGAGCTGCGCGACGAACCGTTCCGGATCCACGATATCCACCTCGATTAACCATATATCTTGGTCTTGTTGGCGCAGGCGGGCCAGATACTCA
>JBEQBX010000125.1:0-7889 GCA_041639595.1 Porphyrobacter sp.
TTGATCCCGCCCGCCGCCCGGTTTTCGAACCTTCGCTGCATCGCGTCCGCTTTCCCAACGGGGCACAGGCGCAGCTGTTCTCCGCCGCCGAACCCGAAGGCCTGCGCGGGCCGCAGCATAGCCACGCCTGGTGTGATGAAATCGGCAAGTGGCCGCTTTCCCACGAACGGGCGACGCGCTGCTGGGATAACCTGTTGCTGGGTCTGAGACTGGGATGCGAGCCGCGGATTGCCGTAACCACCACGCCCCGCGCTGTTCCGCTGGTGCAGCGGCTGGTGGGGCAAGCCGGGACAGGGGGCGACGTCGTCATCACGCGCGGCACCACCGGCGACAACACCGAACACCTCGCCAAACGCTTCATCGAAGCGATTGCCAGCGAGTTTTCCGGCACCCAGCTGGAACGGCAGGAAATCGGCGGCGAATTGCTGGAGGATATCGAGGGCGCGCTGTGGACCCGCTCGTTGCTGGAACAGGCGCGCGAAGATGGCGCGGTGCCCGATCCTGCGCGCGTGGTGGTCGCCGTCGATCCGCCGGTCAGTGCGGGCGGCGATGAATGCGGGATCATCGTCGCGGCACTGGGAACTGACGGAATCGCCCGCGTGCTGGCTGATTGCTCGATTGACGGCGCAGCCCCGGCGCAATGGGCGCAGCGGGTCGCCGATGCGGCGCGCGAATGGAATGCCGACCGGGTGGTCGCCGAAGCCAACCAGGGCGGCGCGATGGTCGACAGCGTGTTGCGCGCCGCCGATCGGGCGCTGCCGGTCAAACTGGTGCACGCCAGCCGCGGGAAAGTCGCCCGGGCAGAGCCGGTCGCAGCGCTCTATGCCGCAGGGCGGGTGCGCCATGTCGGGGTGTTCGCAAGGCTTGAAGACCAGCTTTGCGGACTGCTGACGGGCGGCACCTATGCCGGGCCGGGCCGCAGCCCTGACCGCGCCGATGCCGCCGTCTGGGCGCTGACGGAACTGCTGCTGGGCCGCACCGCAAGTCCCAGCGTGCGGCAAATCTAACCAAAGGACATCCCATGGCTATGCTCGATATTTTCCGCTCCGCCTTCAAGGGCGGGGAGCGCACCCGCGTGCCTTTGGCAACGGGCCTGTCCCACGGGTGGCATCAGGCCTTCGAAGGCAGTTCCGCGGCGCGCAGCTATGCCTATGACCGCGCCATTACCGAAGGCTTTCTGGCCAATCCCATCGCCCAACGATCGGTGCGGCTGCTGGCAGAGGGCGTCGGTCAGGCACCGCTGACCTCATCGGACCCGCAGCTGACGGCGTTGGTGACAGCGACGAGCGCGGGCCAATCACTGATCGAAACCCTCGCCGCGCACCTGCTGCTGCATGGCAATGGCTATGTGCAGATCATCAAGGATGCCAGCGGCACGCCGGTTGAATTGTTCGCGCTGCGTCCTGACCGGGTGCGGGTCGTGCTGGATAGCAATGGTTGGCCCTGCGGATACGATTACAACGTGTCCGGACACGCTGCGCGTCTGCCGCTGGAGGACGAGGACGGGTGGCCCGGCGTGATCGCCATCCGGGCGATGCACCCGCTCGATGATCACTGCGGCGCCGGCGCACTGGAAGCGGCATGGCAGGCGGTGCTGATCCACAATGCCGCAACCCACTGGAACCGCGCGCTTTTGGAAAATGCGGCGCGGCCTTCGGGCGCGCTGGTTTATGAAACGGGCGACGGGGCGACGCTGGCGCATGACCAGTTCGAACGGTTGAAGCGCGAACTGGATCTGGCTTTCTCCGGCGCGGCCAATGCCGGGCGGCCGATGCTGCTGGACGGCGGGCTCAAATGGCAGAGCATGGCGCTGACCCCGGCAGATATGGACTTCGCGACGCTGAAAAGCGCCGCTGCGCGCGACATCGCGCTGGCCTTCGGGGTGCCGCCGATGCTGCTCGGCCTGCCGGGTGACAACACCTACGCCAATTACCGGGAGGCGAACCGCGCGCTGTGGCGGCTGACCCTGCTGCCGCTCGCCGAAAAGCTGTTTGCGGCGCTGCGCGAAGGCCTCGCCCCGTGGTTCCCCGATGCCAAGCTAGGGATCGACCTCGATCAGGTGCCTGCCCTGTCCGAAGACCGCGAGCGGCTGTGGTCGCAGGTCTCCGATGCCGATTTCCTGAGCCGCGCGGAAAAGCGCCAGATGCTGGGCCTTAGCACTGAGGAGACTGCCCCATGATCCGTGAAGACATTCTCGCCAGCCTGATGGCACAAGCCCGCGAGGAAGGGGCCGAACTGGTGTCCCTGCGCGCGATTGTCGAGGAGACCAGCGCGCTCGCCACTGACAAGGTCCTCGAACGGATCGGGCTCGGCGATTCCGGCGCGGAAGGCGATCTGGTCGAACTGCGCGAATTGCTGCAAGCTTGGCGAGACGCCAAGACCAGCGCCTGGAAAGCTTTCGTCGACTGGCTGATCCGCGGCGCACTGGCGCTATTGCTGATCGGGATCGCCGTCCGGCTTGGCGCGTGGGACCGGCTGTGAGCACCGCCCCGGGCCCCTTGCGCTTCGCCGGCTATGCGGCGCTGTTCGATATCGCCGATGCCGGGTGCGACACAATCCGGCGCGGCGCCTTTGCCAAGACGCTGGCGGCCCGCATCGCGCCGCTGCCGCTTTACTGGCAGCACCGCCCCGACCAGCCGATCGGCGTGATCGAACAGGTTTCCGAAGACGCCCGCGGCCTGCGCGTGATCGCCCGCATCGACCGGCCTGAGAGCCGGGCCGCACGCTTGCTGGCCCGGGGCGAGGTCAACGGCCTCAGCTTCGGCTTCCGCACCCGTGCAGCGCGCCAATTTGGCGGCGGGCGCGAACTGCTGGAGATCGACTTGTTCGAAGTCAGCCTGGTCACGCATCCGCTGCACCATCTTGCCCGGGTCCACATGGTCGCCTGACCAGATCTGCCCCGCCCCTCTCTCCCACCGGCCGCCACTGGGGCGGCCTTTTTTCTGCCCAACCGAAAGGCCACTGCCCCATGGAAAATGCCCCCGCTCCCGCCAACTCCGCCGCCGGTCCGCTGGACGCCAGCTTTGATATCATCGCCCGGCAGGACGAAACCGATGCCGCCGTTGCCGCCCTGCGCAGCGATGTGGACGAGGTCAAATCCCGGCTCGACAAGGTTGCCCGGGCTGCCAGCCGTCCAGCGATGGGCGGCGCTGCTGCCGCCGCCGACACGCCCGAGGTCAAAAGCTTCGTCGATGGCTACCTGCGCCGCGGCCGCGAGACCGAGCTGAAGTCGATCACCGGCACGCCGCCGGGTGACGGCGGCTTTGCCGTGCCGCGGCAGATCGATGCGGTGATCGCCTCGCGGCTGGCCGAGATCAGCCCGATCCGCGCCATTGCGCAGGTGGTGCAGACCGGCACCGGCGGTTACCGCAAGCTTGTGGCGACGACCGGCATCGCTTCGGGATGGGTGAGCGAAACCGCCGCACGACCTGAAACCAACACGCCGCAATTTGCGGAGATCGCACCCCCGACCGGCGATCTGTATGCCAATCCTGCCGCGAGCCAGACGATGCTTGATGATGCCGCTTTCGATCTCGAAACCTGGCTGGCCGGGGAAATCGCGACCGAATTTGCGCGGGCCGAAGGCATGGCTTTCGTGCGCGGCACCGGGGTCAACCAGCCTGAAGGCTTCCTCAACACAGTGAAGGCGACGGCCGAGGATTCGGTTCGTGCCTTTGGTGCCATGCAATATATCGGCACGGGCAGCGCGACAGGTCTGGGCACGGCGCTGGACGGCAAGCTGATCGATCTCATCCATGCGCTCAAATCGGGACATCGCCAGGGCGCGGTGTTCGTGATGAATTCGGCGACCCTGGCAAGCGTGCGCAAGCTCAAGACTCCTGATGGCGCCTTTGTCTGGCAGCCGGGTCTGGTCGAAGGCCAGCCGGACCGGCTGCTCGGCTATCCGGTAATCGAGGCCGAGGATATGCCCGATGTCGCGGGCGGCGCCTTCCCGATCGCGTTCGGCAACTTCCGCCACGGCTATCTGATCGCTGAACGCAGCGCGACCAGCGTGCTGCGGGATCCCTTTACCAACAAGCCGTTCGTGCATTTCTACGCGACCAAGCGGATCGGCGGGAAGGTGCTGGATTCGAACGCGATCAAACTGCTCAAGATCGAAGCGTAATCCGGCTTCGCCTTGATGGCTTCCCCGGCAGGCCGACGCGTCCCCCTTCGCTCCGCCGCCGGGTTCTCGCGCCCGCATCGCTTCAGGCCGGTCCTCCCGCCTGACCGCAGCGATGCGGGCGCAATCTTTTCCTGTCGATCATCATCTGGGAGTAACCGCGATGCAGCGGACAATCGTGCAGCCCCCGGTTCCGGGCCCGGCTGCGCTGGCCGAGCTCAAGCACTGGCTCGGGATCAGCCGCCCCAACGAAGACGAAACGCTTGGCCTGCTGCTCGATGCCAGCCTGACCATCTGCGAGGCTTTCACCGGCAAGGCGCCGCTGCGGCAGACGGTCGAGGAAATCATCCCGCTGACCGGCGGGTGGCACGAATTGGCATCACGCCCGGTTCACGCGCTGACGGCGGCGTCCCTGGTCGCCGATGACGGCACGCGGACGCCCGTCACCGTGCTGTCAGATGCGCTCGACTGGCGGATCGGCGGCAGCGCCTGCGTCCAGCTGTTGCGCCCGTTCGACGGACAAGGCCTGACGCTCGAACTGGTGGTCGGAATCGCTGCCGATTGGGGTAGCCTGCCCGCTCCGCTGCGGCATGGCATCCTCCGCCTCGCCGCACATCATTTCAGGGATCGCGAGGGCAAGCCCGGCGCAGTGCCCCCGGCCAGCGTCACCGCTTTATGGCGTCCATGGCGCGAAGTGCGCCTCGGATGATCCGGGCATCCGCGCCCGGGAGCGCGTTGGTCCAGCGCCTTCAAAACCGCGCCGCAAAGATCGCAGCAGGGCTGGCCGCCAATCGCCGCAAGACGGCTGCCCCAAGCCGAACGGACTGGCATTCGGCCGCGGCCCTGTGGCCCGACTTTACCGGAGAGACCCGCGATGGAAAATGACCTGCGCGCCGCGCTGATCGCCTGGCTGCGGGCCGACCCGGCCCTCGCTGCGATCAACGCAATCGAGGAAGAGGCCCCGATCAGCGTCACGCCGCCGTGGCTTGGCATCGCCGCCAGCGCCTCGATCGACTGGGGCAGCAAGGACCGTCCGGGCCGTGAGGTCAGGATCGCGCTGGAGCTGGAAAGCCGCACTGATGAAACCGCCGCCGATGCCCCGCTGCTGTCCGCGATCGAACGGCGCGTGATTGATCTGCCGCCGTTCCAGCCCGGCTTTGAACTCGCCTCGATCCGCTTCCTGCGGTCCCGCAGCGAAGCCCGCGGGGACAACCTGCGGGCCGCCCTGCTGGAATACCGCTTCCGCATATTCGCCCCGATTTAGGAGAACGTCCCCATGCCCGCACAATCCGGCGCCGCCTTCCTGCTCAAGATCACCAATGGAGCCTCCCCCGCCATCTACCAGACCATTGCTGGCCTCAGGACCACGCAGATGTCGATCAACGGCGACACCGTGGTGGTCACCCACAAGCAATCAGGGGGCTGGCGCGATCTGTTGTCGGGTGCCGGCACCCGTTCGGTTTCGGTCAGCGCCGCCGGGATCTTCCTGGGCAGCGCGGCCGAGAACACCGTGCGCGCCCATGCGCTGGGCGGGACGCTCGACGATTACGAGCTTTCTTTCGAAGACGGCGCAAAGCTGCGCGGACGGTTCATTGTCCAGCGCCTTGATTACGCAGGGGATTTCAATGGCGAACGCAGCTACACGCTGCAGCTCGAAAGCTCCGGACCGGTGGTGCCGGCATGATCGCCGCGGCCAATCCGCTGCGCGGTGAAAGCACCCTTGCCGTCGCAGGCGTCACCCATGTGCTGCGTCCGAGTTTCGAAAATCTGGTCCTGGCCGAAGCTGAACTGGGGTCGCTGTTCGCGCTGGTGGAACGCGCAGCCGGGGGGGCCTTGACCCTGACCGAGATCACGACGCTGCTGTGGCACTGCCTGCCCGGTGAAGGGCGGCCCGATCGCCTTGCCGTCGGTCAGGCGGTGCTGGCGATGGGGCTGGTTGGCGCGACGCTGCCGGTGCGCGCGGTGCTCGCACAGGTGCTTCAGGGCGAGGCATGACCGCCACCTTCGGCGATGCCGCAGCCCGCTGGTGTGGGCTGGCGGCAAGCCTGCTCGGCTGGCGTCCCGCCGAGTTCTGGAACGCGACGCCCGCCGAACTGGCGATGGCGCTCGCAACGCCTGATGACCTTGCCGCCTCTCCCCCGCCAAGCCGCGATACAATCGCTCGCATGATGGAGCGCGACGCTGATGACTGACAATTTCGAAGAACTGGTGATCGATGTGCGCGCCCGCACCGATGGCTTTGCCAGCGATGTCGAGGCGATGCGCCGTTCGCTCGACGGATCGCTGGTCGACGGGTTCGGCCGCGCGGGCAATGTGCTGGAGCGCGGCCTGCTGGGCGCCCTCAGGCGTGGAAGCCTCGGCTTTGACGACCTTAAGCGCGTGGCGTTCAGCGCGCTGTCCGAGATTGCCGGGTTTGCCGTGCAATCGGGCTTCGGCAGCCTGTTCGGAGGCGGTGGGGGCGGCAGCGGCGGGATCGGCAGCCTGCTGGGCAACTCCATCGGCGCCCTGCTAGGCTTGCCGGGCCGGGCAACCGGCGGGCCGGTTGCGCCGGGGCGCGCCTATGTCGTGGGGGAGCGCGGGCCGGAAGTCTTCGTCCCCACCGCGGCAGGGCGGGTCGAAACCGGCTCTGCCGCTGCGCCAGGCCGCGAAGTGCGGGTGGCGATCCAGATCGCAGCGCCGCGCGGGCAGTCCGCCCCCACCGCGATGCAGCGGTCATCGCGCCAGATCGCAAGCGCGGTTCGCCGCGCCCTGCAACAGGTTTGAAGGACAGCGCATCATGGCATTCTGGCTGGCACGCGAACGCCGCGCGCAGGAAAGCACTTTCATGCAGCGGTTCGATCCGCGCTTCTGGACCGTCAATTTCCCCCGCCCCGCAATGGCATCGGTGGTTACGACCGGCCCCGATAGCCTGCGGGTGGATATCGAGCTCCATCATGAGGGCGAGCTTGTCGGGCTGATCTGGGACAGCATCGACACGCTCGATCACCCGCTGCTCGCCTACGAGACGGATCGCGATTATTCGAACACCACTCTCAGTTTCCGCTGGCAGTCGGACGGAGTGATTGCGCTGGACCAGCCCAACGGCCCGACGCTGACGATCGAGGGGCGCGATGCCGCGGGGTTGCCGCGCACCTGGTACATCCGCCTGTGGAATTACGCACAAGGCACGCCGTCCGATGCGCGCATCACGCTGCCGTTCTCCGCGCTGGAAAGCGGGTACGTGCTTCCGGGCGAAGCGATCAACCCGCGCGATATCGACCGGATGTTCATCTCGCTGGTCGCGCCGGGGCATGTCCCGGGCAGTACCGCCCCCTTGCCTGCGCGGTTCGATGGATCGGTGATCATGTCCGAAATTGTTGCGGACGGCGCGCGGGCGATGATCGAGCTAGGCGATGTGCTGGTCCCGCCGCATGGCGAGCACATGGCCACCGCCTATGACGATGCCTATAACCAGACCCCGGCCCGGCTGCTGCGCGCGGTCACCGGGCTCGGCTACCGCGAGGACATCGTGCATTATGTCGGGATGAGCCACTTCATGCGGCTTGCGCGGCAACCGGACGGATTGCTGAAGGCGGCCCCTGGAGGCGAACTGTCCTTGCCGGCGGCGATGTGGCACAGTAATTTCTTCACCCGCGCGCGCGCAGAGCAATTCACGGTCATCGCCTCGCTCTCGTACGAGCTGTTTGACGCCTATTGCCCGGAAAGCTGGAAGCAGCGCACGGCAAGCGGCGCGCCTGCGCTGACCGGATGAGATCGGAAGAGCGTC
>JBEQBX010000126.1:0-7809 GCA_041639595.1 Porphyrobacter sp.
CGCCAGCACGGCGGCGAGGCGGTGCTGGCCGTGCTCCCCGGTGACGGCGGCGGCATCGCCAGCTATTCCTATTTCACCATCTGGCCCGAGCATTCCGCCGCCGAGATCGGCGGAGCCTATCGCGCCGCTGCCCAGAGCCGCGGCACCGGCAAGGCTGGCGCGGCGCGCAGTTTCGGGTGGATGTTCGATCACCTCGGCGTGCAGCTGATCGGCCTGACCGCCGCGCTCGACAATCATCGCTCGGCCCGCGTGATCGAGGCGGCCGGCTTCCGCTTCATTGGTGAGCGCGACAGCATCCGCCCGGATGGCAGCCTGCGCCGCTCACGCTACTGGGAACTCACTCGCGAGGAATGGCACCGGCTGCAAGCCCTCAGAAGCTGAATTGCAGCGACAGCCAGCCCTTGGTGGTATCGGCACCAAAGCCGTCTGCCGCGTAGTGCGCAAACTTGCCGAGCAGAACGAGATTGGTGCGGATCGGGTAGACCGCCAGCAGATCAAGCTCCTGCCCGTAAGCCGCATCGCGCCGCGTCGCGGCAAAATCATGCACGATCGCACGCAGGGTTAGGCCCTTCAAAGCGCCGCCTGCAAACTTGTAGCCGACCTCGCCATACAGATCGCGCAGGCCATCCGGCGGGGTGACGAGGAACTTGTCGGCCCAGCCGTTGAAGGCGTGGAGCGTCGCCAGCGGGGTCTGCAAGGCCGCCGCGCCATTGCCCTCCAGCCGCTCCAGCCCCGCCTTCACCGCCCAACCGCCGAATGCCACGCCCGGCTCGATCAGCAGGTAATCGAGCGCGAAATTGGCGGGATTGGCCGCATGATCGGATTGCCGTGCATATTCGGCGGCGTAGAGCAGCTTTGCGCCCTTGGCCAAGGGTTGATCGCCGATCAGCCGCACCCCCATGGTGCGAGACGAACTGCCGGGGTGCGACGGAATGTCGAGCCAGAAGCCATAGGCCGACACCGTGCCGATCGGGCTGCCCGAATAGGCGATCCGCGCTGCATTGATATCGGTATCGCGGAACACCCCTTGCGGCGAATCCTCGCCGAAGATCCGGTCGACCCGCCAGGCGTTGAAATAGTCGATCGCCACGCCCTTGGCCGGGCGCAGTGTCACTTGCGCCAGATCCAGCGTCTGGTCGTTCTGGCGCCAATCGACCGAGCCGATCCAGCGCTGGTTATCGAGATTGACCGCCCGCCGCCCCGCAGCGAGCTCGACGGCGGCATGGGGCTTCCACCGGACAAATGCCTGATTGAGCTGCACCGATTCCGGGTCCGCCACCACCGGGAATGCGGCCTTGCCGTTGACCGTGTCATTGAAATCTTCCGGCCCCAACCAAACGATCCCCTCGCCTTCGACCTGCAGGCTGAAGCCGTGCCAGTCGCCCAGCCTGAACCCGGCCCGGATTCGCAGTGTCGAAGCGGCGGCATCTTCCGGCAACCCGTCCTGATCGACCACTTCGATCCGGTATCGCAGATCGCCATAGGGATCGAGGGTGACGGCATCGGCTTCAGGCGGCGGCGCGGTTTCGGCTTGCGCGGCAACCGGCAGCGCCAGAGTGACGATGAGGGCGAGCAGGGGGAGCGATGCTTGATTCATGCTGCGTGAAATACCCCTGCGTCCGCCAGCGTAATTGATCTGCATCAAGGATGGCGCGGCACAGGGCCGCTAGATCATCAGGTATGGACATCGACTGGTTCACTCTCGCCCGCGTGGCGCATGTCGCTTCGGTGGTTGGCTGGATCGGCGGGGTGTGGTTTGTCACATTCGTGGTGATGCCCGCCATCGCCCACAGCGAAGCGCCCGCAGCGCGCCTCGCCGCCTTCCACCGGATCGAGCAGGGCTTTGCCCCGCAAGCCCAATTCTGGGTGCTGCTGGCAGGGGCCTCTGGGCTGTGGATGACGTGGGAGGCGGACCTGTGGTGGCGCTTTGCCGATCCGGCGCTGTGGTGGATGCACGCGATGGTTGCGCTGTGGCTGGTGTTTGCGCTGATGCTGTTCGTGGCCGAGCCGCTGGTGCTGCACCATCGCATGGCCCATTCGCCCGATCCGGCGGCCGATTGGCAGCGGATGGTGTGGGTGCACCGGGTGCTTTCAGTCGCTGCGCTGATCACGACGCTCGGCGCGATGGCCGGGGCGCACGGGCTGATCTAGGCGCGCTCAGGAAGGCGCAAATGCTGGTTCGGCAGGCTGTATAGCCGTGACAGCTTGGCGCGGTTCGACATTTCCCGCCTGCTCGGCCAGCCGCGCCAGATCATGGAGGATGATGCAGGATCGCCCGCGGGTGTCGATGATCCCGTCCTCTTTCAAATCGGTCAACTGGCGGCTGACGGTTTCGATGGTCAGGCCGATGCTCTCCCCGATATCGCGGCGCGTCATCGGCAGATCGATGCAGCCGGGCTCGCCATCGGGGCATTCGAGCCGCTCTGCCATGCCCAGCAGAAAGCCCGCGAGCCGTTCACGCGCGGTCTTGCGACCGAGGTTTACGGCCTTGTCTCGGCAGCGGAACAGAGCGGTCTGGGTGCGTTCGAGCAGCGTCCGCATCACCCGCGGGCTGGCCGCCGCGCGGGTATAGAAGGCCGCTGCCGGAAACAGCGTCAGCGCACTGTCGCACAGTCCGGTGACCACATGACGATGCAGCCCTACTGGCGGGACCGAGAAGATATCGCCGCCAAAGTGGAACGCGACGATCTGGTGCCGCCCGCGTGATGCCAGCGCGCTCAGCTTGGTCGCGCCTTCGGTCAGAAAAACCAGCGTGGCGGCATCGGGATCGGTTTCGACTGTCTGCCCGCGGGTGATCTGCACCTGCGTGGCCAGTTCGCCCAGCTTGCGGGCAAGCTCGCTCCCCGGCTCGATCCCGAAAGTGGCACGCAGGAACAGGTTATACGAGCCGGGATTGGCCATGGCAGCCTCGCGCAGAGATTTCGATGGTCGCCCCATGCCCGCTGAGCGCGAAGGTTGCCTTGACATATATCAATGACCGAGCGGCCTCGGCTTGCTTACACGAGTGTCAGCAGCAAGCGGAGTTTCATCACCAATGCCGATGATTACCTATGTCGAACACAATGGAACGCCGCACACAGTCGCCAGCCCCGACGGCATCAGCCTGATGGAGGCCGCCACCATGCACAAGGTTCCGGGGATCGAGGGTGATTGCGGCGGCTTTTGCGCCTGCGGCACCTGCCATTGCTACATCGCGGCAGAGGACGCTGCGCGCCTGCCCGCCATGCACGAGCTGGAACGCGCCACACTCGATTTTGCCTATGACGTCGACAGCCGCAGCCGCTTGTCGTGCCAGATCCCGGTCACCCCCGCGCTCGACGGCATCATCGTCCAATTGCCCGCGCGCCAATATTGAACACCCGGACACCATAAAGGGAGAGAGCGATGGAACTGGTCAAGGAACGCGAACCGGCAGACACCCTGCCACACTGGCTCAAGGGCAAGGCGCCCGACGACATCTATCGCAGCCCGCTCGAAATCGCCTGGACCTTCGATTACCTGATGTCGGGCGACAAGATCGAGGATCTCTACCGCCGCGCCAAGCAGGACCAGTGGAACAGCGACGAGCGCCTGCCGTGGGACATGGCGGTCGATCCGTCGAAGCCGCTAATCAATGACGAGCAGGACATCTATCACCGGATGCCGTTCTTCCGGAAGCTGTCGAAGTCGCAGCAGGAACGCTTCACCGCCCATTCGACCGCGCAGATGCTGTCGCAATTCCTGCACGGCGAACAGGGCGCGCTGATGACAGCGGCCTGCGTCACGCACTCGGTTCCTGATGCCACCGCTAAGCTCTATGCCGCGACCCAGACGATGGACGAGGCCCGCCATGTCGAGGTGTTCGCCCGTTACTGCGACAAGGTGGCGATGGTCTATCCTATGTCGGGCTGGCTCAAGCAGCTGATCGACGCGACACTGAAGGCCGATCGTTACGAGAAGATCATGATCGGCATGAACATGATCGTCGAGGGCCTCGCGCTGGGCGCCTTCAACAACATGTACCGTTCGACCCAGTGCGAGTTGCTCAAGCAGCTGACCTTCAACGTGATGCGCGACGAATCCCGTCATGTGTCGTTCGGCCATGCCTATCTCGCTCCGGTGATCGGCGCACTGGCCGAAGACGAGGTGGAAGACCTTGCCGATTTCGCCTTCGAGGCGGTGAAGATCCTCGCCTTTGCCGGGACCGCGGGCACCATCGCCAGCCGGGTCGATCCCGGCTTCATGCTGGTGCTAGAGAACTGCGAGATTGACGCGGATGATTTCTTCGCCGGCTTGAAGGAGGCCGAGCAGCTCGGCATCACGCGGCAATTGCCGCCGGGGCAGATCCATTCGCTCGAACACCTGATGCTGCCCGCGCTGGCCCGCGTCGGCTTGATCACGCCGCGGGTGCGTGCGCGGTACGAAGAGGTCGGCATTCCGCTGACCGACGACCCGCGCATCCTCCACGCGATGGAAGGCGGCCACCCGGTCGCTGCCTGACACGCAAAGCTCCGTTCACTCCCGTCCCTCCCGAAGGAGTGACCTTTCCGCCTCCTGGCCCTTGGGTCAGGGGGCGGCCTTGTATGTTGTGCAAAGGTCGCCGCGTCGTAGGAAAAATCGCGTCACGGGTAACCCGATTGATGAATGTCAATCCATATCCCTGACGCCGCTCTAGAAGGGTTCACCACTAGATGATGTGGTCCATCTACCAATCATGCCACAAAATGTTCGGGAGTAACTTGCCATGCCGTCCACTGCCGTTGCTGATCACATCGCCGCTCTGCGAACCGCGCCTTCCTCCGGCCGCAGCATCGATTGCGGTGCCACAATCGATGAATATATCTCTGGCGCAGACTGGCGGATCAAGGCCAACGCCAATGTCGGCTATTCGCACGCTGGCCTCGTCAGTAATGTCGCGGGCAAGGTCATCGCCAACTACTGGCTAGATCAGGTTTATGCACCCGAAGAAGGCCTCGCCCACCGTCAGGGTGACATCCATATCCACGATCTGGACAGCCTCACCGGCTATTGCGCTGGCTGGTCGCTGAGAGCGCTGCTCAATGACGGGTTCAACGGGGTGGCAGGCCGGGTGTCCTCGCGCCCGCCGCGCCATTTCCGCGAGGCGCTGGGGCAGATGGCCAATTTCCTCGGCATCCTGCAATCCGAATGGGCCGGCGCGCAGGCTTTCTCCAGCTTCGACACCTATCTGGCGCCCTATGTTTTCCGCGATAATCTGAGTTTTGCCGAGATCAAGAAAGCGATCCGCCAGTTCGTCTACAACCTCAACGTGCCGGCGCGCTGGGGACAGTCGCCGTTCACCAACATCACGCTCGACATCACCGTGCCCGAAGACCTGCGCGATCTCTACCCGACCGCGCACGATCGTCACCTGTTTTCGGGGCTGGACGACACTGCCCTGCTCGACCGCGCCCGCCAGCGCGATCTCGGGCTGCGCAGTCTGGAAGACCTAACCTTTGCTCATTTCGCCCCCGAGATGGAGCAGATTGTGATCGCCTATTACGAGATCATGACCGAAGGCGATGCCACCGGCCAGCCCTTCACCTTCCCGATCCCCACTGTCAACATCACCGAGGATTTCGACTGGGACAGCCGTGTGGCCAGCGCGATCTTCGACAATGCCGCCAAGGTCGGATCGTCATACTTCCAGAACTTCATCGGCAGCCAGTATCTGCGTGATCCGGTCACCGGCGAGCGGCGTCCCAATCCCGAAGCCTATGCGCCGGGCGCGGTGCGTTCGATGTGCTGCCGCTTGCAGCTTGACCTGCGCGAATTGCTCAAGCGCGGCAACGGACTGTTCGGTTCTGCCGAGATGACCGGATCGCTGGGTGTGGTGACCATTAACATGGCGGCGCTTGGCTATCGCTTCAAAGGCAACATTGGTGGGCTGATGGCCGAACTCGACCGGCTGATGGACATCGCCAGTTCCACCCTGGAGAAGAAGCGCGCTTTCGTTCAGGGCCTGTATGATCGTGGGCTCTATCCCTATACCGCGCGCTACCTGCCGTTCTTGCGCAACCATTTCTCGACCATCGGGGTCAATGGCATGAACGAGATGGTGCGCAACTTCACCGGCGATGACGCCGATCTCACCGTGCCTAACGGCATCGAAATGGCGCTCGCAATTCTCGATCATATGCGCGGGCGCCTCGTCGGTTATCAGCAGCAGACCGGCAACCTCTACAACCTCGAAGCCACACCGGCAGAAGGCACCACCTACCGGTTTGCCAAGGAAGACCGCAAACGCTTTCCCGACATACTGCAAGCGGGAGGCGGCGAGAATATCTACTACACCAACAGCTCGCAAATTCCGGTCGATCATACCGAGGATCCGTTCGAAGCGCTGGAATTGCAGAACGATCTGCAATGCAAATACACCGGCGGCACGGTTCTGCACCTCTACATGAGCGAGAAGCTGTCGAGCGCCAATGCGGCGCGCGGGTTCCTGCGGACCGTATTGACCCGCTATCGCCTGCCATATGTCACGCTGACCCCGGTGTTTTCGGTTTGCGACACCCACGGCTATCTAGCGGGCGAGCAGCCCGAATGCCCTCAATGCGGCAAGCACACGAAGGTCTGGACGCGGGTGATGGGCTATTTCCGACCGGTCGACAGCTTCAACAAGGGCAAGGTCGGCGAACATCGCCAGCGCCGTCACTTTACCGAGGATGCGGCGATGATGGAGGACCTGTTTGGTCACGCTGGCTGAACGCGACGGGCCGGAGCGCAAGCGATCCCGGATGACGCACCCGTTCCATGCGATCACGCCCTTCACCTTGCTCGATTTTCCCGATCGCAGCGCCTGCATACTGTGGGTAGCGGGATGCAACATGCGCTGCGGTTACTGCCACAACCCGGAAATTGTGCTGGGCAAGGGAGAGCTGAGTGAGGGCGATGCACTGGCGTTCCTCCGGAGACGGCAGGGGCTTCTGGAGGGGGTGGTGCTGTCGGGCGGCGAGGCGACCACCTGGCCCGGTCTGGGCGACTTTGCGGCCCAAGTGAAAGCGATGGGATTTGCGGTCAAGCTTGATACTAACGGGTTGCGCCCCGATGTAGTCGCGCAGATGCTGGATCGCATGCTGATCGATCATGTCGCACTCGACTACAAGGCACCACCGGAACGGTTCCGTGCTGTCACCGGCACTGTCGCCTTCCCCCGCTTCGCCCGCACGCTCGATCTGCTGTGCCGACAGGATCGCGTTACGTTCGAAGTGCGTACTACCGTCCACGACGCGCTGCTGAACGAAGGTGACGTACTGGCGATCGCAACTGATCTCGAGCGGCGCGGCTATCGTGGGAGGCTGGCGGTGCAGCAAGCCGTTGTCGAACCTGATCGCCCGCTGCTGGGCTCGCTGACGCCTCCAGGTCGTAAGCTTGATCGGCAGTGGCTCGCAGCGCAGACAAGTCTGGCGCTGGACTTCCGATAGGATTGCTCAGTCACCCTGCCGCCGAAACACTCTCGTGCCATCCGTGAATCGAACAGCTTAGGTTCAAAGCCGGACACATTGCGCCGACCCTGCCCCACCACTGTGGTGAACACACCCTGAACCTTTGCGACTCGTTCAGGAAGCCCTTCGAAAAGGAGCGGCTCTCGGAGTCGCGCCTCCCGACGGCCGAATCTGGAAGAGTGCCTGTGTTTCCGCTTAGACCTTGCCGAGGCCTGCTCTGCATTCTAAACCATCGGTGACGGGGCGAAGCAACCTCCCGTTCAGGCCGAGAAAAGCCCAAGCGTTGCCTCGTAGCCTTGCCGTTGTTGGCAAGGTCTTTTGTGCGAGGTCATCTTGGCGTCATCGGCTCTCACCCATTCCGTCG
>JBEQBX010000127.1:0-7726 GCA_041639595.1 Porphyrobacter sp.
AGAAGTGTGGGTGGGTGATGGGAATCAGATCGTGCACAAGATACACGGGCCGGAGTTCGCGGCGTCGGCACCATTCGGCAAGGCCAGGGACGTCGAGCCCCGTATGTCCCGCGTTCAACCAGATACGCCCGCGCCCGGAGAGACGATCCTGAAGAGACGTGCCGTGGCCTAGGCCAAGACGAATCATGTCCAACCGAAACTTCAGCATATCCCGCTTAGAACGCTCAGGCCTGAGAAGCAGGTCAAACAGCTTGCGGGACGTGCCTTCGGGCAAAATCGTCTTGCCCCGCCGATGAACGATAACGGCCTGCGCACGAGGCGCATAATTTTCGAGCCAAGCAAGACAGATGCGGTCTATGCCAGTCGCGCGAGTTCCGCTCCAGCGGCGCCACACCAGGCGCGAAACATCGATCAGCAGCGGCGCGTCGTTATCCTTGACGTACATTGCAACGAAATCAGTTCGACGCCTGATCCACAACTGTGATGGCGGTCGCGGCAGGGAGGATTGTCTGGGATATGATCCCGACAAAACGCTGCAACTCGGCCACCGGCGAGTTGGTGATGTAGATCAGATCGCCGTCTTCCATGCGGAACTGCTGGGCTATGAAATAGACCGCCGGATCTTTCAGATCGAAGCTGTAGATCACCGGATCCGCCAGGCGGGCCGGATCGCTGCGATCCTGCCAGCGGAACAGGAACACGCCGCGCGGATTTGCGCGGCCGTCCTGCAGACCGCCGAAGCGGCCGAGTGCTTGCGACAACGTAATGCCGAAAGCCTCGAACCGGATCTCATCATTGCGCCCCGCCGCGCCCAGCACCGTGAAGCTGTAGGGTTGGTATAGCGCGGTGATGACATCGTCCTTGGCAAGGATGACGTTGTTTTCGCTGCGCTCGATCACCGCGGACAAGGGCATCCGGTAGTTCTGCCCCCTCCGCGTCACTTGGATGGTGGTCAAGTTGACCGGCGGTTTGACCCCGCCGGCCTGCGCCAGAACATCCAAAAGGCGTTCACCGCGCGGGGTAAGAGGCAGGCGCGCCGATTGACCTACTTCACCCACGACTGTGACGGTCGCGGTTGCATTGCGAACCAGACGAACCTGCGCCTGTGGTGCATTTGCCTTGCCGCGCAGACGCCTCACGATTTCGGCCTCGATATCGCGCAGGGTTTTTCCACCTGCGGTTATCGTTCCGGCAAATGGCACCGAAATCGTGCGATCAGGCCCCACCAGAGCTTCAGGAAGGGTAGTCGGCCGGGCCGTGCTGATCGACGTGCCGATGCGGGTGTCTGCCATGCCGCCGCCGAAAAGCGTGGCGGGCGGGGCTTCCCAGATGGTGATCTCTAGTGCATCCCCGACATCGACGGTGGTGCCAACTGGGGTTGCGCCTTGCAACGCCTCGAAGAAGGCCGGCGCCCGGCGGACAGCGGGGAGCTGGTCTGTCACCTCGCTCGAGACCCGGACAACCCTAATCTGCGCTGGCACCTGCCCTGCCTGGGCGGGGACAGAGGTGGCACCTTCAATGTTCGCGCGGCTTGGCCCGAACGACTGGCACGATACAATCGCAAGGCTGGATACAGCCAGAACAAGGGCGCGGCCGAGACGGAAACGGATCATTTTACAAAGCGTCCAGCAGGAAACATGTGTTCGAAGCGATGGGCATCATTTCGGGCGATCGGATCAAGCCCACCCCTTGCCACCCGATTGGCAACCTGTCAAAACAAGGGTGCCCCTTTAGCACACCTTCGAGATCGTTTCAGCGTAGAAAAGCAACGGTCTCCTAACTGTTTGCTTCGCAGCCAGAACCGGCGACGCGCTTGACGAGCGGGCCGGTTTCGATGATGGGCGGCGATAGGAGGCGAACCTTGTTGACCCGCGAATGCGAAACCATATTTACGGGAACCGCCTTTATCCGCTTGCCCATTTGACCCGGCAGGGTCGCCTCAGAAGGTGACGCCAAGCGCGGTATCTAAGAGACATAGATTGTGAAGTTCATGGAAGATATCGCACCACAATCTTCGCACGTCATCCCGATTGACGGCCGGCCCGATCGCGCAAGCGAAGGCCGCGAGTTCGCTGTCACGGAGGTCAAGCCAGCAGGCGAAAGCCTGTTTGCAAAGCTGAAGCGATTGGGTCTGCTTTTCTGGCTGACGGTCGTCGCCCCGACAGTGTTTTCTGTGTTCTATTTCGGCGTTTTTGCATCGGACGTCTATGTGTCCGAAAGCCGCTATGTGGTGCGCAGTCCGGAAAAGCCCCAGAAGGGCGGGATCGGCCTCTTGCTTGGCAGCGCGGGGTTTTCGAGCGCCAGCGAGGAGGTTCGCGCAGCACAGGGCTTCATTGCCTCACGCGACGCGCTGCGTGCGATCAATGGCGACAATTACGCGACAAAGGCGTGGGGCGATCCCGATGTCTCGATTTTCAACCGCTTCAATCCGCTGGGATGGTCAGGCTCATTCGAAGATCTCTACCTGTTCTACAGGAGCAAGGTCGATGCCGCGTTCGATAGCGAAACGGGCATAACCATCCTGACCGTGCGCGCCTTTAGCCCCGCCGAAGCGCAGGCCATCAACGCCCGCCTACTCCAGAGCGCCGAAACGCTGGTGAACCAGTTGAACGCGCGCGGCCGACAGGATTTGGTCCGTTTCGCCGAGCAGGAAGTGACCGAGGCGAAGAGGCAGGCAGCCGAAGCCGGTCAGGCGCTGGCTGCCTATCGCAATCGCAAAGGCGTGATTGACCCCGAAAAGCAAGCCACGGTCCAGTTGCAGATGGTTTCAAAGCTGCAGGACGAGCTGATCGGCGCACGCATGCAGTTGCTCCAGCTTTCGCAGGCAGCAAACCAGAACCCTCAGATCCCTTTGCTCAAGGTGCGTATTGCGGGCCTGCAGCGCGCGATCCAGCAGGAAGTGGGTGCGGTCGCGGGTAGCAACGGCTCGCTCTCGGAGGCGGCGGCCGAGTATCAGCGCCTTCAGGTTCAGCGCGAATTCGCCGACCAGCAACTCGGGCTGTCGCTGGCCGCCCTCCAAGACGCGCGGAATGAGGCCCGGCGGCAAGGCGCCTATGTGGAGCGTGTCGCCCAGCCGAGCCTGCCCGACGATGCCCTGGAGCCGGGCCGCGTCCGCGGAATTCTGGCCACCTTGATTATCGGCCTCGTAGCCTGGGGAATTCTCACGATGTTGCTGGCCGGAGTTCGGGAACACCGGAACTAGTCCAATGGCACCCTTTGCTCTTTCACAAGCCTGGCAAGTCCAGAAAAGGGTCATCGGCGCTCTGTTGATGCGCGAGATGCTTACGCGCTTCGGACGTCACAACATCGGCTTCCTGTGGCTCTTTGCCGAGCCGATGCTCTTCACGCTCGGCGTGACGGCGCTCTGGAGCGCCACCAAGTCCGTGCATGGCTCCGACCTCCCGATCGTAGCCTTCGCCATCACCGGATATTCCAGCGTGCTTCTGTGGCGCAACATGCCGAGCCGCTGCATTCTGGCCGTGACCCACAATCTGGCCATCATGAACCACCGGCATATCAAAATCATTGATATCTACCTCGCCCGCATCCTGATCGAGGCGGGCGGCGCTACGATTTCCTTCATCGTGTTGTCGTTGACGTTCATTGCAATCGGATGGCTCGAGCCGCCGGAGGATATTTTGCGAATTGCATTTGGCTGGTCGATGCTGGCCTTATTCGGGATGTCACTGGCCTTCTTTCTTGGGGCGCTTTCCGAAGACTACGAACTCATCGAAAAGCTGTGGCATCCGGCATCGTACCTGCTCTTCCCTCTGTCGGGCGCCGCGTTTCTTGTCGATAGCTTGCCACAGGCCGCGCAAGACTTCGTTCTGGTCTTGCCCATGGTCCATGGCGTGGAGATGATCAGAGAAGGGTACTTCGGCGGCCAGATCAACGCCGTTTATGATGCCGGCTACATGACCTTCTCTGTCATGATCCTGCTGCTCCTCGGATTGCTACAAATCCGGTCAATTGCCAGCAAAGTAGTGCCTGAATGATACGCCTCGAAAACGTTTCGAAGCGCTACCGCAGCGGCGGCCGGGACGTCCCCATCCTTCGCAATATCAATCTGACGGTAACACCCGGGCAGCGGATGGGCATCCTGGGCCGTAACGGTGCGGGCAAATCCACACTGATCCGCCTGATCAGCGGTGCAGAGGCGCCGACTTCGGGAATTATCCATCGCCATATGTCTGTCTCCTGGCCGCTCGCATTCGGCGGAGCTTTCCTCGGGAAGTTGACAGGCTACGATAATTTCAACTTCATCTGCCGGCTCTACAACGTCGATCCCCGGAGCAAGATCGATTACATCGAGGAATTCTCTGAATTAGGGCGTTACTTGCGTGAACCCTTGCAGACGTACTCGTCGGGTATGCGCGCGCGGCTGGCTTTCGCCGTGTCCATGGCCGTGGAGTTCGATTGCTTTCTAATCGACGAGGTCATCGCCGTCGGTGACAGCCGGTTCCAGGCCAAATGCTTCGATGAGCTCTTTGTGAAGCGTGCAGATCGCGCTTTGTTGATCGTGTCTCACCACGCAGACTTCGTGCGCGAAGTCTGCACCTCGGCAAGCGTTCTTGAATCCGGTGTGTTGCGAAGCTTTGCCAGCGTCGATGATGCTTACCAGCTTTATAGCATGCAGCAGACGGTGAGCAGCACTTCGCTACCGCAAGCTCCGGATCACGGAGAGGCGGTTCCAGATATGGTCGTCGCTGTCGAAGCGGAAGTGGAAGCGGCCAAGGGTGAAACGATGGAAAACAGATCTCAAAGCCTCGCGACGATGTTTTCGGGCCTGGCCCAGCATGAGAGTGGTGATGATCTGCTGCCGGCAGCGATGGTCGCGTTTGCGGGCGAATTGGGCGATCTTTCGCTCGCCTTGCGTGTCGTCGATCATGTGAGAGCGAGCGGTTTTCCCGGGATAGCCGTCCGGATCATGACGGAACTTGAGCCGGTTCACGGCGCCAGCGGCTTGTTCCATGTTGTCATGGGTGATCTTCTGACCCGGACAAACCGGGATATCCCGGCCATCGCGGCCTATCGTAAGGCAGGCGAGATCGACAGCGAGTCATTCTGGGCTCACCGGAACCTTGGCATCGCGCTGTTCAACATCGGGTGTTACGCTGCGGCCAAGGCGGCATTCGACAAAGCGGTGCACCTGCCCTGCCCCGCGCCGCTGAAGATGGAGCTTGCCCGTCATCTGATAGACTGCGCAGCCTATCTGGATGAACCGGCACCGGATCACATTGTCGCTCTTGTCCCTCGCCCGGGGGATACGATCGAAGATGTCACGGCGGTGCATTACCCGAACCTGGGCCTGCTGTCTGTCCGCGTCCACGGCTTCACGACGCAGGGTGTTTCGCAAGACCGCAATCTGCATCTCACCATCGATGCAGGGGGCCAGCTCCATCGGCTGCCTGTGACGGGCCCGGGCTGGAACGCGTTCCGTCGCTACGCTGCACTGGCCGGGTGCGAATCCTATGGCGCCGAACTGGTCGTGCCCTGCGGTGAGGCTCCGGCAGCGGTATCGGTCGGACTTTTCGAGGCGGCAACCGAACTTGTTTCGTCGTCTGCCATTGGCGTCCAGCATGATGGCCGATCCCTGCCGACCGCAAGTGAACAGGCAGACGATTACGCCGGGATGGCGGCAATCGCCTATGGCTTGCACGACTTTGCGGCCTGTATCCTGTTCTCGAACCTTGGTCGGTCGAACGGTATGGCCGTTGATTACGAGGCCTTTGCCGAGTCCCTTATTGCGCTGGGAAGGTATCACGAAGCCGAGCATCTTCTTGCTGAACGGCTGCGTGACGAAAACACGCAAGGTCTTGATGGCAAGCTCTTCGACCTGCTGTGCGCCGAGATCGGGCGATCGCGCTTGCCCGGATGGCAAGCGCGTCTGGATCGGTTGATCGCAGAAAGGCTTGCGGCCGATGAAAACGATGGCAGTGCCTATACCAATGCGGGCCACCTGCAAGTCAGCGAGGGCCGGGTCGAAGCTGCTGTCGAGCTGTATTCAAAGGCAGCCAAGGCGCTTGTCGGACAGGAAGTGATCCACTTCAATCGCGGTATCTTTTCATCGCAGTTCATCGAGGTTGGCGAAATGCTGCCTCTGCCGGAAACAGGCGATAGCAGCGATATCGACGAGCTTGTCCATCTGGTTTCTTGCGATGCCACCTACTTCAAACGCTACGGCGCGGCTGTTGTGCGCAGTTCGCGGACGACTGCCGGACACGAGAGGACCTTGATGCATGTCCATATCGTCGATCCCGATGCCGAGGCGCTTGAACTCGCCCGCCAGCTCCAGAACGAATTCGCATTCAATGTCACAACCGAATTCGTTCCGATGGCGAATGCGCCGCGGCAGGTGAAGATTGCCTATTACACCTCTGCGCGCTTTATTTCGCTCCCCAGACTTTTGGAGATGTACGACAAACCGATTCTGGTGACCGAAACCGATTGTCTGATCAACTGGAGCTGGGACGAAATCATCGGTTGGTGCAAGGATGCAGACTTTGGATCCGTGCAATCATCGCTAACAAACTTTGTGCCATGGACGCGAATACCTGCCGGGATTGCATATTTTGATTCAGGCCCCAAGGGCAAAGCTATGGCAGCCCAGCTGCAACGTTTCCTCGAAAGCCTGTTTCTTGATCCTTCAACACATGTCTTTGACTTGTGGACGATTGATCAGGTTGCCCTGTGGATTGCATGGCAAGGCTATGGCCCCCAGCTGAATGCGGTCCACTTGCCGATGTACTCGATGCTTCGCCTGGCTACGGGCGACAAGACCAACATCCTTTGACGCTTGCACCCGACCGCGCGACGTCGTGTCTGGTGCAGACGTCAGAAAAATCGTCTTTGCCGCGCCTGATGCCCCGTCGCGATGTTCTGACACCATGAAGTCCATGCCACCGCCACCTCCTGTCACGTCAGCCCTCACCGCCTTGCGGCGGCGCGTGGCCCGGCGCAAATTCCAGTTCGAGGCGGAACCGGCTCATCACGGCAGGCGTCTGTTTGTCGATGTTTCGGTTATCGTGACAGGCGATGCACGCACCGGCATCCAGCGCGTCGTCCGCGCCCTGCTCGGCCAGCTGGCCTCGGCTGTCGATCCTTCAATCACCGTCCAGCCGGTGTTTGCCAGCAAGGAACATGGCTATTGCAAGGCGCTGCTCTTGCCCGATGGTGAAATCCGCAATGCCTCGTCCCGTCCGATGGGCCGGCAGCCTGTCGAAGTTGGGCGGGGGGATGTTTTTCTCGGGCTGGACCTTGCAGCCCATCTCCTCCCGCACCTCGAAAGCGACCTGCGGCGTTTCAAGCGCCAGGGCGCGACCATCAACATCATGGTCTACGATTTGCTGCCGGTACTGCAGCCCGGGTGGTTTTCGCCGCGAACTGGCGAAAACTTCAAGCGATGGCTCGGCGTGCTGGCACGGCAGGCAGACCTTTGCATCGGCATTTCCGATGACGTGACAAAGAGCCTGAGCCAGGCACTGCGCGCCCGGGCGCAGCCGACTTTACCGGATTTCGCCACTATTCCGCTTGGCCATGATCTTGTCGCCACCTATCCAAGCCGCGGACTGCCAGCCAATATTGCAGAGCTGCGCGCATGGGTAAAAAGCCACAAGGTCGTTCTGGCGGTCGGCACAATCGAACCGCGAAAGGGCTATCAGGTCTTGCTGGCCGCGCTTGATCGGCATTGGCGCACCCACCCTGAAAGCGATGTCGCCTTATTGAT
>JBEQBX010000128.1:0-7699 GCA_041639595.1 Porphyrobacter sp.
TCGGTTACGGGCCGCGAAGAAGGTTCGCCGACGGCCGTTCCTGCGTCGATCAGCTTCCCCTTCATCGGCCGTGTGACCCCCGGAGGTGAATTTGCAACCGGGGCGCAGAACAACTTCAACTTCAACCCCATCAACCTGTTCCAGACTCCGCAGGATCTGTACAGCATCTACACCCAGGCCGATTATCAGATCACTGACGATATCGAAGCCTACGCCGAAGGGATGTATTCAAAGAGCATCGTCGAGCTGAACCTGGCTCAGTCGGGTTCGTTCGGCAACACGGTCACGACCCCGCTCAACAGCCCGTTCCTGTCTGCCCAGCAGCGCACTTTCCTGTGCTCGTCTGCGGTTGGCGTCAACGGCAGCGGTATTCCGGCCGGCGCCGATTGCGGTGCAGCGATTGCTGCCGGTACCCCGGTGAACGTTGCGGTTCTGCGTCGCTTCACCGAAGCAGGTCCGCGCATCAACCGCTTCGAAACCGACATGTTCAACATCACCGCCGGCCTGCGCGGCGGTCTCACCGAGACGGTCAACTGGGACATTCACGGCACCTATGGCCGCAGCAATGCCACCGACGTCCGTGAAGGCTGGGGTCTGCTGAGCCGTCTGCGTCAAGGCGTTGCAGGCTGCCCGACCGGTTCGGCAGCTGGCTGTGTGCCCTTCAACCTGTTCGGTCAGGAAGGCAGCATCACGCCTGACATGTTCGCGTTCATCGACGTTCCGACCCGTTCGTTCCGCGACACGACTTTCCTCAACGTGTCCGGCACGATCGACGGCGACGTCGGCTTTGCCAGCCCGCTTGCGGAAACCCCGATCGGCTTCGCTCTCGGTGCTGAATACCGCCGGTACACGGCTGGTTCCGAAGGTGACGGCCTGTCCCGCGTTCCGGGCGAAGTGCTCGGTGCCGGCGCGGCTGCTCTGCCCCTTCGCGGTGATTTTGACTCCAAGGAATTCTTCCTTGAAGCCGTTGCTCCGCTGATTGAAGACAAGCCGTTCTTCCACAACCTCACCCTCGAAGCTGGTGTTCGCTACGCCGATTACTCGACGGTGGGCGGCACCTGGACCTGGAAGGCTGGCGGTAGCTGGTCGCCTATCGCAGACATCAAGTTCCGCGGTGTTTACACTCAGGCCATCCGTGCGCCGAACATTGCCGAACTGTTCCAGCCGCAGGTGACCGGTCTGACCGGGCGCACTTCGGATCCGTGCCAGGGCACGCTTGCCGATGTTACGGCCCGCGGAGCCAACTTCCCTGATCTGTGCCGTGGCCAGTTGGCACTGGTCGGCGCGCCGACCAGCCTGCTTGGTAACATCCCCGGCCCGGCAGCGGGTCAGATCCAGCAGACGACGGGCGGCAACCCCGATCTTGAAGCTGAACAGGCACGTACCCTGACGGTCGGTGTGGTCGTTACTCCGGATCTCCTCTCGAACTTCTCGTTCAGCGTGGATTACTTCCGGATCAAGGTCACGGACGCGATCACCACCCCGACGCAGGGCGACATCATCGACGGTTGCTTCCAGCCGACGCCGGTTCCCGGGACTTGCGCTCAGACCCGTCGTAACCCGCTGGACGGCAGCCTGAGCGGCCCGGCAACCAACACCTTCGGTCCGTTCCTTGGTCTGTCGAACCTCGGCACGATCGAGACTTCGGGTGTGGACTTCGCGCTTAATGCCGCGCAAGATTTCGACTTCGGTCAGATTTCGCTTGGCGTGAACGCAACGTACACGATCGAGAACCTGTTCCAGGCGACCCCACGCTCGATCAACCGCGAGTGTGTCGGGTTCTTCAGCGTGAACTGCGGCAACCCGCAGCCGGAATTCTCGGCAAACACGCGCCTGACCTACACTACGCCGTCGCGCGGTACTGATGTTTCGCTGTTCTGGCGTTACCTCAGCGCGGTGGAAGTGGAACCGGCTGCGCCGAACCCGCAGCTGCCTGTCGGCACGCCGACGACCGGTGGTCCGGCAACGTTCCTTGGTGCCTTCCGCGACATCTCGGCCTTCAACTACTTCGATCTGGCGCTGCGTCAGTCGGTGATGGACAACCTGACCCTGACGATGACTGTCAACAACCTGTTCGACCGCGATCCGCCGATCGTCGGCGCGCAGGCTGGTGGTGCCGGGCCGAACTCGGGCAACACCTTCCCGGCGGTCTTCGATCCGCTTGGTCGCCGTTTCGTGCTCGGTGTCCAGTTCGCGTTCTGATCAACGCAGACTGGGACCGATCGGACCCAAAAAGAGGGGGGCAGCTGTCTGGCTGCCCCCTTTTTTGCGCTTTGCGGTGACCCGTAGCGCCTCTGCGCTGGCACGCCCCCGATGCTTCTCTATAACCTCGAGACCATGACAAACCCTTCAGCTCTGTCCGTCGACGAATTGGCGCGTCTGTCTGTTCAGATGCGCGAGGCCGATAATCCGGAGGGCGCGCAGGCCCTGCTGATCGAGGCCGTCCGGCATCAGCCCGATGAGGCTGTGCTCTGGCACTGTCTGGCGCTTGCTCACCGGTCCGTTCTGGACAATGCCGCGGCGATTTCCGCGCTTCAGCGGGCATCACGCCTTGCCCCGCAAGATGGCAAGATCGCTCACGCTCTGGCGCATGTCAGTCTGGAAGCTGGATTGCCCGCAGTGGACCTGTTCAACCGCGCGCTTGCTCTTAGACCTGAAGACAGGAGTGTCGTGACAGGGCGTGCTGCCGCGCAATTTGCCGCCGAGGAATTTGCCGCCGCGATTGATGATCTTGAAACGGCTTGCCGATCATCGCCTCTTTGGGTTGAAGGCCATCAGGTTCTGGCTGATCTGAAACGACAGTGCGGTTATGGAGCCGCCTCCACAGGCAGCTACCGGGAAGCGCTCGCTTCACGCCCGCACTCCAGACCGTTGTGGCTCGGGTTGCTTGATAGCAACTTGCGCGTCGAAAATTATGAAGTCGCGCAGGAGGATTTGCGCGCAGCCGATGCGGTTCTTGGCCAGGTTGACGAACTGGAGCCGATCCGCGCGATCTGTGCCAGCGAACTGGATGATCACGCAGAAGCCGACGCGCTTTTCGCAGGCCTGTTTTCCCAGCCGCGCTATCTGCAGAACGGCGACCTGCTATCGAGAGGGGCCCGGCATCTGTTGCGCACCAACCGCGCTGCCGCCGCCGCCACGTTGCTTGAGACCGGCCTTGCACTTCCTGATGCGAGCAAGCTGTGGCCGTATCTGGCGACGGCATGGCGCCTGCTGGATGATCCGCGCTGGAAAGCGTTGGACGGTGATGAACGGCTCATCAAACGGATCCAGATCTATCGTCAGGATGAACTGCCGCGATTGATCGAGTGTCTACGCGCCATGCATCAGGCCGCCCATGAGCCGCCGGGGCAATCTGTGCGCCATGGCAGCCAGACAGATGGGCCACTTTTCGCACGGATCGAAGAACCGATTGTCGTTTTGCGTCACCGTGTAGTATCGGCGGTGAAGGGCTATATCGAGGAACTGGGCCCTATCCAGCCCGGGCATCCGACGCTGGGCCACCGGCCCCGCCGGGTCAGTTTTGCCGGCAGTTGGTCGGTGCGGTTGACGGGGTCCGGATACCACAGCAACCATGTCCACCCGCAGGGCTGGCTCAGTTCGGCGCTGTGCATTGTCATGCCCGATGTCGCCGAATGCGGGCCACCACCTGCGGGCTATCTGCAATTCGGGGTGCCCCCGGCTGAACTTGGGATCGTGCTGGAGCCGACCCGGCTTATCGCTCCGGAACCCGGCTGGCTGACGTTGTTCCCATCCACGATGTGGCACGGAACCTTGCCGATTTTGGCCGGAGAAAGAATGTCGGTCGCATTTGACGTGAAGCCTTGACATGGCCCGTGGAGGTTGCGGCGGCGTTGATGCCAGTCCGATATCCGCGCTGCTCCAATTCCGGATGCCTCCGGGCCGGTTATCGTACCCGCCGGCCCTTCACGCCCTTCTGTCCGTCGACGCGCAGGAAATAGCTGCTGAAAGCGCCGCTCTTGATTTCGAGGGTTTGGCCCACCTTGGGTCGCATCAGCCGCGCGGGCATTTCGTCAAGCTGCCATTCCGCCCCTTCGGCGGTGGTCAGCACCAGCGATCCTCTGATCGGGCGCACAGCGGCGATGGTGGTCTGGAGCGTGCTGAATTCTTCGACCTGCGCGGCGTCTTCCTTGTCACTTTTGCCGCCGAAAATGCCGAGATCGGGGAGAGCAAAGCCGAACAGCTTGCGGCGGGTCTGGCGCACGTCTTCGCGGTCAACCACCCGCACTTCGCCTTCGCTGCTGGCTGCGACCATCGCGGCAACGGCGGTATCGTAACAGGAAAGGCGGGTGGCCGGATCGGTGTCGGCCTGACAATCGCGCAAGGCCTTCACATAGGCGCTTTCGCCCTTGCTACCCTGCGCGGCAATCGGCGCGGCGGCAATCAGTGCGACAAGCACGCCCGGCATTGCGGCGGCACGGATACGGATCATCGTGGTATTCTCCCTTGCGGGCGCGAAGCCCTCTCCTTGGCCCGCATGATTACGCCTGCCCGCCTGCCAGGGCAAACGCACCGCGCATCAATCGTCATATCCCATGCGCTGCGCCCAAGGCAAAAGGATCGGCAGCACCGGTGCAAGCTGATCGGCATAGCGGTGCCAGCGGCCAGCCGCACGGGTGTAGAGCCTCTCACCGATCTGGGCATAGCTGGCAGTGCGCACCCGGCCGCGTTCGCGCGCGGTCGTTTCGTGCGCCAGCAGACGGTCATTCCAGGCGAGGCCCAACCATTCCACCAGCGGCTGCAATTCGCCTTCCGGGTCTTCGACCAGCCGTTCGTAACGGACAGCGCGAGTCTGGAGGGGGAACAGCGCGCCCGCTTTGTGCCACGCGCGAAACACCGTGTCATAGGTGAGCGCCGCCTCGGTGAGATCGGTGAAGCTGCGCATCGCCGCATTGAGCGTGAAGTTGGCCATGAAGCAGCTCAAAACCACATCTGCGGGATGACGTTCGGCAAGGATGAAGCGGGCATCGGGGAACATCCGGTGGATCAACGCGGCCCGCGCCATATTGAGCGGATGCTTGTCGACCAGCCAGCGCTGCCCGTCCCAACCATGACGAAGGGCGCTGGAGAAATAGGCATCGCGCAGCTGTCCGCATTGCTGGGCGGTCAGCGCGGCAAGATCCGCCGTCCCCAGCATCCGCGAAACCTCCGCGATCATCGGCCGCTCTTCGAGCACGCATAATTCGGGCAGGCCCATCAGCATGGTGTCGAGCAGGGTCGTGCCCGAACGCGGGAAGCCGACGAGGAATATGGGGTCACCCCGCGCCGGATCCGGGGTGGGCCGGGGTGCCCAGTGGGCGGCCCATTCCGGCGTCCACCGGGCGATGTCAGCCTCCAGCCCTTCGCGATAGCTTGGGCCGGAGCGCGGCGGAGCTTCTGCCATGGCGGCGGCGTTCATGCGGGTGAAGGCAGCAAAGGCGTGCGCGGCATCGCCGTTGCGTTCGGCGATATTGCCGATCAGAGCCTCGCGCCGCATCGGGTGGATTGTTTCGGGGATCGCTTCGGCATGGCGAGCGGCGTCCTCGAAGCGTTCCTCCCGCTGGGCGAGCCATGCGTGGAGGAAGGCGGCTTCGGGTGGGCAGGCGGCGGGATCAAGCCGGGCGAGGAAAGCGGCGAGCGCCTCGGTCCGGTTGGTCGCTTCGTAGAGCCGCCCCAGTTCAAGGTGGCTCTCGCCGAAGTCGGGCCAATTGGTGACCGCTGCTTCCAGCACGGCGATGGCTTCATCCAGCAGTTCGTTATGCGCCAGCGCCATGCCGAGTTCGGTCTGCACCAGCCGGTTATCCGGGGCAATCTCCGCGGCATCGCGCGCAACCTTCAGGCGCGGGCCGGCCAGATCGGCGCGGCGCAGCACATCGGCAAGGTTGAGATACATTCCCGGCTCGTCCGGGCGGTGGGTGATGGCCTGTTCGAAGGCCGTGATAGCATCGTCGAAACGCCCGGCCGCAGCGTGAATATTGCCGAGGTTGTTCCAGCTTCCCGCATCGCCCGGGTGGGCGGAGAGGACACGCGCATAAGCAGCAATGGCAGGTCCGTGTTCGCCGCGCTGTTGGCGCACCCATGCTTCGATCCGGGCAAGATCGGGGGCTTGCGCACCTTCTGCCAGTGCCAGGGCTTCGTCATCGCGGCCAGCGGCGAGCAGGGCCTTGGCAAAGTCGGCACGGATGTCGGTATCGTCCGGACGCAGCCGCGCCAGCGGTTCCAGATGGGTGATCGCCCGGCCCGCATCGCCCAGTTCCAGCGCGGCCAACCCGGCGATGGCGAGGAAGGGTGCACCGGCCTCGGTGGGGCTGGCATGGCCCTCTGCCAAAGCCAGCGCGCCAGCAGCATCACCTGCCTGACGCAGGCGGATCGCTTCTGCCAGAGCGGGGGCCAGAGCGGCGGCGAGGGGGGCGGGCTGGTTCATGAAGGTCAATCCTGTCGGGGGCGGGCAATATCGAAGGCGACTGTCAGCCGCTCACCTGCCGGGAAGGGGCGCGTACCATGCCACATTGTTGATGGAAACAGCACGAGACGGCCCGGCTTTGGTTCGATCAGGCGCAGCGGTTCCAACCCCGGCACCAGATCGCGCGCCTCGCCCAGACTGAGCCATCCGGCATGATCGTCCGCCGCGCCGTGCCCCAATGTTTCGGGCAGCGCGAGATAGAGCGCTGAGCTGAACCAGCCCTGCGGATGGACGTGATCTGTGTGAAATCCCGCATTCGACAAGCGCACAGACCATGATCCGGCGATCCGCAGGGGCGCGCGCGATGCAATCAGGGTGGGGTGCCCCCGCTGCGGCGGCGGGAGCTGCGCGACATGGCGCTCCACCGCAGCCAGCAGCCGCGCTTTCAGATCGCGGATCGGGGCTGCGGTGTGCAGCAGCAGGTTGCCATCGGTCTGCGTGCCGCCGCGCACCGACTGGTCGAGCGGGTCAGCCTTGGCATGGTGCAGGGCGCGCAAGTGATCGGCAAGAGCGGCAAGGTCTGCCGGGGGAAGGCCGATGTCATGGACGCCGACAAGGCCCGGCTCACCCTCCAGCCAGCCGGTCCGCCGATCGCCTGTCATCCGCCATGCCAGCGCCAGATAGGGCCACAGCGCCATCGCACCGGGTAGGCCGAGGCGCGGTTCCAGCAGAGCCGCGGCCGCTTTGGCACGGTTTGCACGGATCAGGTGCCGCGCGTGCATCCACGCCGCGTTCGCATCTCCGGGCGGGCCGGCGGCGGCGAAATGTCCGTCAGCCTCTGCCAGCAAGCCGGCTTCCGACGCGGCGTGGGCAGCCAGCAGGGCGAGCCAGACCGGCGTTCCCAACGCCGCCCGCGCGGCGGCGATGGCGCTTTGGGCGCGGCGCAGATCGCGGGCCTGCAAAGCAATTGAAACGGCAAGGTGGTGCAATTCGGGCGCGCGGGGGTGGCTGCCAAGCGCCGCTGTGACGCTCGCCAAAGGATCATCCCCCATCTGCCCGCGCAAGGCGGCAAGGCTGCGATGCCCATCGGCCCATAGCGGATTGGCGGCGAGCACACTTTCGAGCAGCGCAATGCCGTCTGCGACGCGGCCTTCGGCGAGCAGGGCAGCGGCATGGCCTTGCAGCACGCCGCCATCCTTGGGTGCGAGCGCGGCCGCCGCGGCGAACAGGTCGGCGGCGGGAAGGCCTGCCTCCATCGCGGTGCGGGCGCGGGAATGGACGATCAGAGGATTGAGC
>JBEQBX010000129.1:0-7630 GCA_041639595.1 Porphyrobacter sp.
TTCGCGACACGCTCGACATGAAGGGTAGCCGTCCAGCGGCAAGCCAAGGTGCTTGGCCGACCGTCAGCGCCTGCGCTCCCAATCTGAGTGGTCTTGACGGTGACAGCGCCCGTGTAATCAGCAGCAATCGGACCGGCAGAATGGTCGATCACCACTTCCTGTTCAAGCGCGATTGCCGGCGATGCCAGACATACCGCCATCGCCGCGCCGAGGAAGATACAGTTGTTCAAGATGCCCTCTCCTGCTTGGACAGCGCCATAGTGGCAAATGTCTTTCGCAAGGATAGCAGCTACTTGTCACCGCTCCACCCATGAGTAATTGCATTTTTTGCAGCTCTGGATGAGTGCACTCAATCTGCCATTCGCTGCATCTGCGCAGGTCAATAGCCCATCAGACTCATCACTTCCTTGCGGCTGCGATCGTCATCAAGGAAGCAGCCCAGCACCCTGCTGGTAATCATGCTGACGCCCGTGGTCTTGACGCCGCGCCCCGTCATGCAACCATGCTGCGCTTCGATCACCACGGCCACGCCAACCGGATCAAGGTGCTGCCAGATGCACTGCGCAACCTCGGCCGTCAGCCGCTCCTGAATTTGCAACCGACGCGCATAGCCGTGCAGAACGCGCGCCAGCTTGGAAATGCCCACCACCTTGGTACGCGGCAGGTACGCAATCGCCGCCTTGCCAATGATTGGCGCCATGTGGTGTTCGCAATGTGAATGGAACGGAATGTCCTTGAGCAGCACGATCTCGTCGTAGCCGCCGACTTCCGAAAATTGCCGGGTCAGGTGGATCGCAGGATCTTCCTTGTAACCCTCACAATATTCGAGCCACGCGCGCCCTACCCGCTTTGGCGTGTCAAGCAGGCCCTCTCGCGACGGATCATCGCCGGCCCAAGCCAACAAAGTGCGGATCGCGTCTTGCACATTATCGGGCACTTCGGGCTTGCCGAGCGGGTTTTCCGGATCGAATTCGTCGTGATCGTGGGCGGAAATGTAGTTCATGGGTTTGTCGTCTTTCTCACTCATCGGCTCGATCGGAGCCCCCTCACCTGTCGATCCCGAGTGACGTCAACCATCCACCGGCCTTCGCGTTCCATGCAGATACGCTGATTGCGCGAGATTGATGCCGTCCCCACATAGACAGATGTAATATGTTTTTCCGGCAATTCACCCCCCTTGCAGATGCGAAAGGACGCGAAAGCAGCGATGCACGAGCCAAGCGCCGCCGATTTCGAAACCGCTGCAGCCGCCGTGCTGGCGCGGCTGCCTGATGTTTTCCGCCGCGAACTTACCGATGTGATCCTGCGGGTAGAGGAATTCGCGACCCGGGAGCAGCTGGATTCGCTTGGCATCGAAGACCCTTATGACCTCACCGGCCTTTATGAGGGCGTGGCCATGATCGAACGATCGCAGTGGGACATCGACGGGCTGCCTCCCGTCATCACGCTGTTCCGCATGCCTCTGCTTGCTGAGATGGAAGAAACCGGCGTCACATTTGCTGCACTGGTTCGCCATGTCGTGATCCACGAGGCCGGTCATCATTTTGGCCTGTCTGACGATGATATGCACGCGCTTGAAGACAGCGTGGGCGACTGAGGGCAATTCTTCAGCGCGAGCGGCCGCTGCGATCCGAACAATTGCAGAACCGACAAGGCCCGCCCCTTCTGACGAAGGAGCGGGCCTTGTTGGCGCACCCGGAACGATTCGAACGTCCGACCCCCAGATTCGTAGTCTGGTGCTCTATCCAGCTGAGCTACGGGTGCGCGCTGAGGGGGGCCACATACGGGGGTCATTCGGGCTTGGCAAGGGGTGTTCGGCTTAAATCGGGATATTTGCGAAAAGCCCTTCGGCAAGCCGCACGTCGAGTGGCGGCTTATCAAGGGCAAGCACTTCGTCCGGCGTAAACCAGCGCACTTCGCCTCCTTCAAGCGACTGCGGTTCGCCGTCCCAACCGCTCACAATGTAAAGCAGGATGACAAGACCCGGCTGTCCGTCTCCGCCCGCCCCCTCGGCAAATCCGGATGGTACGCAATGTTCTGCATGAGCCCGAATGCCAAGCTCCTCCGACAACTCCCTGACAAGCGATTGCAGCGGCAATTCGAGGCCTTCCACCTTGCCACCGGGAAATTCCCAAAGCCCCGCATGATGCTTGCCGGCGGGCCGGCGCTGCATCAGCCAGCGCCCGTCGCCGCGGCGCAATGCGCCTGCGACAACCGTTATCCAGGTGCGCATCGTGTCGGTTTTCTTTCCATTGTCGGCGACCTCTTCAACCATTTCTTAACCCGTATCCGTGATTTTACGCCAGTTCAGAACGCAGGAAGGGGAGCGTCCCAATGTCATCGACTTTAATCGAAGAATTTGTCGATGACACATCGGGAGCAACCGCCGTGGAATATGGGCTGATCCTCGGTCTGATCGCACTCGTGATGATCGTGTCGCTGCAAGATGTGGCAGCGACAACCACCGCAATTTGGGATCGCATCGAGAGTGAGGGTGTCGGAGCAATGACAAACTGAAACAGGCGCCTCATCCGGTTAGTAATTTATCAATAGTTCGCATCTAATCAAAATCTCAGCCCACCGTGAACAGGGGGGCGCGGATACCGAAGACCAACCAGGAGACCACACATGACCTTTTTCAAGAACCTCGTCCGTGACGAACAGGGCGCGACCGCCATCGAATACGGCCTGATCGCCGCTCTGATCGCCGTCGCCGCAATTGGCGCCATGACTTCGCTGGGCGGCACGCTGTCGGGCACGTTCAACAACGTGAACACCAAGATGGCTCCGGGCACCGGCGCCGGCGCTGCCACCGCGTAAGGTTCACACCTTCGTTTCAAGGAAAACGGCGGGGAGCAATCCCCGCCGTTTTTCGTTATGCCCGCCAGACCTGCCGCCCGCCGTTTTGGCAGCGCGTAAAAAGACAATAACAATTCGGGCGCAGCGTTAGTGAATTCTCAACAGGTCCCGATCTAAATGGAGATCAACCTGCCACACCTCGGGGGGCAAGTTACGAAGACCAACCAGGAGACCAAACATGACCTTTTTCAAGAACCTCGTCCGTGACGAGCAAGGCGCGACCGCCATCGAATACGGCCTGATCGCAGCTCTGATCGCCGTCGCGGCTATCACCGCCATGACTTCGCTGGGCGGCACGCTGTCGGGCACGTTCAACAACGTGAACGCCAAGATGGCTCCGGGCGCCACCGCCTAAGGTTTGCATCTTCAGTTCAAGGAAAACGGCGGGGAGCAATCCCCGCCGTTTTTCGTTGTGCCCGCGGCCCGAACGCTCCGCTGAATAGTCACCGCGCGAATGGATAACTCCGGGTTGAAGCAGGCATTAGGGTTTTCTCAATAGATAGCGATTTAAGAAGGTATCAGCCTGCTGCATCTTGAAGGGGCTAGGTGCGACGACCAACCAGGAGACAACACATGACCTTTTTCAAGAACCTCGTCCGTGACGAACAGGGCGCGACCGCCATCGAATACGGTCTGATCGCCGCTCTGATCGCCGTTGCGGCAATCACCGCCATGACTTCGCTGGGCGGCACACTTTCGGGCACCTTCCAGAACGTGAACGACAAGATGGCTCCTGGCGCAACTGCGTAAGGTTCATACCTTCGTTTCAAGAAAACGGCGGGGAGCGATCCCCGCCGTTTTTCTTTGTGCAACGCGTCGGCAGGCTGCCTGTGCGTGCAACGGTATCAGCGCGCGCGCACCACCAGCTTAACCTTCTGGCCGGGCGTAAGCGTCGCACTCCCACTTAGCGCGTTGAGCACCCGGAACCGCTCCTCCTGCGCGCTGGGATAGGCCATTCGCTGCGCAAGGCTCGCCACTGTATCACCGCGCCCGACCGTCACCACCTGCAGCTTCTTTGCCACAACGCCGCCCGCCTCTGATGGGGTGATCCGCCGCATCGACTGAAACATGGGATTGAACGTCGCCGCTCGGCCTGCGGGAGCGATCACCATGAAGTGGTAGGCCCTGTCGCGGGCAAATTCGTAGGCGAACACCACCACATCGACTTGCGATTGCCCGTTGTTCACCCTGGCCGTTCCATAAACCGCGGGCAAACCATTGACCGTGGTGCGCTCCATCTGCTGGGGTGCCAGATTGGCGTTCTGCCCGCCGAGGGCGGTGAATTGCTGACGAACATAGGTTTCAAGATTGCCGTTATGCGCTGCCGTGGTCATCTGCGCCTGACCGCCCTGCCCCTGAATGGAGACGGCACGCGTACCATTGACCATGTAGAAGCCCTGCGGCGCGGTGAAGGCAAGCCGCAGTTCGGGATGGATGAAGGTACTGCCTTCGATCAGACCCTGCGCCGGGTCATCGCCGTATAGCAGCCCGTCAACCCGCGCGAGGAAAGTGTCGCGATTATTGACACCGCCGGTCGCCGCCCCGGCCTTGGCGAGAGCGCTCTGCACGCGGCTGGCAGGATCGGGGTGGGTCGATGCCCATTCCGGCACGCCTGCATTGCGCCCCTGAAGCCGCGCATCGAGGGCATTCTGCGCCGCAAGGCTGGCCAGCACCGTGCCCATGGCGCGTCGTTCATAACCCGCTCGGCTAAGGTACTGGATGCCGAGATCGTCAGCCTGCAGTTCCTGTTTCCGCGAGAACTTCAGTGTGAGAAGCTGAGAGCCTTGCAGGATGCCTCTTGAAAGGGTCTGCCCAAGCCCGGAATCACCCAGCAGCAGACCTGACAGGATTGCCAGTCCTCCACCCAGCAGCGAATTCTTCTGCGCCGCCTTTTGCCGCCGCTGCGAATGGCGCGCGGCAACATGGCCCACCTCATGCCCCAGCACCGCAGCCAATTCCGCCTCGTTGTTCATGAGCGTGACCAGCTGCCGGGTGGTGTAGATGTAGCCGCCCGGCACCGCAAAGGCGTTGTGGACAGGCGAATTCAGCAGGCTGACAGTAAAGCTCTCACGCGCATTGCCGAGGCCCGATTGCACCGCGATATTCTTGCCCACCTGTTCCACATACTGGGCGTGGGTACCGGTCATCGCACCGCCAAATTCGGCGAGGAACTGAGGGTGATATTGCGCGCCCATTTGCGCTTCTTGCGGAGTGATTGGCGCTGATGCCGCGGGCACCTGCGCGCCTGCGCCCATGCACCCGGCGAGCGTCACTGACGCTGCGCCGAAGGCGAGCCATTTGCGTGAAATCCGTGCCATGGTCTGTCCCTTTCCACCTGTCCCGTGCTGCCGTTCGCAACTTTTCGGGAAAGCTTATTGCATCAAGGGGATGGCAAACGGAACCTTAACTTGGGATGGCCGGTCAGCCGCCGATGGCGAGGAAGCGTTCCTCACGCGCGGCGACCAGTTGTTGCGGCGTCTGCTTGCCGAGCAGATCAAGCTCCTCGACCAGGGCCGTACCCAGCATCCGCGCGGCCACCACCGGATCGCGGTGGGCACCGCCAACCGGTTCCTTGACGATGCGATCGATCACATTGTCGCGCTTGAGATGCTGCGCAGTGACCTTCATAGCCTGCGCCGCTTCGGCCGCCTTTTCCGATGTGCGCCACAGGATCGACGCGCAGCCTTCAGGCGAAATCACCGAATAGACAGCGTGCTCCATCATCAGCACGCGGTTCGCTGCGGCAAGCGCCACAGCGCCGCCGGAACCGCCTTCGCCGACGATAACCGCAACCATCGGCACATCCAGCGCAAGGCAAGCTTCTGTCGATCGGGCGATCGCTTCGGCCTGACCGCGTTCTTCCGCTTCAATCCCCGGAAAAGCGCCCGAAGTGTCTACCAGCGTCACCACCGGCAAGCCGAATCGGCTCGCCAGTTCCATCAGCCGGATCGCCTTGCGATAGCCTTCGGGCTTGCCCATGCCGAAATTGTGGCGGATGCGGCTTTGCGTATCGTTGCCCTTTTCGTGGCCGATCAGCATGATCCGGCGGCCATCGAGCCGCGCAAAACCGCCCATGATTGCCTGATCATCGCCGTACAGCCGATCCCCGCCCAGCGGCATGAAGTCGCTGAAAGCATGGGCCACATAGTCGCGGAAATGCGGCCTTTGCGGATGCCGCGCCACTTGCGTCTTCTGCCACGGGGTCAATGAGGCATAGGTGCTGGCGAGCAGCTCCGTGCTCTTGGCTTCCAGCCGGCCGATCTCGCCCGCCACATCGACGTCGTGCAAGGCATTGACGCTGCGCAGCTGCGTAATGCGTTCTTCCAGCTGGGCGACCGGTTTCTCGAAATCGAGGTAAGAAATCATGCCGCGGCGCTAGTCCGATGTTGCCTTCGTTGCAAGCGGATGGCGCGAATTGACGAGGGCAACCAGCCGGGCACTATCCACATGGGTGTAGATTTGGGTGGTGGAAATGTCAGCATGCCCCAGCATCGTCTGCAACACGCGCAGGTCAGCGCCCCCTTCCAGCAGGTGCGTGGCGAAGGCGTGGCGCAGGACGTGCGGGCTGATCGCAGCCGGATCCAGCCCCGCTCGCCCGGCCAAGCCTTTAAGAAGCTGGAACAGCCGCACCCGGCTGAGATGCGGTTCCTTCCCGCGCGACGGAAACAGATAGCGCGACGGCGGCTCTGCTGGACGTAACTCCAGCCAACGACCCAGCGCCGTCAGCGCGCGACCGCCGACCGGGACCAGCCGGGTCGCTCCGCCCTTTCCTGTCACCGTCAGGAACGGCGCGTCGCGCGGCACCGCGTGGACCGGCAGGCCCACCAGTTCCGTGGCGCGCAGGCCTGACCCATAGAGCAATTCGATCAGTGTCAGCAGCCGCACCGCTTTGGGATCATCGGCGCTCGCCTCTTCCTCGGCCCGGACGAACAGTGCGGCGATCGCATCATGCCCCATGACCTTTGGCAGCGGGCGGCGGGTGCGCGGGGCCGGCAGCGCGCCCGAAGGATCATCGCTGCGCCAGCCTTCGTCGATGGCAAAGCCGAAGAACTGCCGCAGCGCCGATGCCTTGCGCGCAACGCTGGCGGGCGCGAGGCTCGTCCATTCACCCGCAAGGCTGGAAACCGCATCGCGCGATGCTCCGGCCAGATCGCCAATTGCATCTTCGGCCTGCTCCAGATCACGGCGATAGGCGGCGAGTGTGTTGAGCGCGGCCCCCCGTTCGGCGGCAAGCATCGCGAGGAACGCCTCGGTCGCCGCGGACATTACCCGCGCGCCACCGCCTCGGCCGCGATCATCCGGGCTTCGGCCTGAAGCCCGACGCGGGTCAGCGCAGCCGTGATATGATAGAGATGCAGCGGGGTCATCTGCTGCCAGCTTGTGCCCTGCATACCCAGCCCAGCCAGCAATACCACCAGTGCAGGATTGCCCACATCGGCAGCGCGCGCGATGGCGCTGGTCCAGCGTGTCTGCCCCGCCAGATCGGCGCCCACATCCTCCGCGAGCGAACTGGCATCGCTTTCGCTGATGCGGCCAAGCCCCGCCAGCCCCGCCACCAGAAACGCCGATTTGCGCTGATTTTCGCTGTTGTCATCGCTGACGAAGCTGCTGACCGCACCGGAGGAAACGTCACCGCCACGCGGTGAAGACAGCGCAATCAGCGCCCAGCCCAATGATCCTTCCTCGACCACATTGCTCCACCGGCCGGCATTGCGATCCAGCCCCGCTGCCAGCATCGCCGCGATCAGATCTCCTGCCGCGTCGGCATGAG
>JBEQBX010000130.1:0-7622 GCA_041639595.1 Porphyrobacter sp.
TGTGGGCGCGTTCAGCGTCTGTGCGGTCCTGTTAATCGGAGCACTGGCGCTGGTTCCGGGTGGTTTTCCGCTCGGTGAATCAGAGCGCGCGCAGGCGCAAGTTTCAGTGCCGCCGGGCACGATGATGCAGCCACCGGTCACGCCGGCGGTGAAACCGGCCGGTCCGCCGCCTGTCAGCGAAGTCCTGCAATCGGGCGTGCTCATCGTCGTTAGCAAGCCTACGCAGCAGATGTACGTGTTCAAGGATGGCGCGCTGTGGGCGACCTCGCCGGTCTCCACCGGCAAGCGCGGGCATGGCACGCCTGCTGGCGTGTTTCCGATCCTGCAGAAGCGGGTACATCACCGTTCGAACATCTACAGCAATGCGCCGATGCCTTATATGCAGCGGCTTACCTGGCGGGGAATCGCGATTCACGCAGGGCGGGTGCCTGGCTATCCCGCTTCGCACGGTTGCATCCGCTTGCCTTATGGCTTTGCCAAATCGCTGTTTGCGCTGACTCGGGCCGATTCAACGACCGTGGTGGTAACCAACGAAGCCGTGCAATCGGACGAGATGGCGATCACGCTGGCGCTCAACACACAATCGCCGCCAGCGATCGTGCCTGGAGTGCCAATACCGCTGAGGCCTGCGCTGGCCGCAGGTCCGTTGCCGGTGCAGCCAGCCAGGCCCTCGATGTCCGGACCGGGGCAGACGATTCAGCTCGCCGCCGCTTTGAGCCCGGCTGAGGCAGAGGCCCATTGGCAGGATCTCGTGTCGCTCCACCCCGAACTCGCCACCTTCCGCAAATCCGTTATCCCGGCCGTTGTGGGATCGCGGCAATACTACCGTCTGAGGGCGAGCGCGCCGGGGGCACATGCCTATTGCGCAACGCTGAGGCGGGCGGGTGAAGACTGTTTCAGGGTGAGCTGAGCTGGGAAATTCCGACCGTAATTTTGAGCGATCCCATATTCAGTATTGTTAGTGTTACTTACAATTGGCATGGTGGGGCCATAAGGAGAGGACATTACCGCCATGCTGAAACTCTACACCTTTGGTCCCGCCGCCAATTCGATGAAGCCGCTGCTGACGGTGTTTGAAAAGGGGTTGGATGTTGAGAAGAATCGGCTCGATCCGTCGAAGTTTGAGCATCACACCGACTGGTTCAAGGAGATCAATCCGCGCGGGCAGGTGCCTGCACTGGTGGATGACGGGAAGGTCATCACCGAATCGACCGTGATCTGCGAGTATCTGGAGGACGAGTATCCGACCGAGGTGGTGCTGCGCCCGGCGGATAGCTTTGGCCGTGCGCAGATGCGGGTGTGGACCAAGTGGGTGGATGAATACTTTTGCTGGTGCGTGTCGACTATCGGCTGGCACCGATACATCGGCAACATGGTGAAGGGCTATACCGACGCCGAGTTCGAGGAGAAGGTGAAGGCCATTCCCGTGGTGGAGCAACAGGTGAAATGGCGGCGCGCGCGCGAAGGCTTTCCGCAGGACATGCTCGACGAGGAAATGCGCAAGATCGCCTATTCCGTGCGCAAGCTGGACGACCATCTGGCCGACCATGAATGGCTGGTGCCGGGGCAATATACGCTTGCCGACATCTGCAATTTCGCCATCGCTAATGGTATGCAGTTTGGTTTTGCGGAACTGGTGAACAAGGAAGCCACCCCGCATCTGGTGCGCTGGATTGAGCAGATCAATGCGCGGCCTGCGGTGAAGGCGATGTTCGAGCAGGTGGAACTGGAACAGCTTGGGCGGCGGAGCTGAGCTTCACCAACACCAGTCACGCCGACAAAACCCCGATCACCCTGAGCCTGTCGAAGGGTGCGGGTGCTAGCTTTACACCTGATGCTTCGACAAGCTCAGCATGAGCGGGTTTGGGGGAAGGTTGCGTCAGTTCCCCGGACGACGCGCCATGAAGGCGAGCTTTTCGAACAGCATGATGTCCTGTTCGTTCTTGAGCAGTGCGCCGTGCAGGGGCGGAATGGCCTTGGTAGGGTCGCGGTTCTGGAGGACATCCAGCGGCATGTCTTCGTTGAGCAGCAGTTTCAGCCAATCGAGCAGTTCAGACGTGCTGGGCTTTTTCTTCAGGCCGGGAACTTCGCGGATTTCGTAGAACACTTCCATCGCCTTGCTCACCAGCGTTTTCTGGATGCCGGGGAAGTGGACGTCGATGATAGCCTGCATCGTCTGCCGGTCGGGGAACTTGATGTAGTGGAAGAAGCAGCGGCGCAGGAAAGCGTCGGGCAGCTCCTTTTCGTTGTTCGAGGTGATGACCACGATCGGGCGTTCCTTCGCCTCGACGCGCTCCTGCGTTTCATAGACGTCGAAGCTCATGCGATCGAGTTCCTGCAGCAGGTCGTTCGGGAACTCGATATCGGCCTTGTCGATCTCGTCGATCAGCAAGACAGGCAGCTTGGGGGCGGTGAAGGCTTCCCAGAGCTTGCCCTTCTTGATGTAGTTGCTGATGTCGTGGACGCGTTCATCGCCCAACTGGCCATCGCGCAGACGGGCGACGGCGTCGTATTCGTAGAGGCCCTGCTGCGCTTTAGTAGTGGATTTCACGTTCCATTCGATCAGCGGCGCGCCGACGGCCTTGGCGATTTCGTGGGCAAGGACGGTTTTGCCGGTGCCGGGTTCGCCCTTTACCAGCAGCGGCCGGCGGAGCAGGACGGCGGCGTTAACCGCGACCTTCAGATCATCGGTGGCGACGTAGTTGCTGGTGCCTTCAAAGCGCATCGGGGGATCCTGTTCTTAACCGGTTGGTTAAGCGATACGGCGCAGTTTTGCGCGTTGCAATAGGGTAGTTTGGTGACGAGCGCGTCAGTTAAGATAGTTGTTTCTGACACACGCGTCATGTAATCTGATCACTTTTGACGGGTGCGTCAGAAACACTCGGTGTCAAATTGTCGCTAGGAACCATTGCCCAGAGGTGTGCAATTGCCGGGAGCCGTGGCGCCGTGTAGGCGGCTGGGCAATGGCTTTGTGGCGCATTGATCCAGCGGTAAACGGCTATCAGGCATCGCCGCGCGAGCGAGCGGGGTCGTTCATCTTTGCGCTAGTGGCCAGTACGCTGGTGTTCCTGATCATGTGGAAGATGGGCGCGGTGACGGGCTTCGGCGATGGCAGAAGCGAACGTTTGACAGCCATAGACCTTACCGATGCCGGGCAGGACGAGAAGAAGGCGGCGGAAAAACAGCAAGAAAAACAACAGGCCAAGCAATCGCAGGAAGCCGCCGCAACGCCGGTTCAGCCAGCCACCGCGCCACCGCCTGTGCCAATACCCGGGAAAGTCGAATGGCCCGAAGGCTTCATCGAACTTTCCCGCAACGAATATCGCGCAGGCGATATCTCGAAGATGAAACGGCAGGAATCAGCCTCCGGCGAGCCTGCAAGTGGTGGCAGCCCCGGTGATTCCGCCAGCGCAGGGCAGGGGCCGGGCGGGGTCCGCCTCTATGCCGCACAGTGGTATCGCGAACCGACCGATGCGGAAATTGGCCCATACCTGCCTCAGCGCAGGATGCAGGGCGATTGGGCGATGATCGCGTGCAAGACGGTGGAGAGATACCACGTTGAAGACTGCCAGGAACTGGGCGAAAGCCCGCCGGGATCGGGCCTCGCGCGGGCGATCCGGCAGGCATCGTGGCAGTTTCTGGTGCGCCCCCCGCGCGTGAACGGGAAGCCGCAGGTGGGGGAATGGGTGCGGATTCGCTTCGATTTCCGGCCGAAGAAGGGCGGGGAAGAAGGTTAGTCTTCCGGTTTCGCCGGTTTCACGAAGGTGCGAAGCTTGCGCGCAAAAGATGTGCGCCAAAGCGCGATGAACGCGAGCGCCAGACACAGCCACGGCAAGCCATAGGCAAGGCCAAAGAGCAAGATCGACAAAACGCTTGTTGCGCTTGCGATGAAGGCAGCGCCTGCAGACGTGAGCGGGTTGTCGCTGAGTGCCATTGCGCCAGAACCGTCGTAGCGCAATGTCATCGGGGTAAGGGTGATTTGCATTTCGGCGATTGTTTCGGAATTGCGGCTTTCGTCGCGCATGGACTGCAAGGCTTGCAGTTGATTACGCAGTTCGGCCCGTTCACGATCGCCCAAATCTGTTCGGGCCAACTGCTTTTCAATATCTGCAATCTGGTTGGCACTTGAAGCGTTGCTGTTTTTGGCGGCAGCGATTTGGCCGGAGAGATCCTGGCCGTCTATGCTGGCTGACGTCAGCTTCCCGCCGAGTTTTTCGGCAGCCGCAACACCGTCTCTCCCAAATGTTCGAGCAATATTTCGGTCGAGACTGACGCTAAGCGAACCTGTTATGTCGCCGCCTCTCACAAGATCGTAACGCATTCCGGTGATGCGGCAGCGCGTCGGACCCAGCTTTTCACAAGCGGAGGCATGTTGTTCCTGCAGTGGTGCAACGGATGAATTTGGAAGCGCAAAGGCATAGTCATAGGTGAACGCAACATCGGGCGCCGCTGAGGCAGAAATTTGCGGTCCTGCGTACGAGACTGCGCTTGCATTTTCTGCTGCTTCCTCAGCAGGCTTCTCCGAACATGACGCCAAAATCAGGATGGAAGAAGTGAGGAGTACTAACCGTCTGGAAAAACGTTGCTTTTTTAGAGCATGGGCCACTTTGACACCCTCCCACCAAGCCGAGAGGAGATATGTCTATCAATCTAGTAGAATTTTCAATGCCAAAATTGAGACCGAATTGGTGATGCTTGAGTCCGTGTAAGAAAGCGATGACCGCACTCTTTATCTGAAAGACGCAGGTTGCGGCCCTTCAGAGTCCTTGCCTTTAGATATCATGCATCAATCAACTCAGGATCGATCTCGCTCGCCCGGTTCTGGATGAACATGAACCGCTGCGCAGGATCACGGCCCATCAGGCGGTCGACCAAGTCCTTAACCGCGGCGCGGCCTTCGTATTCCGGCGGCAGGGTAATGCGGATCAGGCTGCGGGTGGCAGGGGCCATGGTGGTTTCGCGCAACTGGCCGGGGTTCATTTCGCCGAGGCCCTTGAATCGGCCGACTTCTACCTTTTTGCCTTTGAACTTGGTGGCTTCGAGTTCGGCGCGGTGGGCGTCATCCTTGGCGTAGGCCGAGGTGCTGCCGCTGGTGAGGCGGTAGAGCGGGGGCTGGGCGAGGTAGAGGTGGCCGCGGCGGACGAGGTCGGGCATTTCCTGGAAGAAGAACGTCATCAGCAGCGTGGCGATGTGCGCGCCGTCAACGTCGGCATCAGTCATGATGATCACGCGGTCATAGCGTAGCGCGTCGGCGTTGCAGTCCTTGCGCATCCCGCAGCCAAGCGCGAGCGCAAGGTCGGCGATTTCCTGATTGGCGCGGATCTTGTCAGCCGTGGCGCTGGCGACATTAAGAATCTTGCCGCGGATCGGCAGGATCGCCTGGGTTTTGCGGTCGCGTGCCTGCTTGGCGCTGCCGCCCGCGCTATCGCCTTCGACGATGAACAGTTCGGTTTCACCGCCGCCTTCGCCGGTGCAATCGGTGAGTTTGCCGGGCAGGCGCAGCTTGCGCGAATTTGTGGCGGTCTTGCGCTTGACCTCGCGCTCAGCCTTGCGGCGCAAGCGTTCGTCCATGCGCTCCATCACCGCGCCGAGCAGGGCCTTGCCACGCTCCATATTGTCGGTGAGGAAATGGTCAAAATGGTCGCGCACGGCGGCTTCGACCATGCGCGCGGCCTCAGGAGAGGTCAGGCGGTCCTTGGTCTGGCTTTGGAACTGGGGATCGCGGATGAAGACCGAGAGCATGATTTCGCTTCCGGTGATCATATCTTCGGGCGCGATATCCTTGGCCTTTTTCTGGCCGATCAGATCGGCAAAGGCGCGGATGCCTTTGGTCAGTGCAGCGCGCAGGCCCTGTTCGTGGGTGCCGCCATCAGGCGTGGGGATGGTGTTGCAGTACCACGAATACGAACCATCGGACCACAGCGGCCAGGCAATGGCCCATTCGACGCGGCCATTTTCCTCACCATTCGGCCCCAGCGGAAAGTCCTGACGGCCCGCAAACGGCACCGAGGTGACACATTCGCGGCCTGAAACCTGCTCTGCCAAGTGATCGGCAAGGCCGCCGGGGAACTGGAACACGGCCTCTGCGGGCACTTCTTCGCTGGTGAGCGAGGGCGCGCATTTCCAGCGGATTTCAACGCCGGCAAAAAGATAGGCCTTTGACCGCACCAGCCGGAAAAGGCGGGCGGGCTTGAACTTGGCGTCTGCGCCGAAAATTTCGGTGTCGGGCACGAACGTGACCTGCGTGCCGCGCCGGTTGGGGGCGTTGCCGACTTTCAGCAGCTTTGTGGTGGGAAGGCCGCGCGAGAATTCCTGCGCGTAAAGCTCCTTGTTGCGCGCCACTTCGATGCGGGTGAGCGAGGACAGCGCGTTGACCACCGATACGCCGACGCCGTGCAAGCCGCCGCTGGTGGCATAGGCCTTGCCCGAAAACTTGCCGCCCGAATGCAGCGTGGTGAGGATCACTTCGAGCGCGGATTTGCCGGGATACTTGGGGTGTTCATCAACCGGGATGCCGCGCCCATTGTCGGTAATGGTCAGGCGGCCAGCCGCGCCGGGTTCTTCCTCAAGCGTGAATTCGATGCGGTTGGCGTGGCCTGCGACCGCTTCGTCCATCGCGTTATCAAGCACTTCGGCGGCGAGGTGGTGCAGCGCGCGCTCATCCGTGCCGCCAATGTACATGCCGGGGCGGCGGCGGACAGGTTCAAGGCCTTCGAGAACCTCGATAGCCGAACCGTCATAGGCCTCGGCGGCGTTGGTGGCGGGGAGCTTGTCGAAAAGGTCATCGGACATGGGAACGGGTATAGAACACGCTCGATTCATGGCGCAAGCGCGGATCCCGCCTTATCCGGTGAAATCGCGCAAATATGGACAATCAGAACTTTGTTGGTGCCGGGCTGACCGTGGTGAAAGTCCCGGCGCCAACTTCGCGTACTTCCATCGCGCGTTCGGCCATTCCGCTGGCGGAAAAGCGGAACACGCCATCCAGGCCGATGAAGCCCTGGGGATCATAGAGCTTTGCTGTGGGGAAGGTTGTTCCCGGTTTCCAGTTGCGAGCAACATTGAGCGTAAGCAGCACACTGTCGTAGCCGAGCGTCGCCAGTCGCGAGGGTGTGGCACCGAAACGGCTGGTATAGCTCTTTTCGAACTGGCCGAAGCGCTGATCCGATACGCTGGCGAACCATGCGCCGCGCATGGCTGACGCCTTGGCAATCGTGGCATCGCCGCTCCACAACTCGGTGCCGAGCAGGCGCACGCCTTTGCCAGCCAGCGGCGCGGCTTGCAGTGCGATGCGGCTGCCATCGGCGATCAGCAGGGCATCGAACCGGCCTTTGTCCTTGGCCCGGCGGACGGCGCTGGCGACCGAGGTGTTGCCGCGATCATAGGTTTCGATGCTGGTTACAACCACCCCTTGCAAGCGTGCAGCATCCACTAGACCGGCGGTGGCGCGCTGGCCGTAATCACCGGTCGGGATAATGGCAGCCACGGATTTGATGCCGCTCGACTTGGCAAAGCCAAGCACTCGAGCAATGGACTGGCCGGGGGCCTGACCCATGACAAAGACATCGCGCGTGGCAACGGCGCTGTCGTTTGAGTAAGAGATCATCGGCACTTTGGCAGTG
>JBEQBX010000131.1:0-7524 GCA_041639595.1 Porphyrobacter sp.
TGCGGATGTGGCGGGCGGTCGGTTCGGCAATCGCGGGGCGCGGATAATCCCAGACGCTTTCCTGTCCGGGGAGGGCGGGATCGGGCTGCGGGTGGTGCGGCTGCCTGCTCACGCCGCGCCCGGGCTCAGGCCTTTTCCAGCGTGCACTGGAGCGGGTGCTGGTTCTGGCGGGCGAAATCCATCACCTGGTTCACCTTGGTTTCGGCAACTTCGTAGGTGAAGATCCCGCACACGCCCACGCCGCGCTGGTGGACGTGGAGCATCACGCGGGTCGCCTGTTCCAGATCCATGCCGAAGAACCGCTTCAGGACCAGCACGACGAATTCCATCGGGGTGTAATCGTCGTTGAGCATCAGCACCTTGTACTGGCTCGGCTTCTTGGGCTTGGCGCGGGTCTTGGTGGCGACGCCGACCTGACCCTGTCCGTCGCCGTCCCCGTCCTTGCCCGGGCCGCCATCATCGTCCCCGGCGCGCACGGGAACGGGCTGCAACGAAGGCAGCTCGGCCAGATCGGCGAGGGCGGGCAGGGCGAAGGTTGGCATGAGCCTCCATTATGGGATTCGCTTGGCGCTGTGCAAGCGATTGCGTGGAATCATTTCCGACAAAGAAAAGGCCGGCCAGACTTGCGTCTGGCCGGCCAGCGCCTTGCGGCGCGCTCTCGTGGACCGGGTTGGGAGAGAGAGGAGAGAGGCCCGGCCGGAGAATTCGTTTCGCTTACGCAGCCGTCTTGATCTTCTCGGCGGCGACGCTGACGCGGTTCGAGATCGGGGCGAAGGCATCGTTGTAGAGCTTCACCCAGGCTTCGGTGCGCTTCGAGCCGAACGAGACCATCGCGTCGAAGTTGCGACGGGCGATTTCGCCCTGAAGCTGGAACAGCTCGGTCGGCGACTTCACGGCAGCGACCTTCTTGGCGTCTTCGGTGACGGTTTCGAGCACGGTCTTGCCGGTTTCGACGTTGTCCTTGAGCAGTTCCTGCGCGCCGGTGAAGAAGATCTTGCCGCTTTCGACCACGGCTTCAACGTTCGCCTTGGTGAACTCGGTCGCTTCGGTGGCGAGCACGGTGCCCTTGGCGGCAGCGGTCTTGGCGCGGGCCTGGACGTCGGCGATGACGTTCTTGGCGGTGGCGGTGATGTCGGTGTTCTTGGCAGTGGCCATGATGGTATCCTTGAGCTTGATGACGGGGTTGGTCTTCGGGGCGGCGGCGGGCGTGCTCGCCTTGGCGGCAGCCTTCTTCGCCAGCACCGGCTTCTTGACCGGAGCAGTCTTGGTCGCCGTCTTCTTCTTGACGGTCTTGGCCGCAGCCTTCTTGGCCGGGGCTGCCTTGCGGGCGACCGGGGCCTTCTTCGGCGCGGCAGGAATCTTCGGCGCTTCGGCGACCTTGGCGGTGGCTTCTGCGTAGGCCTTTTCGGCAGCCGCATCGATCTTCGCGACGGGAGCCTTCACTTCAGCACTGTTTTCAACGTCGGACATGGCGACCTCGCTTCATGTTGCACTGCACAAAATAGTGAGTGCGGATGCGAAGTCAAGCGTTTTTGTGCAGTGCACAAAAATCGCAAATGACGTTTATATTCAGAGGCTTGAAGTCACCGGGTCTTCACATAGCGTCCCGGTGCGTCCTCGATCACCGTATCGCCCTTGCCGCCGGGCACCCGCTTGCCTGCAGCCGGCACGCGCGTGTCGGACTGCCTGTGCAGCCATTCCAGCCAGTGCGGCCACCAGCTGCCCGGATGCTCCGTCGCGCCTGCGACAAAGTCCTTGAGGCTCGGCGCGGCGCTATCGCCCACCCAGTACTGGTATTTGCCCGCAGAGGGCGGATTGACCACGCCCGCGATGTGCCCCGATCCGGCGAGCAGGAACTCGACCGGTCCGGTGAAGTGCTTGGTGATCCGCCACACGCTTTCCGCCGGCGCGATGTGATCCTCGCGCCCCGCCTGCACGAAGCTGGGGGTGGCGACGCGGGTCAGATCGATCGGCGTGCCATCGGCCTCCAGCGCATCGGGCACCACCAGCTTGTTGTCGCGGTAGAGATCGCGCAGATAGGCCTGGTGCCACTTGGCTGGCAGGTTGGTGACATCCCCGTTCCAGTGCAGCAGGTCGAAGGCCGGATAATCCTCGCCCAGCAGGTAATTGTTGACGACGTAGTTCCAGATCAGGTCGCGCCCGCGAAGAGCGTTGAAGGTCGCTGCGAGATAGCGTCCGTCCAGATAGCCCTGCCCCGACGAAAGCTTTCCGATCATCTCGAGCTGGCCTTCATCAATGAAGTTCTTCAGATCGCCCGCCCGTTCGAAATCGACCTGTGCGGTGAAGAAGGTGGCGCTCTTGACCTTGTCGGCCTCGCCCCGGCGGCTCAGCACCGCGAGGGTCGCGGCCAGCGTCGTGCCCGCCACGCAATAGCCGATGGTGTGGACCGCCGGCACATCCAGCCGCGCGCGCACATGGTCGATCGCCTCGATCTGGGCGCGGATGTAATCGTCCCACACGATGTCGCCCATCGTCTCGTCAGCGCTTTTCCAGCTGACCACGAAGACGCTGATGCCCTGATCCACCGCCCACTTGATGAAGCTCTTCTTGGGCGTCAGGTCGAGGATGTAGAAGCGGTTGATCCACGGCGGGAAGATCACCAGCGGCACTTCCAGCACGGTCTCGGTCGAGGGCGAATACTGGATGAGCTGATACAGCGGCGTCTCGTGCACCACCTTGCCGGGGCTCGCGGCAAGGTTTTCGCCCAGCCGGAAGGCGTTGGGATCGGTGTGGGTCAGCTGCCCGCGCTTCAGGTCGTTGATGAGGTGCTGCATCCCGCGCACCAGATTGGCGCCCTTGCTGTCCATCGTGCGCTTCAGCACCACCGGATTGAGCGCGAGGAAGTTGTCCGGGCTCATCGCCTCGGCGAGGGCGGTGACCGCAAATTCGAGCTGCTGGCGCTTGGTCTTGTCCAGCCCGTCCATCCCCTTCACCGCCTGCCGGAAATAATCGGCGAGCATCAGGTAGGTCTGGTGGAGCAGCAGGAAAGCGGGGTGTTCGCGCCATGCCGGATCGGCAAACCGGCGGTCGGAGCGGGGAAGAGCGGCAGCCTCGGGCGCGTCGGCGGCTTGCCCTGCGCCCATGCCCTTGGCCGCGCCTGCAGCAAAGCTCTGCATCACGCCCGACCACAGCTGCATCTGGTCCTGCGCCAGTTTGGCCGAGGCTTCGAACAGCCCCTTGGGCATTTGGCCGAGCATCGCCTGCGACATCACCAGCCACTGCGCCGGGTCCATCAGCCCCGCGCCCGCGCCTTTCGCGGCCTTTTCGGCGGCGGTGTGGGTCTGGTGGGTGGCGAAATCGAGCCACAGCTGCTGGAGCTGCGCGGCGGTGGCGGCCCATTCGGCCATCTCGCCGGGTGCCATCCCGGCTCCCATCAGCGATTCGGGTGCCTTGCCGCCCAGCATCTCGCGCAGCGCCTCGCCTTGGATGTCGAAGAAGCCCTTCAGGCTCTCTCCCGCTGCCGCCATCAGGTCGTTGTCCTGTGCCATTGCCGCCAATCTGTCCCTTCTGCTGCGCGTGGCGGCGATAGTGCCGCCAATCGGTTCCCGTCGCAACTCGCCGAAAACCCGCTTCCCACGATCCGCGGGTTTCGCCTAGGGAGATGTTGCGGCAATTACATCAGCCCCGCGCAAGACAAGGGTGTGACGTCCATGAATGACCAGTTCTATCGCATGAAGCGGATGCCTCCGTATGTGATCGCGGAGGTCAATGCCATGCGTCATGCCGCCCGGCTGGCGGGGCAGGACATCATCGACCTTGGCATGGGCAACCCCGACCAGCCCCCGCCGCAGCACGTGATCGACAAGCTGTGCGAAGTGGCGGCCAAGCCCGATGCGCACGGCTATTCCCAGTCCAAGGGCATCCCGGGTCTGCGCCGCGCGCAGGCGGGCTATTACGCCCGCCGCTTCGGGGTGGAGCTTGATCCCGATAGCGAAGTGGTGGTGACGATGGGTTCCAAGGAGGGGCTCTCCAGCCTTGCCACGGCGATCATCGCGCCGGGCGATGTGGTGCTGGCGCCCAACCCCAGCTACCCGATCCACACCTTCGGCTTCATCATCGCGGGCGCGACGATCCGTTCGGTGCCGACCACGCCGGATGAACATTACTGGGAATCGCTCGAACGGGCGATGAACTACACTGTGCCGCGCCCCAGCGTGCTGGTGGTCAGCTACCCTTCCAACCCCACGGCCGAGACGGTGGAGCTGCCGTTCTACGAGCGGCTGGTGGCGTGGGCGAAGGAGAATCAGGTCTGGATCGTCTCCGATCTGGCCTATTCCGAGCTTTATTTCGATGGCAAGCCGACCCGATCGATCATGGAAGTGCCCGGCGCCAAGGATGTGGCGATCGAATTCACCTCTATGTCGAAGACCTATTCGATGGCTGGCTGGCGGATGGGCTTTGCGGTCGGCAACAAGCAGCTGATCGCGGCGCTGACGCGGGTGAAGTCCTACCTCGATTACGGCGCCTTTACCCCCATTCAGGCGGCGGCCTGCGCGGCGCTCAACGGCCCGCAGGACATCATCGAAAGCAACCGCGAGCTTTACCACAAGCGCCGCGACGTGATGGTCGAAGCTTTCGGCCGCGCCGGGTGGGACATCCCGCCGCCGCCCGCCTCGATGTTCGCCTGGGCCCCGCTGCCCCCGGCGCTCAAATCGATGGGCAGTCTCGAATTTTCCAAGCAGTTGCTCACCCAGGCGCAGGTCGCGGTGGCGCCGGGCGTGGGCTATGGCGAGAATGGTGAAGGCTATGTCCGGATCGCGATGGTCGAGAACGAACAGCGCCTCCGCCAGGCGGCGCGGAACATCAAGCGTTACCTGCAGTCAGTGGGGGTTAACAGTTCCGCAGCCTAAGGCGTTACCGGCCATACAGGGCAACCTGATCCGAAACGGAAGAATTCCTCTCCGATTTGCGTTAGTTTGCAGGTAACAAGGGCTCGTAATCGCAAGGAGTTGGCAATGACGTCCGGAGCCGCAAAGCGGCTGACCGACAGACAGCGCGCCGTGATGGAGCGGATCGACCGGCGCGTTCCGATCAAGGTGATCGCCTCCGAGCTCGGCGTGTCCGAGACCCGGATAAACCAGCACATCCGCGCTCTGAAGGACTTCTACGACGCAGCGAGCCTGGGGGAACTGGTCGAGAATTACCGCGCCACGCTTGGCCCGGAAGCTGTCGAAGCGTCGCGGCAGAACGACCTTGCAACGGGTCCTGAAACCGGTATGATCGGGCTCTTCAGCGAACCTGCATACACAATTTCTCAGGTTAACGAGACTGACGGTCCGGCGGCAATTGGCGGCCGGGACGATCCCGGCCAACTGGTTCTCAGCGATGCCATGCCGCTCATGCAGCAGGCACCATGGCTGAAACCGGCGGAACCGAAGGTGGTCCCCGGAGTGCTCGATGGTGAGCATGCCGTCCTGCTGCGACTGGGGGCGATCATCGGGATTGCCGCGGGCATTCTGGCGTCGGTGATCCTTGTGATCACCGCCGCGGTGACCCTCAGCGAAGCGACGGAAGGCAAGGCTTATCTCTCCGTGGAAACCAACGCGGCGGCCGGTTGAGCACCGGCCTCGCAGGAGACCGATGATGGATAACCGTATTGTCGCAGATGCGCACAATCTCAAGAAGCTGATCCGTGAAGCCGAAGCCCTGGCCGACGAGGCGATCATCGCCATGGCCCGCCTGAAGCAGGCGATGCTTTCGGCACGGCAGAACCCGATGGTCGAAGTGAACACCGGCCAGCGCGCGCTGCTCCGCCTGACCGAGGCCGAAGGCCACGCCCTGTCGATGTCGACCAACCTGCTGCGCGTGCATGACGAGCTGACCAAGGTCGCGCGGGTCCACGCCGGCGGCGATCTGGGTGACCAGACCAAGATCCCCCCCAGCGATCTCGACGCGCTTCCCGCGCGGCAGCTTCGCGAAACGGAGCGGTTGCAAGCCTGAGGCGATGGAAGACTTTCTGCTCTACTTCAACGCGTTCCGGGTCCCGGTTCAGCACGGCGTCGCCATCCTGCTGGCAGGGGCGGCGTGGCGCTGGGGCGGGGCCCCGGAGCGTTGGCTGAGCCTCTCCTTTCTCGCGACGATGGTGGTGCCGGTCTATGTCGTGTGGTGGCTGTTTCCCGATCGCAGCGGCGGAGATCCAGTCATGCCCGTCTACCTGCTGGCGGATGCCGTCGCGACAGTGCTGTTCGTGAACATCGCGCTGCGGGCCAATCGCAACTATCCCCTGTGGGTGGCCGGCTTCCAGCTGGTCGCGCTGGGATCGCACATGGTCCAGCTTCTGGACGTGAGCGTAACGCCGCTGGCGCTCACGGTCCTGATCACCGGCCCTTCCTATTGCCAGTTGCTGCTGATCCTCTGCGGTTTCGTCCGGCACGTCCGGCGCGAGCGGCGCTTTGGCCAGTACCGGGAATGGCGCATGGTGCAGGCCAGCCCCTACGGACCAGCCGCGTGACGAGCGCCGCCGCCGCCGCCGCCGCTTCATGCCTCGCCCGGCCGGCGCGTCAAAGCCCGGGAGGCAGACCATGCTGATGCAGGCTCTTGCCAGAACCGCCAGCCCCCCGAACCGGCAGGACCAGCGCACGGCGGGGATGATCGGCTACCTGCGTTCTCTGGTCCTCGCCCCGCCCTTGCAGCACGAGCGCGGGCACGCGATCTTTCTCGACGCCGGCAGCGCATGGCTCGGGGATGCGCCCTGCGGCATCGGCACGCCGAGTTCGCTGACCTTGCGGATGCGCGCGCTGCTGGGCGAGGCGCTGCGCCTTGATGCGGCGGGCATCATCCTCGCCCACAGCCACCCTTCTGGTGCGTGCCGCCCGAGCGGCTGCGACATCGCCACGACTCGGCGGCTGGTTGATATCGCCCGCGCGCTCGACATCGTGCTGATCGATCACCTGATCTTCACCACCGATGCGGTCTATTCGATGCGCGCAGGGGGGCTGCTGTGAACGCGCCGCTGCCATCCACCTACTTCGACGAGACCGGCGCACAAGGCCCGCGGTTCCGCGAGGCAGGCGAGATGGTGCTCGACCGGGCGCACCGCGATGCGCGGGTGGATGACCGCTGGGTGGGCCTCACCCCGTGCGAATTCGCGCTGCTGTGGCGGCTCGCCCAGTCCCCCGGCGAACGGCTTGGCGGGGCGGAATTGCGGGCCCAGGCGTGGCGCATCGCCTTCGATCCCGAGCATGACGGCGTCGCCGCCCATCTCGACCGGGTGCGCGCCAAGCTCGTCGCGGCGGGCGTCGGGCACCTGATCTGCACCGATGGCGACAGCCGCCATTTCCTCGACGTGCCGCCGCCCGCCGTGCTGCGCCCGCCCGCCGCGGGTTAGCGCCTCTGGACAGCGCGCAGGCGATCCGCCAATCTCGCGCGCCGATAGAAAAGCCGAGGGATCCGCCTGCCATGTCCGCCACCGCCACCACCATCGCCAATGACCGCGTCGCCATCACCCTTGGCGAGGACGGCGTCGCCGAAGTCCGCTTCGTGCGCGCCGACAAGATGAACGCG
>JBEQBX010000132.1:0-7384 GCA_041639595.1 Porphyrobacter sp.
CCCGCGCCAGTTGCACTTTGCCGACAGCCCCGAATTGCCGTCAGCATTGCCGATATCGACAGCGCCTATCCCGGTGTCACCATGACCCGCACACTGGCAAGCGTTGCGATTGACGGGCTTGAGCGTCCGGTCGTGGTCGATCTGCTGCGGGTCAAGGCCGATCGCCCACGCCAGCTTGATCTGCCGCTGCATTACAACGGCCACCTGATCGAAGTCGGGCCGAAGCTTGACCAGAACCTTGCCGAACGGCCGGTGCTGGGGCGCGACTTCGGCTATCAGCACATCTGGGTCGATGCCACCGCCACGCCCGATCCGGCACGCGCTTTCGTGACATGGCAGACGGGTGACCGCTTCTACACATGGCGCTGGGTGCCTTCGCCGGGGGCGGCGCTGATCCTTGCCGAGAGCGGGGCAAATGATCCCAATTTCAACCTGCGCCGCGAGCCGTTGCTGATCCAGCGCCAGACCGGGGTGAGCGAAACGCTGTTCGCAGGCGTGCTGGAAAGCCACGGACGTTACGACGGGGCGGCCGAACAGGTGGTCGCCAGTACCAGCCAGATCCACGCTCCGGTGACAGTGCGGCTGCCCGGATATGACCTGCTGGTTATCGAAACATTGGCAGGCGCGCGGGTGGCGGTGGCTGTCGCTCATGATATGGCCGCCGGCAAAAGCCATGCCGTGACATGGGGCGAACACCGCCTGGAGTGGACTGGCCCTGCCGCCCGCATCGTCCTGCCAGCTACCGCTAACAAGAGCCGCCAGCCATGATAACCAAACCCTTCCATCTGGCCAGCGAAGTCATCACGGAAGACCTTGGCGGCGGGATCACCCGCCAGATGCTGGGCCATGGCGCGGAACTGATGACCTGCCGCCTGACCTTCCCGGAAGGCGCGGTGGGCGCGCTCCACAGCCATCCGCACAGCCAGACCAGTTACTGCGAGGCGGGCCGGTTCCTTTACCGCGTCGCCGATGCGGAACGGGAGATCGGACCGGGAGACTGCGTCTACATCGCCCCGCATCTGGAACACGGTATCCTCTGCATCGAAGCAGGCGCAATCATCGACAGCTTCAGCCCGATGCGGGCCGATTTTCTGGGTAATAGCTGATGGCCAGCGGGGGCAAACTGCGCTGGATCATCGTCACGCTGGTCGCTGTGGCGACGGTGATCAACTACATTGATCGCGGTGCGCTGGGCTTCCTGTGGCCGGAGATATCCAAAGACCTCGGCCTGACCAAAGCCGATTACGCGATCATCCTCAACGTCTTCACCTTCTCCTATGCCTTGGGGCAAACGATCTTCGGGCGGATCTTCGACTGGATCGGCACGCGGCTGGGATTCGTTCTGTCGATCGTGGTGTGGTCTGCGGCGACGATGGCACACGCTGCGGCGCGCGGGCTGGTCAGCTTTGCGATCATACGGGCGGTGCTGGGCGTGTCCGAAGCCGGAAACTGGCCGGGCGCGACCAAAGCCAATGCCGAATGGTTTCCGATCAACGAACGCGCGCTGGCCCAGGGCATCTTCAACAGCGGCTCCGCGGTAGGCGGGATCATTTCCGCGCCTATCATTGCTTACCTGTTCGTGTTCCTTGGCAGCTGGCAGGCAGCCTTCATTGCCGTCGGCGCGCTGGGTTTCCTGTGGCTGGTGCCTTGGCTGCTGATCTACAAGGGCGGGCCTGACGCACATCCGTGGATCAGCGATACAGAGCGGCAATATATCCTCACTGGCCAACGCAATTCTGCCACCAATTCCGCACCCGCCCATGCGCCGGGGGGACTGGAAATCCTGTCGCGGCGGGAAAGCTGGGGCGTGATCCTCGCATCGGCAGCGATCGACCCGATCTGGTGGCTGTTTGTGGGCTGGCTGCCGCTTTACCTGGCTGAAACCTATGGCTTCGGCGTGACCGAAATCGGTCTTTACGCCTGGGTGCCTTACGTCGGCGCGATGTTCGGCGCGTGGTTCGGGGGGCTGCTGGCCCAGAACCGCCTCTCGGCCGGATGGAGCGTCAACCGCACCCGCAAGACTGTCATCACGCTTGGCGGGGCAATCATGCTGGTCGCGCTGCTGCTGACAACGCAGGCATCCACCCCGGTGGTGGCGGTGCTGCTGATGGCGGCGATCCTGTTCGGCTTCCAGACCGCAATCGGCAACATTCAGACCTTGCCGAGCGATTTCTATGCCGGATCGTCGGTCGGCTCGCTTGCCGGTTACGCCGGGACTGCGGCCAAACTGGCAGTGGTCGGTCTTAATTTCCTGATCCCGGTGATCACCATCAACAGCTACGTCCCGGCCTTTGTCGTGGGCGCCGTGCTGGCGATCCTCACGGTGCTGATCGTGTGGATTCTTTGCCCTGACATCAAACCTCTTGCCGCGAAAAACGGCCCCAACACCGCACAAGGAAACCCATGATGAACAAGCTTGAAGGCAAGACCGCCATCGTCACCGGCGGAAGCCGCGATATCGGCCGCGCCGTTTCCGAAGCGCTCGCCGCATCAGGCGCACGCGTGGTGGTGAACTGGTGCAACAGCGAAGCGCCCGCGCTCGAAACAATTGCCGCGATCAAGGCCGCCGGGGGCAATGCCGTCGCGGTGCGGGCCGATGTCACCATCCCCGAGGATGCCGAGCGGCTGGTCGCCGAAGCGCAGCGCCAATACGGCGAAACCATCGACATTCTGGTGAATGTCACTGGCGGACTGGTGGCGCGCAAGCCGCTGGCGGAAATGGACATGGCGTTCTTCAACCATGTCATGCAGCTCAACGTCACATCGACGTTCCTGATGACCAAGGCGGTTGCGCCGTTCATGCCCGCAGGCGGAGCGATCCTCAATTTTGCATCCCAGGCCGGACGCGACGGCGGCGGACCGGGGGCTGCGGCCTATGGCACATCAAAGGGCGCGGTTATGACCTTCACCCGGGCCATGGCCAAGGAGCTTGGCCCGCGCGGGATCAGAGTCAATTCGCTGTGCCCCGGCATGATCGCCACCACCTTCCACGATACCTTCACCAAGGACGAAGTCCGCGCAGCCGTGGCGGCGGCCACTCCGCTGCGGCGGCAGGGCAATGCGGCAGAAGTGGCACGCACGGTGGTGAACCTTGTCTCTGATGATTCAAGCTTCGTGACCGGGGCGAATATCGACATCAATGGCGGGACCTTATTCTCCTGAACCGGAGCGGCAGGGTGAAGAACGGGCGTATTGTCTGCTTTGGCGAAGTTCTGCTGCGGCTCGCCGCGCCGGGGCGCGAGCTGCTGCTGCAATCAGGGCAGCTCAACGTCCATGTCGGCGGGGCGGAGGCCAATGTCGCAGCGGCGCTCGCGTGCCTTGGTCATGATGTGGCGATGGTTTCGGCCCTGCCCGGCAATCCGCTGGGCCGAGCGGCGCGCGGGTTCCTGCGATCGCATGGGATCGACACCCGCGCCGTCGCGGAGAGCGCGGGGCGGATGGGCCTGTATTTCCTTGCTCCCGGTGCAGGACTCCGCGCCTCTGAAGTGATCTACGACCGGGCAGGATCAGCTTTTGTGCAGTCCTGCGCCGACAGATTTGACTGGCCCCGCCTGCTGGAAGATGCGGGCCTGCTGCACCTGTCCGGCATTACCCCGGCGCTTGGCCCGGACACGGCGGCAGCCGCGCTGGCTGCGGCGGAAGCCGCCAATGCACTTGGCGTGCCGGTGTCCTTTGACGGCAATTACCGCGCGCGGCTGTGGGAGACCTGGGACAGCGATCCGCCCGCCGTGCTGAACCGGCTGGTCGCATCCTGCGACATCCTGTTCGGCAATTACCGCGATATATCGCTGCTGCTGGGAACGTCCTTTTCAGGCGAAGGGCCGGAACGCCGCCGCGCCGCTGCCGAAGCCGCCTTTGCGCATTTTGACAGGCTGCAAATCATCGCTTCGACCGCGCGCCATGTCGATGATGCCGACCGACACCGGATATCTGCGCGGATCGACACGCGTGCCGCAGACATCCAGACGCAGGAGGTTGTGGTTGCCGGGATTGTCGACCGGATCGGCGGTGGGGACGCCTTTGCCGCCGGCATACTCCACGGATTGCAGAACGGGATCCCGCTGGAGGACGTTGTGCAAAGCGGGCTTGCGCTTGCATGTCTGAAGCACACGCTGCCCGGCGATGCCGCGCTGTTCCGCCAAGGCGATATTGACGCCTTCCATGCCGGTGTGGGCGACGTCCGGCGCTGAAGCCGAACGTCGCCGTTCACATCAGAACCGGACGGAGGCCCCGAAGGTCACACGCCGGTCAGGCAGGCCCTGGAAGCAGAGCAGGGCATCATCATTCACGCAATATTGCGAGATCTTCGACTTGGTGATGTTGACGCCCTCGACCCCGATGTTGAGCCATTCGTTGACGTCATAGTTCAGCCCGCCATTCAACTGCCCGCGCGCAGCCGTGACCACCGGGAAGCCGAAGGTGCTCGCCAGCGATGCGCCGCCTGCTGTATCGAGCGTGCGGAACGCGCTGCGCCAGGTGTAGCGCAGCCGCGCGGAGATGCCGTGCTTCTCGTAATAGCCGGTAAGGTTGTAGGCGTGGCGCGAGAAATCGAGCAGGCCCTGCACCGCCGTGACCGGCACAAAGCGGCGGTCATCATAAATGCCGTTGATGGCATTGAAGATGTCCGTCCCGCGCGCCGCAGAGGTGTTGGTTGCCGCGCCGCCGCCGAAATCCTGGAAGGTGTAGTTCGCCAGCACCCCAAATCCCGAAGCAAAGCCGAGCGTATCTTCGAACTGCGACAGGTCGTATTGCGCCGACACTTCGATCCCGGTCTGGGTGGTGCTGCGTGTATCGTTGATGGTGGTCTGGATCGGCACGCACAGCCCCTGCCCGCCAGTATTGCGCGGCGCCAGGATGTTGCGGAAGGCGATCGGATTGAACAGCCCGCCGCCTTCGCACGGTGCGGTCAGATCACGGAACCCGTTGATGTCGAGCGGCGCGTCTTCCAGCTGGGCAACAAACAGATCCGAACGCCGCTTGTGGAACAGCGCAACACTCAGCACCGATGCGGGGGCGAAGAACCAGTCGAAGGAGACATCATAGGACGTCACCGTTTCCGGCGCGAGCTGGGGATTGCCGATCGAGACCGGCGAATTCTCGCTGGTGCTGAACACGACAGAGGTGTTGAGCAGGTTGAAGGCCGGACGGTTGATGTCCTTGGTGAAGCTCGCGCGCATCATCAGCTTGTCGGTGATGTCGGCGGCAAGGTTGAGCCGCGGCAGGAACACCGAGTACCCACCCCGCGAACTGGTCTGCGTCACCGCCCCTTGCGCGACAGAATTGCCGGTCGAGGTGATCTGCGTGTCCAGCCAGCGGAAGCCTGCATTGCCACGCACGGGGCCAAGTTCGAAATTGGCCTGCGCGTAAAGCGCGTGCGTCCTCTCGTCGATGTCGAAGAAACCCGATGCATTCTCGACCGGATCGCCAAGCGTGCGGGTGCTGCCGGCAGCGAGCATCGCCTGCTGCAGGATGTCGAGCGTCCCTTCCTGATCGCTGAAGGAACGTTCCGGATCAATCAGCAGGAAATCGCCGAAGAACAGCTCCCGGCCATCCGCGCGGTCAAAGAAGTTCGGCCCCGGCACAAGCAATTCGGCAAACCGGGTTCCGCGCGGGCTGTCTGCAAGCGCGGTCAGCGACAGGTTGACGCCGATGTTTCGGAACTGGCTGCTCGTATTGTTAAAGCGGTACCCGAACGCCACCGAATTGAGGAAATTGGCGAAGCCTGATGTATCCAGCTCGAAATCGATCCGGGCAGCATCTTCCTTGTTATCATTGCCGTTATTGCCGACATTGACCGCCTGCAGCACGATATTGGCCGGATCGAGCAATTGTGCAGGCGTGGGCGCGAACGGCGCACCATTGGCAATGCCGAAGGACAGCTTGCCCCCCGACAGGTCATAGGCAAATGGCACCGCATTATCGTTGCGGGTGCCGATCGGGGCGTTGGGGTTGAGGAAATTCAGCGTCGTGCTGAGATTCGGATTGGTCGAATTGGACAGCGAACGCGCCACCTCGGCCCGGGTGGTGAGGATGCCGCTCTCCCATTCACCGCCAAAGCTGTAGATTTCACTTTTCGTCAGCCGCGCACCGGTGTCGCTGGAAAAGCGCAAATTGGGATCGAAGCGCCCCGTGCCGGTGCCGACTGGAATAACCCCGGTTTCAGCCACCCGGATTGACCCGAGATCAACGCCGTCAAGCTGGCCGAAATCGACCATCTCAAAGGTTGTCGGAACGCTGACATTCAGCACGGTGTTGATGCGCGAACCCTGCACGCGCGAACTTTCCTGCCGCCGCTCCTGATCGTTTTGCACCGTGTCGAAGTAGAATTTCAGATTGTCGCTCGGCGCCCATTCGAGCGTCCCGGCGAAATTGATCGTGGTATATTTGAACTGCTCCAGCGCCTGATTGAAGAACTGGATGCCGACAAAATCGAAGTCCTGCGCTGCCGGACGGCTTGCAGCGGTCTGCGCCACCCCTCCTCGTACAACCGTGGCGTTGCGATTGGGCACCAAGCCGCCGTCGCGGTCAACCCGCGGGCGGAACGACAGTGCATCCTGCTGCGCGTAGCTGCCGCTGAGAACAAGACCGATCTCGCCGATGCCGGTTGACCAATTCTGCCCGTAAGCCGCTGACAACCTGGGCTGCACGGTCTGCGCAAGTTCGCTGTATTCGCCCTGCCCCCGCAGCGCGATAAGCGTATCCTTCAGTTCGAGCGGGCGAATGGTGCGCAGATTGACGGTGCCCCCGACCGAACCTTCGATCGTGGCCGCTTCCGGCGCTTTCACAACTTCAACGGCCGAAATGATCGATGCGTTGACATCTTCAAAGCTGATGCCGCCGCGGCCCGAGCCTGACCCGACAGTCGCAACCCCGTTGATTTCGACCCGGTTGGCATTGGTGCCGCGGATCTGCACACCAGTGCCGACACCGGCTTCGCGGGTGATCTGGATGCCCGGGATGTTTTCGAGCACCTCGGCAAGGTTCTGGTCGGGGAGTTTGCCGATGTCCTCTGATTGAATGACTTCAATCAGGCTGGCGGCGTTGCGTTTTTCATCAAGCGCACCTTGCAGGGCGCCGCGGATGCCCGAAACGATGATCTCGTCTCCCCCCTGCGCGGTCACCGGATCAGCATCGCCGGTCTGATCCTGCGCATATCCTGCGGCAGGAATAATCAGCGCCGTGAGCGACACCCCGCGCAGCAGCAGGCCCAGGCCGCGATGCGCCATCTTGTTCTTGATCATCTCCATCCCCTCGCAAGCATTTTTGTCCGGGTTGAAATACAATCGCCCTATCCTCTTTGTCAAACCAGTTTTGGCAGAACATACCGGCCTTTTAAGCATACCAATATGTCTTACCAGTTTTATCAGGAGGGCACTGATGAGGT
>JBEQBX010000133.1:0-7337 GCA_041639595.1 Porphyrobacter sp.
TGCGCTTTCCAGCTTAGAGCGCTTTCCGACCAATCTGGATCACCGTGATTGACGCAGGAAGCCTCTCGGCAAGGCACCTTGTGCAGGGCGGGCTGGTTGCCCGTCCAAGCAAGGTAACGCTGTCCGAGGGGCTTCCTGCGTCAACCCCTTCGGGGCGGGCCCCTTCTGGCCGATTGCTGCGTCTTTCGTCGGTCACTATGCGACGGCATGGCTCCCTCCTCAATCCTTGCACTCGGCCAAAATCGGCTCCGTCACGGTGAGCCAGATTGGTCGGAAAGCGCTCTAAGGGGAGTAGCAGGCGTCCTCAGCCGTCAGCTTGTGCTTCAACCACAACTGCCGCCTTGCGCTTGCTCACCAGCAATTTGTCGATCTTGCGACCGTCCATATCCACCACTTCAAAGCGCCAGCCCTGATCGTGGAAATGCTCGCCCTCGGTCGGCAGTTTCTTGAGCACCGACAGGCAATATCCGGCGGTCGTGGCAAACTCGCGGTCGTCGGGCAGATCGATGCCCAGCCGGTCTGCCATGGCATCGGCGGGCAGTGCCCCTGAAATCAGTAGCGATCCGTCTTCGCGTTCCACCACCATCGGGCTGTCACCGGCATCGCCATGGCCGACAAAGTTGCCTGCGATGGCGGCAAGCAAATCGGCCGGTGTTACAATGCCTTCAAGGTGGCCGTATTCATCATGCACCAGCGCCACGGCCACTTCGGCCTGCTGGATCATGGTCAGCGCGTCCATCGTATCAAGCTGGTCGGGCACGATGGCAGGCTTCTTCATCAATCGGCCCAGTTGCACCTTGCGCCCGCGGAGCAATGTGGAAAGCACATCGCGCACTTTGACCACGCCGACGATCTTGTCGACCGAACCATCAGCCACGAGCAACAACGAATGGGGTGAGTCTTCAATCGCGGCGCGCAGCTCGATTTCCGGCGCGCGGCGTTCAATCCAGTGCAGCTCGGTGCGCGGCGTCATCACTTCGCGCACCGGGCGTTCGGCCAGCCGCATGATGCCGCTCATCAGCGCGCGCTCTTCCTCCTCGATCACGCCCGAACGCGTGGCCTCGGCGAAGATCATGTGCAGTTCTTCGGCGGTAACGTCCTGATCGGTCGCGGCTTTAAGGCCCATCATGCGGATCAGCAGGCTCGATGATTTGTCGAGCGTCCACACAAACGGCGCGGTGATCCGCGACATCATCGCCATAGCCGGCGCTGCAATCTTGGCGATGGGTTCAGCGGCGCGCAGGGCCAATTGCTTGGGTACCAATTCGCCGACGACCAGACTGAGGTACGTTGTAATAGCGATGACGATGGCAAAACCTGCGTCATCGGCAAAGCGTTCAGGCACGCCCCACACGATCAAACGCTCTGCCGTTGGTCCGCCAAGGCTCGACCCTGAATAGGCACCCGCAATAATGCCGACCAGCGTTATGCCGATTTGCACGGTAGAAAGAAATTTTCCGGGATCGGCGGCAAGCTCTATCGCAATTCTGGCGCCCTTGCTGCCTTCCTCTGCAGCGACCTTCAACCGCGCAGTGCGCGCAGAGACGATTGCCAGTTCTGACATGGAAAACAGGCCATTGAGCACAACGAGGCCCAAAATCAGCAGTACGTCGGACCAAGGATAAGGTGTCACGCAGCGGGCCCTAACAGATTTATGTGCGAAGGCGAAGTGTGCTGATAAAGTTCTGTCGGATGGGTCATGTAATTGTCGTTCGGGAACCGTTCAGTTAAAATGGGCTTATCTAAACTGTCAAAGCAGCAATCCGGCGCATATGATCGCTCCGGAATGTTGATCCAAGGGGACAGGAAATGAATATTCGTCGCATTATGATGTCGAGCGTTTGCGCGGTATCGCTGATTGGGCTTTCAGCCTGCGTGACTGATCCGAACACGGGCGAGCAAAAAGTTTCGCGCACGGCGATTGGCGGCCTTGGCGGTGCGCTGGGCGGTGCATTGCTGGGTGGTCTGATTGGCGGCAAGACCGGGCGTATCGTTGGCGCAGGCATCGGCGGCGTTGCAGGCGGCGTCATCGGCTATCAAAAAGACAAGCAGATCAAGGAACTGCGCGAACAGACCGCAGGCACCGGGATTGATGTAAGCGAAACCGATGGCGGCAATGCGATCCTCGTCAACTTGCCCAACGGCGTCACATTCGATGTTGATAGCTCGACCGTGCGTCCGACTTTTGCAGCGACGCTGGACCGCGTGGCACAATCGCTCATGCAGTACCCGAACTCGTTGATCGACGTTTATGGCCACACTGATTCGACCGGTTCCGACACGTACAACCAGGCCCTGTCCGAACGTCGCGCCCGCGCCGTTGCGGATTATCTGATTTCGCGCGGTGTCGGCTATGCTCGCATCCGCAGCCAGGGCTTTGGCGAATCACAGCCGATTGCGTCGAATGATTCAGAGCAGGGCCGTTCGGCCAACCGCCGCGTTGAAATCAAGATTGTGCCGATCAGTCAGGATGATGTGAACGCTGCCCGCACCAGCAACTGATCACACGTCGATGAAGTGATGCAGCGGCGCCGCTCCCACAGGGGCGGCGCCGTTTGCTATGCTGGGCATACGATTCGCGGTTGACCGCCGCGCCTGCCTGCTGGCATCGGCACCGACAGCAGGAGATTTGACGATATGCCGATCCAACGCCGCGCCATCAATGGACGCCTGACCAATCCGGTGGGCCTTGGCTGCATGTCGCTAAGCTGGGCCTATGGCGGGCGGCCAAGCGAGGAGGACGGCATCCGTCTGCTCCAGCATGCCGTCGACATCGGTTACGATCATTTCGATACGGCGCGCCTTTACGGGCTTGGTCAGAATGAGGCGCAAGTTGGCAAGGCGTTGAAAGGGCGGCGTGATAAGGTCTTCCTTGCCTCGAAAATGGGCATCTTTGCATCAGGCGACAAGCGCGGGATTGATTGCCACCCCGACACGATCCGCAGCGAACTGGAAGTTTCGCTGAAACTGCTGCAAACCGATTACATTGATCTTTATTACCTGCACCGCCGCGATTTCACCGTGCCGATCGAAGATTCCGTCGGCGCGTTGGCGGACCTGATCAAAGAGGGCAAGATCGGCGGCTTCGGCCTGTCCGAAATGTCGGCAGATACGCTGCGCAAAGCCCATGCGGTCCATCCCGTCGCTGCAATGCAGACCGAATATTCACCCTGGACGCGGCAAGCGGAAATCGCCGTGCTGGATGCATGCCGTGAGCTTGGCACCACGTTTGTTGCGTTTTCTCCCGTCGCTCGCGGCGCGCTTGCCAATGGTGTCAGCGATCCTGCGGCATTAGAGGAAAAGGACATCCGCCGCGCCATGCCCCGTTTCATGGGCGATAACTGGCCAAGAAATCTGGCGCTGATCCAGCAGTTTAACGCCATTGCCGCGCGCGAGGGTGTAACGCCTGGACAATTGTCGCTGGCTTGGGTGCTTTCACGAGGAGACCACATCGTCACCATTCCCGGCACCGGAAAGATCGCGCATCTGGAAGAAAACATTGCGCGCTGGGACTGGGAAATGCCGAGCAGTGTTGCCGATGAAATCGACGCGCTGATCAATCAGCAAACCGTGGCGGGCCACCGTTATGCCGGCGTCATGCTGCCAACCATCGATACCGAGGATTTCGTTTAATCTCTTTGGTTTAAGCGTTCGCGGCGCGGTCAGCCAGTCGTTCTATCGCGGCGGCATGAATGGCAGGCGCGGTGACCAGCAGGCCAAAGGCGCGCGGATCGCGTTTGTTGAACGAAATCGGCTTGCCGAACACGTCACTGATCGCAGCGCCGGCCTCGCGTGAAATCAGTGTGGCAGCGGCAATATCCCATTCAAAGCCCCAGCGGATGGTGGCGAGCAGATCCGCTTCGTCCGCGCCCACCATCGCAATGCGCAGCGCGATGGAGTTGGGCTTGTCAACCGTCACCAGATCTGAATCGATTCGCGCCAGACTGTCGGCGGGTACGCGTGACCCGGCCAGTTGCGTCCGCTTGCTGGCCACAAGCTTTTGACCGTTTCGTGTGGCACCTTGTCCGGCAATGGCTGACCAGTATTCGCCGCGTGCAGGCGCGCTCAATATGCCGAACAGCGGGCGGCCTTCGCTGACCAGTGCGACCGAGACTGACCAGCCGGGACGCCCCCCAACAAAATCGCGTGTCCCGTCAATCGGATCAACCAGCCAGCACAAGCCGCGCTCCAATCGTTCGGGGTGATCAACAGTCTCTTCGGAAAGCCAGCCCGCAGAGGGCAAAAGCGCGCCAAGTTCGCGCTTCAGGAAGCAGTCTACCGCGATATCTGCCTCGCAAACCGGGCTGCCGGGCACCTTTTCCCACACCTTCAGAGCGTGGCCGTGGCCCGGCCATTTGGCCAGGGCCATGGCCCCTGCCTGTGCGACAATCTGGTTGAGGCGGTCGTAGTCGATCATGCTGCTTTTCGTCAGGTGGGCCTTCTTGAACGGCGGCGCAAGACGCATTCCCCCTCGACTTTGGTTTAGGGAGGCACATACGCCTCTTTTCAAGCACTCTGTGCTGTGCTTAAGGCGTCGGGACTCAAGCACCAACGGCGGTGCATACCTTTGCGCCAACGGCGGCGTTCGTTGGCTCCACAGGTCGCGCGGCCGGGGCCCATTGCATAGCGAGGATCACGCATGAACGTTCATGAATATCAGGGCAAAGAACTCCTTGCGAAGTTTGGCGTCGGCATTCCGGCAGGCATCGCTGCTTTGACGGTTGAAGAAGCCGTTGCCGCAGCCAAGCAGCTTCCCGGACCGCTTTACGTGGTCAAGGCGCAGATTCACGCTGGTGGACGCGGCAAGGGCAAGTTCAAGGAACTCGGTCCTGATGCCAAGGGCGGTGTGCGTCTGGCCAAGAGCATCGAGGAAGTGGAAGCTTTCGCCAAGGAAATGCTCGGCAACACGCTGGTCACCATCCAGACGGGTGAAGCTGGCAAGCAGGTGAACCGCCTTTATGTCACCGATGGCGTTGATATCGCCAAGGAATACTACCTCTCGATGGTCGTTGACCGTGGCACCAGCCGCATTGCGCTGATCGTGTCGACCGAAGGCGGCATGGACATCGAAGAAGTCGCGCATTCTACGCCTGAAAAGATCGCCACAATCGTGATCGATCCGGTTGAAGGCTTCATGCCGCACCACGGCCGCGCTGTCGGCTTTGCGCTCGGCCTGTCGGGTGAACTGCACAAGCAGGCCGCCAAGATTGCAAACCAGCTTTACAACGCGTTTGTCGCGCTTGATTGCGACATGCTCGAAATCAACCCGCTGGTCGAAACCAAAGACGGCAACCTGCTCGTCCTTGATACCAAGATGAGCTTCGATTCGAACGCGCTCTATCGTCACCCAGACGTATTCGCGCTCCGCGATGAAACCGAAGAAGATCCGGCAGAAATCGAAGCATCGAAGTATGACCTTGCCTACATCAAGCTTGATGGCAACATCGGCTGCATGGTCAACGGCGCTGGCCTTGCCATGGCCACGATGGACATCATCAAGCTGAACGGCGAATTTCCTGCCAACTTCCTTGATGTTGGCGGCGGCGCCAACAAGGAAAAGGTGACGGCTGCGTTCAAGATCATCCTCAAGGATCCTGCCGTTAAGGGCATCCTCGTCAACATCTTTGGCGGGATCATGAAGTGCGACATCATCGCTGAAGGCATCGTTGCCGCAGCGAAGGAAGTGAATCTTTCGGTTCCTTTGGTCGTCCGTCTCGAAGGCACCAACGTCCAGCAGGGCAAGGACATTCTGGCAAATTCCGGTTTGCCAATCGTTGCTGCCAACGATCTGGGCGATGCCGCGAAGAAGATCGTCGCCGAAGTGCGCGCGGTCGCCTGAACCGACGCACAACGCGAATGAACGAAAGGGGCGCTGGGCAACCGGCGCCCCTTTCTGCATTCTGGCATAACGAAACAGCCGCCCGATTCGGCTACGTCATTACAACCGTGATTGACGTTTGCGTAAGCGCGAATTACGGGGCTCGAACTGGATCAAAGGAAAGGACTTCTGGCCGATGAAAGCCCTGGTCTGCGTGAAGCGCGTGATCGATTACAACGTGAAGCCGCGAGTGAAGGCGGATGGAACGGGTGTTGATCTTGCGAACGTGAAGATGAGCATGAACCCGTTTGACGAGATCGCGGTTGAGGAAGCCATTCGCCTGAAGGAAAAGGGCGTTGTGACCGAGATTGTGGCGGTATCGGTTGGCCCGCAAAAGGCGCAGGAAACGCTGCGCACGGCGCTGGCGATGGGCGCGGATCGTGCGATTCTGGTGCTGTGCGACGACGAGGTTGAGCCGCTGGCGGTCGCCAAGATCATCAAGGGCATTGCCGATGAAGAGGCCCCCGGCCTGATCATCACCGGCAAGCAGGCGATTGACGATGACAGCAATCAGGTTGGCCAGATGGTCGCCGCGCTGCTGGGCCGTCCGCAAGGCACCTTTGCAAACGAAGTGACGGTTGAAGGCGATGCGGTTGTCGTGAAGCGCGAAATCGACGGCGGTCTGCAAACCGTGCGTCTGGCGCTTCCCGCCGTGGTCACCACCGACTTGCGCCTGAACGAGCCGCGCTATGCCAGCCTGCCCAACATCATGAAAGCCAAGTCGAAGCCCTTGGCCAACAAGACGCCCGCCGAATACGGCGTTGACACTGCCGCGCGCCTCAAGACGCTCAAGGTTGTTGAACCCGCCGTGCGCAGCGCAGGCATCAAGGTGCCCGATGTTGATACGCTGGTCGCCAAGCTCAAGGAAATGGGAGTAGCCTGATGTCCAAGGTTCTCGTTCTGGTTGAACACGATAACGCCAGTGTCAAAGACGCAACGCTGGCGGCAATCACCGCCGCATCGCAGCTTGGCGAAGTGACCGCTCTGGTCGCGGGTGCAGGCTGTGACGGTGCCGCACAGGCCGCCGCGCAAATCGCAGGCGTTGCAAAGGTGCTCAAGGCCGATGACGCGGCGCTTGCCAATGCACTGGCAGAAAACGTCGCGCCGCTCGTGGCGGGCCTGATGGCGGATTACGACGCCTTTGTCGCGCCTGCCACCACCACCGGCAAGAACGTCGCCCCGCGCGTGGCCGCCTTGCTCGATGTGATGCAGGTGTCCGACATCCTCTCGGTCGAAGGCCCCAAGACCTTCACGCGTCCGATCTATGCGGGCAACGCCATTGCCACGGTGGAAAGCAGCGACGCCAAACTGGTGATCACCGTACGCGGCACCGCCTTTGCCAAGGCTGCCACAACCGGCGGATCGGCCAGCGTCGAAGCGGTCAGCGCCACCGCCGACAGCGGCCTGTCCACCTTCGTCAGCGCCGAAATCGCCAAGAGCGAGCGCCCCGAACTGACCA
>JBEQBX010000134.1:0-7326 GCA_041639595.1 Porphyrobacter sp.
GCACCGTGAAGCAGCAGAATTGCCGGCTTGGACGGATCGCCCGCCAAGAGGGTGTGCGAGGTCAAGCCGCGGCCCGTGATCTTTTCTTCCCTGATAACCCCTTCAGCAGCCATGACATTCTCCCATGTGATCCTGACGATATATTCGCGCGACTCCTTGCCGGAGTTCACAGTCAATTTTGCCGGAGCCTAAGATATCGTTTGACATTGTGCAATGAGTTTTCCCAAGTGTTGCGCATTGGGAGCAGGACACATGACAGGCGAGACATTCGACGATCGACTGGTCGCGCAATTGGCGCAGGAACTCGACCATGCCGAGCAGACCCGCGAACGGATCCGGCCGTTCTCCGTGCGCTATCCAGGCATGCAGATCGAGGATGCCTACCGCATCAACCAGGCCTGGGTCGATCTCAAGCGAGAGCGCGGCCGGGCCGTCTTTGGTCACAAGATCGGCCTGACCTCGCGCGCGATGCAGCAGGCAGCCGGAATCACCGAACCCGATTACGGCACCTTGCTGGATGACATGGTGTTCGAACAGGGCAGCGACGTGCCGACCGCCCGGTTCATCACGCCCAAGGTCGAGGTCGAACTGGCCTTTGTGCTCGGGCGCCGCCTGGAAGGAGCACAGACGACGATTTTCGACGTCCTGAGCGCCACCGACTATGTGGCTCCGGCAATCGAGATCATAGACACCCGGGTGCATCCCAAGGATGCCGAAACCGGAGTGGCGCGCAAGGTCCTGGATACGATCAGCGACAATGCCGCCAATGCCGGAATCATCGTCGGCGGTCTGCCGGCGAAACCCGACGGGCTCGATCTGCGCCGCATCGGCGCCCTGCTCAGCCGCAACGGGGTGATCGAGGAAACCGGCCTTGCGGCAGGGGTGCTTAACCACCCCGCCAACGGCGTCGCCTGGCTGGTACGGCGGCTCGCGCCTTGGGGGCAAGGGCTCGAAGCCGGAGAAGTCGTGCTTGGCGGATCGTTCACGCGCCCGGTCGAAGCGGCGCCGGGCGATGTCTTCAACGCCGATTTTGGCGAGTTTGGTTCAATCGGGTTCCGGTTCGTTTAAGGGGCGAAAATGCAGACACCGGTCAACCGCTTCAAGGCGGCCTTGCGCGAAGGTCCGGTCCAGCTTGGCTTCTGGTTGGCCCTGGCCCATCCAGACATTGCCGAAATCTGCGCGGGCCATGGCTATGACTGGCTGCTGATCGATGGCGAACATGGCCCGCAAACCCTGCCCGGCATCGTCGCGCAGCTGCGTGCGGTCGAGGCGACGCCGCCGTGTTCGGCGATCGTCCGGATTGCCGGCCACGATCCGGTAGCGATCAAGCAGGTTCTCGATCTTGGAGCGCAGACTCTGATGGTTCCGATGGTCGAGACCGCCGAACAGGCCCAGGCCATCGTAACTGCGTCCCGCTATCCGCCTGCAGGCGAACGCGGCCTCGGCGGCGCCCGTGCCGCGCGCTGGGGTGGCTATCCTGCCTATGTCGCAGAAGCCAATGCGCAGGTTTGCATCATCGCCCAGATCGAGACCGCGACCGCCGTCGACAACATTGAGGCGATCGCCGCAGTGGACGGAATCGACGCGCTGTTCCTTGGACCTGCGGACCTGGCCGCGACCGAAGGTTTGCTGGGCGCAATCAATTTCGATGCCCTGTTCAAGCTGACCGGCGAAGCACTGGCGCGGATCGTCTCAACCGGCAAACCGGCCGGGATCCTTTCGCGCGACGAACGCCTCGTCCAGCAGTTCCTCGATGGCGGTGCCCGCTTCATCGCCAACGGGATCGACAGCTTCACGATGGCCAAGGGCGCGGGCGACGGACTCCGGGTCTGGCGTGAGCGTATCGCGGCACAGGGCGGCAACTGAGGCTATGGCAAAACCGGCTTGGCAGACGCCTCGTTCCAGTGACCCGGTCAAACCGCTTGATGGCGTCCGGGTGCTTGAATTAGCCCGCATCCTGGCTGGCCCATGGTGCGGACAGCTGCTGGCGGACCTTGGCGCCGAAGTGATCAAGATCGAACGGCCCCGCGTAGGAGACGATACGCGGCATTGGGGGCCGCCGTTCGTGACAGCAGAAGATGGCACCAATTTGGGAGCGGCTTATTTCCATTCGACCAATCGCGGCAAGCGGTCTTTCGCAATCGACATCGCCAGCGCGGAGGGCCAGGCCATCATTCGCGATCTGGCAAGCGGCGCAGATATCGTGATCGAGAACTACAAGGTCGGCGGGCTGTCGAAGTACGGGCTTGACCATGCCGCGCTTTCCGCACTGAATCCGCGCCTGATCACCTGCTCGATCACAGGGTTCGGACAAACCGGGCCATACGCCCACCGCGCAGGCTACGATTTCATCGCCCAGGCCATGGGCGGCATGATGTCGATGACCGGCGAACCCGATGGCGAACCGCAGAAGGCGGGCATCGCCGTGGCCGATCTGTTCACGGGCATGTACAGCACGGTGGCGATCCTCGCTTCGCTCAACCGCCGGGACCGCACCGGCAGCGGCGCCCACATCGACATGGCACTGCTCGACACCCAGGTGACTGTCATGGCCAATCAGGCGATGAACTGGATGACATCGGGTAATGTGCCGCGCCGGTTCGGCAACGGTCACGCCAATCTGGCACCCTATCAAGCCTTCCCCACGCTTGACGGGCCCTTGGTGATTGCGGCCGGCAACGACGGCCAGTTCGCCAGCTTGTGCCGCGTTTTGCGGTGTTCACTGCATGAAGACCCACGCTTCGCCACAAATCCTGCCCGTCTCTCGAACCGGGCGGAACTGGTCACAACGGTCGAGGGGCGCACGGCCCAGTGGAACCGACAAGCGCTGTTCGACGCGCTTGAAGAGGTTGGCGTGCCAGCCGGACCAATCAACGAACTCGACGAAGTGTTCGCCGATCCACAGGTCATCGCCAGGGGCCTCGCCGCAATGGCCGGAGGGCGCAAAGGCGTCGCCAGCCCGATCGTGATCGACGGGGTGCGAATGGTTTCGGATCTGGCCGCGCCGGGAAGTCCCGAGTCGGTCGGAGACGAATAGGCGGCGCAGTCAGTTCGCAGCCTGAACCGGTATAGGTCCCCCGAACAATCGCCAGCCTTCGCTGAACAGTACAAGCACGATGGTCACGCTCGCCACCCCGAAGAACGAATAGGCCAGAGGCAGCGGGGAACCATTGTAGGCCTGCCCGATCAGTGCGCCCAGCCCCGCGCCAAGCACCAAACGGAAGAACGTCTGAACAGAGGCCGCGGCCCCGGCCACCTTGCCGAATGGCTGCAGGGAAATCGCAGTGAAATTGATGAAGACCGTGATCAGCAAGCACATGTTCGCGGATGTCAGAAGCACGAACTGAAGCAGGGTTTCGCCCGGTCGGGATGCCACATAGATCTGGCCGATCGACACAAGGAAATGGCACAGGATGGCGGCATGGCCGATCCCTCGGATGCCGAAACGGTGTACGATAGCGGAATTGGCAATGCTGGCCAGCATCATCGAGCCCGCCATCAAGCCAAAGATTACCGAATAGGCCCCACCGGCCCCGAAATGTTCGCCGATCAATTGCTGCGAGCTGTTGATGAAGCCGAAGTGAGCGCCGAAAATCAGGGCCATGCCAATGACGTAACCGATCGACCGGCGATTTGTCAGAACGAGGCGGATGTTGCCGAACAATTCACTCGCACCATGAGACTGCCGCCGGGAAAGCGGCAGCGTTTCTTCCATGCGGAAGAAATACCAAGCTGACACTCCCATCGACAGCACCCCGATGACGATGAAGACGGCACGCCAGCCGAGCGCTGTAAAGATCACATAACCCAAACTTGGGGCGAGGGTCGGGACTGCCATAAACAGCATCGCGACAAAGGCCTGCAGCTTGGCCATGTCTTCGCCCTGATAGCGGTCGCGAACGATCGCCAGAGGAAGGACGGTCAGGGCGGAAGAGGCACAGCCAAGCAGCGCGCGGGCCGCCAGCAGGACCGAAAAGTCAGCCACGAAAGCACAAAGCAGATTGATCAGGGCGAACAGAACCATGCAAACCAGCAGGACCGGCCTCCTCCCAAGCCGGTCGGAGATCGTCCCCGGGACGAGCGAAAACAGGCCCGAGCAGATCAGGAAGGTGCCGATGACCCATTGCCGCTGGTTTGAACCGCTTGCTCCCAGATCGGTTGCCATGGCACCCAAAGCCGGAAGCAACGTTGTAAACCCAAGTGACTGCAATGCCTGGATCATCGCCATCATGGCGATGAACTCCCGTTTGCCGATTGGCTCTTTATCGGACAGCGACAACGTTCATACCTTCCGGATGGTCGGGCCTGGCAGCGCCCCCGCCATGAAGCCGGTCCACCAATATGGAGGCCCGTCCACTTCTGATGTAAAGCCGCAGGAGCTATCCTTGCCAGCCGATCGCACGACTCGCTGCTATGGCCGCCGAAAGGATCTTTTCGATCTTCGTCTTCGAATAAAAATGCTTGTCCTGAACTCGCGAGAGAACGCTCATCGTCGCAACAAGCCTGTTCGCGGAATCAAACACAGGTACACTCAAGGCAGAGAGACCAGGCACAACCGTACCCTGTGTGGTCGCGTATCCCAGCTCGCGCGCTTGGACTATCTGCCTTTCCAGTTCGTCGTCGGAAACCACCAGCCCGCTGGCGCGCTCTTGCTCGATGACGGGCTGGGTCAAAGTTCGTGAACAATGGGTCAAATACAGGATGCCAGTCGACGAAGCCTGCAATGGCAAAACAGAGCCGACGTGCAAACTGGTAAACAGGGGCAGACCGCCATCGATCCAGCGAATCACCGATGGCCCGTAATTACCCCAGACCGCCAGCAACCCTGTCGTTTGCAGTTCTTCCAGCACGCTCGCCAGATTATCGCCAGCGATCCGTACCGGCTCCACCCGCGCCAGCGCGGCCATGCCAATACGAACTGAAAACTCACCTAGTGCATAGCGGCCATTCTGGACATTCTGCTCGACCACGCCTGTATTGACAAAAGCCAGCAGGTAACGGTGTGCCTGGCTGCGTGACAGACCCGATTTCTCGGCAACTTCACGCAGATGTGCGCCATCCCTTGGGCAATCCATCAAGGCCCTGAGGACGCGAACACCAATTTCCACGGACTGGATAGCCTTGCGCGGCGAATCATTCGCGCTCAAATCTTCGGGAGGCAAGCGCTCGTTAGCCTGATGTTCGATTTCATCACCTTTAGCTGTAAGCTGGCTAGCCTTGCGTGCGTTCATCGGTATTCCCCTTCACCAGCCACTCCCCGGCCCCAAAGCCCCTTGCATTATGGGAAAGGAGTTGCATATTGTCCAACGAATAGTGTAAGGTGCAAACGCGTGCAGGGGGATGATCTGAGTCAATTGCGACAAAGAGGCCGAGCGTCAACCCAACCAGGCGCTTAAAAACCAGTGAGAGGAAAGGAAGTCGGGTAATGGCTGCAATCGCGTTTCCCAGATCGTCCGAAGAGCATTTCGAAGAGTTGCGAAAGGCGCCCGTTCTCGCCCTGCCGACAGCTCTCTTGTTTGTCGTTTCCATGGCAGGGATCGCAACGACCTGGTACCTGGCGCTGAACGCTATGCTTCCGCTTTGGGTCGGTGCGATCTCAAACGGCCTCGTCACCTATCTGCTTTTCAGCGTGATCCACGACGCCTCGCACAAGTCGCTGTCGAGCGTTGGCTGGATCAACGAATCGATCGGCGCGATCGGCTTGTTCTTCCTCTTTCCCTATGCCCCGATGGTCCTGCTCCGCTGGGTCCACAACAAGCACCACACGCATACCAATGGACCCAAAGACCCCGACCGGTTCGAGCATGAATCGCCCTGGTGGCAGGTTCCATTCCGCTGGACCTTCTTCGATGGTGCCTACATCTGGTATTTCGTCAAATATGGTCAGAACGTGCGCAAGAAACATGGCACCGAACTGCTTGTCTTCTATTCGCTCCTCGCGCTGCTGTTCGTTGCGGCAATTTACTTCGGCTTCGGCTGGGAACTGTTCATGCTGTGGTTCGTGCCGTCACGGATCACGCTGTTCATCATCGCCATCGTCTTCGTCATCCTGCCACATCATCCCGCGATCATCGCGCAAGACGAAGACCCTTACATGGCGACAACCATGCGGTTCGGCTGGGAATGGTTGCTCAACCCGCTGCTGGTTTATCAGAATTACCACCTGATCCACCACCTCTGGCCTGAAATCCCGTTCTACCGGATGCACAAGGCCTATTACCTCAAGTACGATGAAATCAACGCCAACCGCATCCCGCGCCAGAAAGCCTTCGCCCTGAAGCCCGAGAACTATGACGACCACTTTGCGGTTCGCCGGGAACTCGACCAGGCGCAAGGCAAGGCAAGGCCTGCCTAACGAAATAACGGCCGGACCGTTCGGTATGGTCCGGCCGTACCTCCAGACCGGGAAACGCACTGATGGCCAAGCAACTTCACCTTGGCGCGTTCATGCGCCCGGTCAGCATCCACACCGGAGCCTGGCGGTATCCAGGTGCCTTACCCGACGCGAACTTCAGCCTGGCAGCGATCCAGCGCTTCATCCGCAGCCTTGAAGCTGCCAAGTTCGATTATTTCTTCATGGCTGATCACCTCGGCGTGCTCAACCTGCCACGCCAGGCGCTGATGCGCAGCCACACTGTGACCTCGTTCGAGCCATTCACGTTGCTTTCCGCACTGGCCGGGGTGACTGAGCGAATCGGCCTCGTCGCAACGGCCTCGACCACTTACGACGAGCCGTTCCATGTCGCGCGCCGCTTTGCCTCTCTCGATCACATCAGCGGCGGGCGGACCGGCTGGAACGTGGTGACCACTTCGAATCCGGACAGCAGCCGCAACTTCGGCCTGGAGACCCAGCCAGATCACGCCGCGCGCTATCACCGCGCCCGCGAGTTTCATGACGTTGTGACCGGGCTGTGGGACAGTTTCGCCGACGATGCCTTCGTTATGGACGCAGAAAAGGGCATCTATTTCGACCCCGCCCGGATGCGTGCGCTGAACCACAAGGGCGAGCATTTCTCGGTCACCGGGCCGCTTAACATCGCCCGTCCGGTTCAAGGCTGGCCGGTCATCTTCCAGGCCGGTGCCTCGGACCCGGGCCGCCAGCTCGCTGCCGAAACCGCCGAAGCCGTATTTGCTGCGGAATCGACGCTGGAAGGCAGCAAAGCCTATTACGACGACGTCAAAGGGCGGGCGGCGACGGTAGGACGCAATCCCGATCACATCAAGATCATGCCGGCCGTATTCCTGGTTGTTGGAGACACCGTCGAGGAAGCCCACGCGAAGCGCGCGAAACTGGACAGCCTGGTCCACTACGACAGCGGCATCCAT
>JBEQBX010000135.1:0-7185 GCA_041639595.1 Porphyrobacter sp.
CGACCTGGATCTGGTGAGTCGCAAGCTCAGTCATCAGGCCAGCCGAACTCTCGCGATAAAGCCGCCAGTTGAGCTTGCGTTCCAGATCGCTGCCCGGCGGCACCGCGCGGCGCCAGTCCCGGTTGCGGTGCCAGCTTGCGCGGATCTGGGTGATCGTGCCAATCTCTCCCGCGCGGGCACGGGCGAGCGCGTTGAGATAGGTCGGGTTGAAGAGCCGCTGGTGACCGATCTGCAATACCCGGTTTGCGGCCTGCGATCGCTCGATCATGGCAGTGCAATCGGCAATGGTGCGCGCCATGGCCTTTTCGCACCAGACATGCAGGCCGGCGCCAAACGCGTCAAACGTCTGGGTAGCGTGGACGTGCAGCGGGGTCGCGATCACGACTGCGTCGATCCCCCCCGCATCCAGCATCGCCCGGTGATCGGAGAACGCCGGCATGGCTGCGGGCAGCAGCGACAGCGCCTTGTCGAGATGGGGGGCGTAATCATCGCATATCGCGGCGACCGCGCAGTTGCGGGTCTTGAGGATGTTCTGGATCAAGGCGCGGCCCCGGTCGCCGGTGCCGATAATGCCCAGCCTGATCCGCTCCCGTCCGACCGGCTCAGCCGCCGCTGCCGCAGCCCAAGGCGCCACTTGCGCCATCGTCCCCAGCGCAGCGGCCTGCATGACCCGGTCAAGGAACAGACGCCGGGTCACATCAAACGCATTGTCAGTCATCGCGGCAAAGCACTCCGATTTCGGCCAAGGTGATAGCATCGCGGCCATCATAGCAGAAGGTCAACATCCGGCCCGGATCACGATTTGCAAGGCGCTCCCGCTCGTCGGGTGAGGCAGCCATCATGGCGGTGCTCAACGCCTCTGCCCGCGAGCCTTGGGCGGCGATGGCGATGGCGGTGAGGGGCGCGGTGATCGGGGTGCCATCATCGGTACGCAAGGTCGGACGGCGGCCCGGCGCAGCGGCATCGAGTGTCGAGGAAACGGACAGCGCTTCATCGACAAGCTCCAGTTCGGCAAGAAATGTACCCTGAGCAAAAGGATGCGGGACGCCAATCGGCCACGGCTCTCCGAGTGGGTGGCGGCCTATGGCAAGGATCGAACTCTCGCCCGCAGACAGCAAGCCTGATTGCACACCCTCGGCCCGGAGCACGGCGCCGGCGCGGTCCAGTGCAAGCCCTTTTCCCATCCCGCCGAAGTCGAAGGCGAGCAGACCATCCGCTTCCACCCTGCCCCGCGCCGCGTCCACATCCCACGCCCTGCGCGGATTGCCCTCGCACACGCTCGGGTCGAACAGGTCTTCGGTCAGAGCCATCAACGCGCGGGATTCGACCAATGCCGCCAGCAAGGTCGGGTCCCGGACATCAGCCCCGCGGCCCGCCGCCAGCGTCTCGTTGAGGCTGACGGTCGGCGACGGACGATGGATCGTCAGTGCATCGTCGACCCGTTCAACCTCGCTGCGTGCAAGCAGCAGAGCCTGCGGTTCGCACGCCCCGAAGACGTGCAGTTCAACCCGCGTGCCCATCGCCATGAAACGCTCGACATGGGCTGCGATCATGGCGTCATGCTCAGGACGCCACCTCCCAGCCGGGTTCGTATTCCAGGGCCCACAGCTTCATCGCTTCGGCGTGATCGGGCCGGCCGGTTGTCTGGTCGATACGCAGCAGCGAGCCGGTGCGATAGGACATGTTGCCCAGATGGCAGATCGTGGTGCTGATCTGACCTTCGCCAACTGGCGAGTTGAGTGCGCTGGTCCGCCCGCGGATCACATCGACGAAATTGCCGGCATGGAGCAGATCGAGTGCGCCTTCGCCGACCGTGCCTGTCGTCTCGGACTCTGCCAGAGCCATCGCCTTGCGGACCGACTTCCCGGCCAGATCGAAGATCTCGTAACCGTTGCGGTCAACCAGCGCCGACCCCTTCGTCCCGTATATCAACGTTCCGCGGCCTCTTCCGAACCGCGCAATGCCATTGCAGCTTTGCCCGTCCCAACGGATCGTCTTGCCACCCCCGAAAGCAAGATCAAGCTGGAGCGTGTCGTACATTTCCCAATCGTCGCCGCGGTGGAAATTGCGCGCACCCTGAGCATTGACTGTTTCGGGATAGCCAAGGCCCATCAACCAGCGCGCGACATCGACTTCGTGCAAGGCATTGTTGCAGATCTCGCCTGTGCCATAGCGCCAGAACCAGTGCCAGTTATAGTGCACAAGGTTCGAACGATAAGGCCCGCGCGGCCGCGGCCCCTGCCACAAATCCCAGTCGAGGTGAGCGGGTACGGGCATGGCTTCACCGCGCCCGATCGATTTGCGGGAATTCGCATACCAGGTTTCGCCATGATAGACGTCTCCCAGTTCGCCGGCGCGGATCAGGTCGGCGAGTTCGCGCGTTTCCCGGCTTGAGCGTTGCTGATTGCCGATCTGGAGCGTGCGACCATAACGGCGCTCAGCCGCGATCAGCGCCTCGCCTTCGGCCGGGGCCATGCTCATCGGCTTTTCAAGATAGACATGCCGCGATGCAGCCATCGAATCGATCGCCAGCTTGGTGTGCCAGTGGTCGGGCGTGGCGATCGCCATCACGTCCACATCGCGCCCGTCGAGCAGCCGCCGATAATCACGCTCGAGCTTGGGCGCGGCATAGCCCTTTGCCACGAACTCGGCGGCGCGTTTGGGCAACACCTGCGCATCGACGTCAACGAAATGGGTGACTTCCACGTTGGGCAGTTTGGCGAAGGCCGAATAGTGCGCCTGCCCGCGTCCGTTCACGCCGACGACGGCGACCTGCAGGCGATCATTGGCCCCGCGTACCCGGGCATAGCTCTTGGCGCTCATCGCGAGACCGGCGCTGGCCCCCATCCCCGCCAGCACGGTGCGGCGCGACATGCCTTTGAATTCATTCATCAGCGCAGCTCCCGCAGCTTGATTGACCGGAATTCCACCTTGTCGCCGTGATCCTGCAGCAGGATCGGGCCTTTTTCCCATTCGCCAAAGCGCGGCCAGTCCTTGTATTTGCTCTGCGCCACCAGCGCTCGGAATTCGGGGGTGTTGCGATCATACTCGACAACCTTGAAGCCGTTGAGCCAATGCTGAACCCGCTTGCCACGCACGATCAGTGTCGCACGGTTCCATTCGCCCGGCGGGTTGAAGCGCTTGCCCGCGCTATCCGGATCGGAAAGGTTCTTCGCTGTGATCAGATCGTAGAGGGATGCCAGCGTGCGGTTGCCATCACGGCCCATCTTGGCGTCCGGGTGGAGATCATCATCGAGCAGCTGGTATTCCAGACCGATGGCAGAACCATCCCCCTTCAGAAGATTGGGGTCGACGAAATACTTGATCCCGCTGTTCGCGCCCGGGGTCAGCCGGAAATCAACCGACAACTCGAAGTCCGAGAATTCGCGCGTGGTGATGATGTCGCCGCCGTTCCGGGATTCATAACCCGCCGACTTCTCGACCGTGAGCACGCCGTCCTTGGTGGACCAGCCGGTGGACGGGAAGGTCTTGAGCTTGGCACCGCGCCAGCCGCGCGTGGTCTTGCCGTCCCACAACATGGTCCAGCCTGCGCGGCGTTCGGACTTGGTCAGGCGATTGACGAGGTAGCTCTGCTGTTCGATCGCAGGCGTGCTCGCCGAAACGTGCTTGGCAAGGCCGCTCGTCAACATCCGGACGTTGCGGAAACGCACCTCCAGTCCCTGCATTGCCGGATCATCGGGCACCGAATGGACCTGGAAAGCGATGAAACCGCGGGCATCGGTCTCGTCGATCAGATCGGCTGCGGGCACCCCGTTAACAAACGTGCGAATGCGATTGCCGATCGCCTCGACCCGGTAGGTGTTCCAGTCGCCCGAGCGAAACGCCTGCCGCGCCGCATCGTTGCGGCCGAGGGTGTAGAGCCACTGGCGGCGCTGTTCATCGTAGATCCCACCAGACCAGCCGCGGCGGCTCGGATCGATTTCGACCTGATATCCATGAACCACCCCATCGCGGTAATCGGGTCGGCTCTGCCCGCGGATCATCACCCCGGAATTCAGTTTGGGATGGGTTTTGGCTTCGAACTCGAGGATGAAATCGCCGTAGAGATCGCCGGACACCAGCCAGCTGTTCGGCGTACGCAGCACCGATTGACCGACAAGCTCCCGATCATCAACCCGGTAAGTCGCCTGCCCGCCCGTGACACGCCAAGTCGACAGCAGTTCCTCCGGCGTAAGCGAGCGCCACGGCGCATTCTGGGCGAAGGCAGTCGACGCGGTCAGCAGCAGCAAGGCTGTAACAGCGGAACGGAGCAACGAGCGAAGCGTCATGAAACGATACTGCCTCTATCCGGAGCAAGAAAAAAGACCGGGGCGACATCAGTCGCCCCGGTCGGTGCATTGGCATCAGAAGTTGAACGAGGCCCGGATACCGCCGTAACGGCGGAAATCGCGAGGCAGAACGCCCGCCGTCGCCTGACGGTTGCCGAAATCGCCGAAACGATTGGCAAGGCCCGCAAAATACTGCTCGTCAAACAGGTTGTTGACGAAGGCAGCGATCTCGAAACCCTTCTCCTTGTCGCGGACCCCAAGGGCCAGATTGACGATGTGGAAGCCAGGCTGGATCAGTTCAGGATCAAGGTTAGGCGAATAATTGAGGACAGTCTGGTAGTTCCACGCCGCCTGAACAAGGCCGTTCAGCCCGGAAGAACCGATTGGCGGCGTCCAGTTAAGCGTTCCGGCAAGGCGCCATTCGGGCGTCTGTGCGGGCCGCGTGCCATTCAGGTTCTGTCTGGTTGGCTGACCCGGACCGGGCGAAGTGCAACCCTGCGCCGCGGTCTGCCCGGGGTAGCATTGCGCTACCGGGAAATCATTGACGACCGAATCCAGGTAAGTCGCCGCGAAACCGAGATTAAGGTCGCCCAGCGCAGCGGACGCCTCCAGTTCCACACCCCTGGTCGTGATCTCGCCCACATTGGTAAGCCGGAAATTCGTCGTACCGTCCGACAGCAGTTCGATCGACTGGGCCTGAAGGTTTTCGTAGGTCGCATCGAAATAGGTTGCGTTGATCGTCAGGCGCCGGTCGAAGAACTGCGAGCGGAAACCAACCTCTAGGCTTCCGGCAGTTTCAGGACGGATCGGCCCTGCTGCAGCGCGGTTCGCGTTGAAACCGGTGGTGAGATCGTAGGTCTGCCCCTTGTAGCCGGTCGAGTAGCTGGCGAAGGCCATCAGATCATCTGTGAACTCCTGTCGCAGACCCAGCCGGTAGGTCACTGCCGTGTCTTCGGCATCGTCCGAGAAGAAACGGCCCGCAGCAGCGCCACCGGCAGCTATGTCGAGGAAGGTATAGCCGACCTCTTCCTGCTGCACACGCAGGCCGCCGATGAGGGTCGTGCCATCGACTGGCTCAAGCTCAAGCTGCCCGAACGCCGAATACTGCGTTGAACCCGATGTGGCGAACCAGTTGGCGACAGCAAAACTGTTCTGGGCACCCGGGACCGGGCCGCGCTCGAAGGGACGTTCGAACTGGGTGTCGGCAATGAAGGCGCCGAGGGTGTAGCGGAACATCCGGGTGCTCGGCGACAGCAGGCGCAATTCCTGCGTCCATTGTTCGGACCGGAAGGTGCCGACCTGGTTCTGGTCGAACAGCGGGGCAAGGTTGAACTGGTCCTGGTCAATGAAATCATCGAGCGAGAACTTGTCCCACGACGTGATCGACACGAGAGTGTGGTCGGAGAAGTCCCATTCCACCTTCAACGTCGCGCCGCCCCCACGATATTCTGTGCCGGTGAAGCGCTCGAAGTTGACCTGCTGATTGTTGGGGCCGACTTGAATTCCCGGGCTCAGGAAAACCGATGCCGGCGCGGCGGCATTTCCGCGGAAATTGGCCTGCGGATTGAGACGAACCAGAGGCTGCCCGAAGTCGGTCTTGCCGTCGAGATAGTTCCCGGTCAGCATCACGCGAAGATCGTCGACCGGCTCCCAAAGCAGTTTGACGCGGGTGGTAAACACCTCGCGGCCATTGACCTCGTCACCCCTCACGACATTCCGCACGTTACCGTCGAACACCGAGTAGCTGCCCGATACACGGTAGCCGAGTGTGTCGCTGATCGGTCCGGCAATGCTGAAGTTGACCCCGTACTCCTCGTCCGTGGTGCCGAGGGCGTTTACAGTGCCCGTGAAGCTGCTGGTCGGATCCTTGGTCACAAAGTTGATAAGGCCGGCCGAGGCATTCTTGCCGTATAGGGTCGATTGCGGGCCACGCAGCACTTCGACCCGCTCAACATCCGGCAAATCCGTGAAGGCGCGGGCCTGAAATGCCAATGGCGCATCATCGATCTGGATGGCGACGCTTGGCTCGACACCGATGGAAAATGCAAAAGTCCCGATGCCGCGCAGCGAGATCAAGGAGTTTTGCGGGTGTTCGGCAGGCCGAATCACCAACGATGGGGACACCTTGCCAAGATCGGCGAACTGGCGGACGCCGGCCACTTCAAGCTGGGCAGGTTCGATCACCTGCAACGACAGCGGCACATCCTGCAGGCGCTCAGAACGCTTCTGCGCAGTCACGACAATCTCGCCGGGAACAGCAGCAAGCTCCGAGCCTGCATCATCCTGATCGGGCGCGGCAGAATCCTGAGCTTGCGCGACCGATGGCGCAGCCAAAGCCAGTGCCGACGCCACAAGCGCCCCTACCGACGCCGATCCAGTGAACCTCCTCATTGCCCAACTCCCCTTTGCTGGCGCCAAGGTACATGCCTTCACGCATCCATGAATAACCCTGTAAATAATGGTCGGACCGATTGCAATAGCTTGTCATACCAAAATTACGGAGATGCAATGGTATGCGCCGCCCGTGGCACGGCTGCACCGGCGATCTCATTCAACGGGATCTGCTTGACCTGCTCATTTGGAAGCCACTACCTCCTTGTTTTAAATTGACTATGTTAGCGCGATCCGATGCGGACGAGCGGTCTGCAACAGCGCCCAAATTGCTCACAAGCGGTTCGCAACCTGCAAAGAATTGCGCCTACACCTTCCGGACTCCGCCCCGAATCGGCCTGACCGGTCGCCCAATAACCACCTGCCAAATGCGATGGGTTGTCCGCACGGTGTGTTTTGCGCGTTGATCCGCGACGGCCAGCTGGTCTTCAGGCGGATTTAGCGCCCCGCCCGAAAGGAACGAACCGCTCGCCGATCCCCCTTGCAATCATGCTGCATCAAACTG
>JBEQBX010000136.1:0-7145 GCA_041639595.1 Porphyrobacter sp.
GATCTGGGTGCAACTGCGCGAAGTCGTGGTCGTCAAATCCGGTGAGAAGCGCGAGTCCTTCGAACGGTCGAAGCTTGAACAATCCGTGGCCTTGGCCTGCCGGAAGCGCGGGATTGATCAGGAACGGCTCGACCAGCTGATTTCGGGCATCCAGCGCCAGGTCGAAACATCGGGAGAAGCGGAGGTTCCCGCATCCCATATTGGCGAGCTGGTGATGGAAGGCCTGCGCCAGATTGATTCAGTCGCCTATATTCGCTTCGCCAGCGTTTACCGCGATTTTTCCGAAGCCCGCGACTTCGAAGAATTTGCACATACCGTCCAGCAAGCTGCGAAAGATTAAGCGAAACATGGCTGATCTCAACAAGCCGGTGATCGTGCTGGTCCGCCCGCAGCTGGGTGAGAATATTGGCAAGGCGGCGCGGGCCATGCTCAACTTCGGCTTGACCGAATTGCGCCTTGTCAGTCCGCGTGATGGCTGGCCCAACCCTTCCGCAGGCCCGGCAGCATCGGGTGCGGACATCGTGCTGGAACAGGCGCGGGTCTTTGCCTCCACCGCCGAAGCGGTTGCAGATTGCGCCCATGTTCACGCCACCACCGTGCGCAAGCGCGGCGTGACCAAGCCAGTGATCGGGGCGGACGAGGCGGGGCGGCAGGTGCACACCATGCCCGGCCGCCACGCGATCATCTTCGGCCCCGAACGGTCGGGGCTGGAGACAGAGGACGTGGCGCTGGCCCGCAATATCCTGACCATCCCGATCAATCCCGAATTCGCCTCGCTCAATCTGGCGCAGGCGGTGATTCTGGTCGCTTATGAATGGTCGCGGATCGGGCGGGAGATGGCCGGCGTCGATCCGGTGCTGGTGCAGCCCACGCTGGAAGACACCCTGCCACCTGCCCCGCAGGATGAACTCGACGGCCTGATCGCCCATTTTGAAAAGATGCTGGAACCGCGCGGGTATTTCTTCCCGCATTCGCGTGCCGAAGCGACCTATCGCACCTTGCGCGGGGTCCTGACCAAGCCCGGTTGGAATCATCTGGAAGTCCGCACCCTGCGCGGCGTCCTCAGCACTCTGGAGCGCAACCGGCAGGACTGACGCCGGGAAAGCGCCGGGGCGCCGCACCCTTTGCTTGACGCAGGCGTGGTTCATGCTATGCGCGCGCCTTCGCAAATGGGCCCTGCACCCCGGTGAAGCAGTGGCCGCATCCCGTCCTTTGGCCGGGGTGGAGCGATGCCGGGTTGAACACTCGCCAACGGGGCGGGTCAGCACATTGAAGGATACGACTATGTCGAAGCGCAAAAGCGCCAAGCACAAAATTGACCGCCGGATGGGTGAAAACATCTGGGGTCGTCCCAATTCCCCGGTGAACAAGCGTTCTTACGGTCCCGGCCAGCATGGTCAGCGCCGCAAGGGCAAGATGAGCGATTATGGCTTGCAGCTGCGTGCCAAGCAGAAGCTCAAGGGCTATTACGGCGAAGTCACCGAAAAGCAGTTCAAGAGCACCTATGCCGAAGCTTCGCGCATGAAGGGTGACACCAGCCAGAACCTGATCGGCCTGCTTGAGCGTCGTCTCGATATGGTGGTTTACCGCGCCAAGTTCGCGCCGACCATCTTCTCGGCGCGTCAGATCGTCAGCCACGGTCACATTTATGTGAACGGTGTGAAGTGCAACATCGCATCGCGCCGCATTGCGGTTGGCGATGTCATCAGCCTCGGCAGCAAGGCCAAGGAAATGGCACTCGTAATCGAAGCGCAGGGCTTGGCCGAGCGTGATATCCCCGATTACGTCATGCCCGATGGCACCGAGAAGGTGACCTTCACCCGCGTACCGAAGCTCGACGAAGTGCCTTATCCGGTGACGATGGAACCGAACCTGGTGGTCGAATTCTACTCGCGCTGATCCGGCGTTTCAGCGATCAAATACAAAAGGGCGGCCCTGCGGGGCCGCCCTTTTTCGTTGGGCTTGAAGAACCGGATCAATCCCTGATCCGGTCCCATTCGCCGAATTCATAGGCAATCGAGCCTTCGACGAGGCGTTCCCAGATGTCGCCCACAACATCGGCCGGGATGCCATGCACACCTGCTTCGGCAACCGCTGCGGTGATGACGCTGGCCTTGCGGGCTTCGTCACGCACCGCATCGCGGCTCGGCTTGATCCGGGCGGCGGCGCGCATGTAGCCGAACCGCTTGGCCAGCAGCGCGACCAGTTCGCGATCAAGCGCATCGACCCCGGCGCGCACGTCGATCATGGTTTCGCAAGCTTCAGGATCTTTGATGGCGCGATCAGACATTAATCATGAACTTCCAAGGTAATCGCGCCGGAACGTGGCGGCGAAATCGGCAAAATGATGCCCCGCAATGGCATCGCGCATGCCCTGCATCAAGGCCTGATAGAAGCTCAGATTGTGCTCGGTCACCAGCATCGCGCCCAGCATCTCCCCCGACTTCACCAGATGGTGGATGTAGGCGCGCGAATAGGTGGTGCAGACCGGGCAGGCGCAGCGACCATCCAGCGGCCCGGTATCTTCGGCAAAGCGCGCGTTCCTGAGATTGAGCGCCCCGTTCCACGTGAACGCCTGCCCGTTACGGCCGGACCGGGTGGGCAGCACGCAATCGAACATGTCGATCCCCCGCTCCACCGCGCCGACCAGATCATCGGGCTTGCCCACGCCCATCAAGTAACGCGGGCGATCCACCGGCAGCATATCGGGCGCATAGTCGAGGACGCCGAACATGGCCTCCTGCCCCTCCCCCACGGCCAGCCCGCCCACCGCATAGCCATCGAAGCCGATCTCGGTGAGCGCATCGGCACTGATCCGCCGCAGATCCTGATGCAATGCGCCTTGCTGGATGCCGAACAAAGCGGCGCGGGCGGCGTGATCCTCGCCGCTGTCAAAACCTTCACGGCTGCGTTTGGCCCAGCGCATGGACAATTCCATCGAGGTCGCGATGTCATCCCGTGGCCGATCCGCGCGCGGGCATTCGTCGAAGGCCATGACGATATCACTGCCCAGAAGGCGCTGGATTTCCATCGATCGTTCGGGGGTGAGCATATGCTTCGACCCGTCGAGATGGCTGCGAAATTCTACGCCCTGTTCGGTCAACTTGCACAGTTCGGACAGGCTCATCACCTGATAGCCGCCGCTGTCGGTCAGGATCGGACGCGGCCAATTCATGAATTTGTGCAACCCGCCAAGCCGCGCCACCCGCTCCGCACCGGGGCGCAGCATCAGGTGGTAGGTGTTGCCCAGAATGATGTCGGCGCCAGTCGCGCGGACGCTTTCGGGCTTCATCGCCTTGACGGTGGCCGCCGTGCCGACCGGCATGAACGCAGGCGTACGGATTTCGCCGCGCTGCATGGCGATGGTGCCGGTGCGCGCCTTGCCGTCGCGCGCGTGGAGGGTGAAGGAGAAGCGAGGTCCAGTCATTGCGCTGGCCGATTAGCCGCCCTGCGCCGTGCTGTCACGCCCCGCTCTGAAGGCAGCAAAAAGGCCGGCAGCAATTGGGGTGCTGCCGGCCTTGATGTATTCAGATGCGTTCAGGCTCAGAAGCCGAACAGAACGCCCACTGTGGCGCGGGTCGAATCGAACGCGATCGTGTCGATCCCGGCGCGGAAGCGGACCGGGCTTTCGCCGAGGCCGAATTCTACGCCGGCGCCGACCAGATAGTCACCATCGGTGTCATCGGCATTGGCCGGAGCAAGCGGGACGAAGCGACGCAGGTTGAAGTCGACTTCCTGGAAACCGCCGCGGACATATACCTTGGCCGTTTCGCCGACGCGCACACCGGCGCGGGCAGCAACGCCGTATTCGCTGTCGATCGCGCCGTCGCCGATGTTGTAGTTACCTTCGACACCAACAAACAGGCTTTCGCCAACCGGCACGTCAACGCCGGCCACGACACCATAAATGCCGCCGTCGTCGTCAGGGAAGCCGATGCCGAGATCGTGGATACCGGCAGTTGCGCCGACATAGACTTCGGGGCCCTGAGTGGCCGACTGGGCTTGAGCTGCCGCCGGAAGAGCGATCGCGCCCAACGCTGCGAGCGTGGTAAAGGTGAGGGTCTTCATAGTTTTGTTTTCCCTTGTTTTATCCGGCGCACAGGGGGACGTGCGCCGATGGGAAAGCACCTATGCTCCTATCACTTTCGCCAGGATGAACCGACCGAAAGGCTACCGTTCAGGCTCGGCCAACGACGTCGCAAGCCGACCAACAACCGCTTGAAACCGACCGGCGCAGGTTGCCGGAGGACCAATCTGTCGGCCCTCCGGTCCTGTCGTGAATCAGAACTTGAAGCCGACGCCCACAGTTCCGCGCAGGGTGTCAAACGCGATCGTGTCGACGTTTGCGCGCAGCACCACGGAACTCACCGGAACTTCGGCGCCCACGCCGAGCAGGTAATCCCCGCCGACGTCCGGACGATCAATGTCGTTATCGTCCAGGAAATCTTCGCTGACGCCGGTGAGGTTCTCAAGATCAAGGTCGACCCACTGGTAACCGCCGCGGGCGTAGATCTTGCTGCCGCCTTCGGTGCGGAAACCAAGGCGGCCGGCAACGCCGTATTCCGCTTCAATCGGGCCGCTGCCGAAGTGGAAGTTGCCTTCCACACCAGCGAACATGCTCTCCCCGACGGGGAAATCAACCGCGGCAAAGGCACCGTAAATTTCGGCGCCATCGTCGATGTTCAAATCGTCGAATTCGCCATCGTCAGCGTCAAGATCGCCGAGATCGACACCCAGGTCATGAAGGCCGACTGATGCGCCGACGGTAATATCAGGCTCGGTCGTGCTTTGGGCCTGAGCGGCTGCGGGCAAAGCGAGCGCGCCGGCCGCTGCGAGCGTGGTGAAGACGAGCTTCTTCATGTTCTTTCCGTCCTTTTCTGAACAGCCGCGGGAGGTGCGACGTCGGACCGGGACGTAGGTAGCACGTCTTTTCGCGCTAATGAACAAAGTCAGGGTTGGCAGTTAATGTCGGACTGGTGGTGCATAATGTCAGACTAGCGCAACCATGTTTTAACATGGATTACTCTCTGAGCCGCCATCCAGTGCGGAAAATCGCCGCAATGATGATGGTGCACACTGCCAGGAAGCCAAGCGTCAGACCCAGTGAAACACCAATCGGCACATCGGACACCCCATAGAAGCTATAACGCAGGCCGCTGACCAGAAAGGCGATCGGATTGGCCAGAGCGATCGCGTCCCACGGCGCGGGCAAATCGCGGATCGAGTAAAAGGTGCCGCCAAGGAATGTCAGCGGCGTCAGGATCAGCAGCGGGATGATGCCCAGCTTCTCGAAGCTGTCGGCCCAGATTCCGAGAATGAAGCCGAACAACGCGAAACTCGCCGCCACCAGCATGATGTAAACTGCGGCCAGAAGCGGATAGCGAATCTCGTAATCAACAAAGAACGTCGCGGTGCCCAAGATGATGGCGGCAAGGATCAGGCCTTTCGTGGCTGCCGCGCCGACAAACCCGGCCAGCGTCTCGGCCACGCCTACGGGCGCAGACAGCAATTCATAGATCGTGCCGGTGAAGCGGGGCATGTAGATGCCGAAGCTGGCATTGCTGGTGGTCTCGCCCAACAAGGTCAGCATCAACAGGCCAGGGATGATGAATGCGCCGTAGGGCACCCCCCCAACAGGCTCCATCCGCGCGCCGATCACCGTGCCGAACACAACGAAATAAAGCGACGTGGTCAGCACCGGCGACAGAATCGACTGGAAGGCGGTGCGAAACGCCCGGGCCATTTCGCGGCGATAGATCGCCAGCGCGCTACGAACATTGAAGTGCATCACGCCGTCACTCCCTGCTGCGCACCGAGCAGGCCGACAAAAATATCCTCCAGCGAGGAATCGTGGATATCGATGCTGGTATAGGCAATCCCCGCGCGGGTCAGCGCCTGTGTCAGCTGGGCAACCTCGGCCCTCCCCTTGCCTTCTCCATTGCCGCCGCGGAAGATCAGGCGTCTGCCGCCCTCTGCCAGTTCGACCGCGAAACCGGCAATCTCCGATGGAACAACCCCAAGCGGCGCGGCCAGATCGATCACAGCTTCGGTGGTGCCCAATCGTTCCATCATCGCGCGTTTTTCATCCACCATCAGAATGCGCCCGCCCTGGATGATGCCAACGCGGTCGGCCATTTCCTCGGCCTCTTCGATGTAATGGGTGGTGAGGATGATCGTTACCCCGCGCTCCTTCAGGGCCGCGATCTGTTCCCACATCCCCTTGCGCAGTTCGACATCAACGCCCGCGGTGGGTTCATCGAGAAACAGCAGCTCGGGATCATGGGCCAGCGCCTTGGCGATCAGCACGCGGCGCTTCATCCCGCCGGACAGCGCGCGGATCTGCGCGTCTTTTTTATCCCACAGTGACAGGCCTTTGAGAATTTCCTCAAGCCGGGCGGGATCATGGGGCTTACCGAACAAGCCTTGCGAAAAGGCGACTGCGCGCCACACGGTTTCAAACATGTCGGTGGCGAGTTCCTGCGGCACCAGCCCGATCCGCGCCCGCGCGCTGCGCCAATTGCGGGACAGATCATGGCCGAACGCGGTAATCACCCCGCCCGTCGGCCGCACCAGTCCGCACACCGCGCCGATCAACGTCGTCTTGCCAGCACCGTTCGGTCCCAGCAGCGCGAAAATCTCGCCAGCGCGGATATCCAGATCGACATTGTCGAGCGCACGCGGGCCGTTCCTGTAAGTCTTGGTCAGCCCTCGGATCGACAGAATGGGTTCATGCATTGCTACCGGTTACGGGAGCAGCAGCGAGGAGTCACCATAGGAATAGAACCGGTATTCATTGGCAATGGCGTGGTCATAGGCAGCCATCATCCGGTCGCGCCCCATCAAGGCGCTGACCAGCATCATCAAAGTCGACTTGGGCAAGTGGAAATTGGTCATCAGCCCATCAACCGCCTTCAGCTTGTAGCCGGGCGTGATGAAGATCGCAGTGTCCCCGGCGAAGGGCTGGATCACACCATCTGCATCCACCGCGCTTTCCAGCAGGCGCAGCGATGTGGTGCCGACCGCAATGACGCGGCCGCCTTTCGCGCGCGCTTCATTGAGCTGCGCTGCGGTTTCTGCCGAAATTCGTCCGAATTCGGCGTGCATCTGGTGATCGTCGGTATCGTCGGCCTTGACCGGCAGAAACG
>JBEQBX010000137.1:0-7137 GCA_041639595.1 Porphyrobacter sp.
GCTCATCGGTGTTTTGATGTGTTCGAGCCGCTTTTCCAGCGTTTCGACCGTGCGGATCACATCGAAGCCCTGGCGCGAGCATGACGGGCAGGACACCACCCGCACGCCGCGGGTGCGCAGGCCCAACGCCTTGAGCATGTGGTAGCCGACCTTATCTCTTCTTCGGGCTCGGCCGACAGGCTGACGCGGATCGTGTCGCCGATCCCGGCCCACAGCAGGCTGCCCATGCCGATGCTCGACTTGACCGTGCCGCCGATCAGGCCTCCGGCCTCGGTAATGCCGAGATGCAGCGGGCAATCGACCGTTTCGGCCAGCCCGTGATAGGCCGCGACCGCGAGGAACACGTCGGAGGCCTTCACCGCCACCTTGTATTCGTGGAAATCGTGGTCCTGCAGCAGCTTGATGTGATCCAGTGCGCTTTCGATCAGCGCTTCGGGACAGGGCTCGCCGTATTTTTCGAGCAGGTCTTTCTCGAGGCTGCCCGCATTCACCCCGATGCGGATTGCGCAGCCATTGGCCTTGGCGGCGCGCACCACTTCGGCGACACGCTGGGCCGATCCGATATTGCCCGGGTTGATGCGCAGGCACGCGGCACCCGCATCCGCCGCTTCCAGCGCGCGCTTGTAGTGAAAGTGAATGTCGGCCACGATCGGGATGCGCGCACCGCGAGTGATCTTTTTGAAATCGCGGGTCGATTCCTCGGTCGGGCAGGAGACGCGGATGATGTCCGCGCCGACTTCCTCGCACCGCCGGATCTGGTCAAGCGTGGCGCGCACGTCCTCGGTCGGGGTGTTGGTCATGGTTTGCACGGTGATGGGAGCATCACCGCCTACGGGGACATTCCCCACCATGATCTGGCGCGATTTGCGCCGCTCGATCGTGCGCCACGGACGGATGGAAGACATGGGATCGCGTATAGTCGGCAAAGCGGTGCGGGGCAATGACCAGTCGGCGCGCTTGACTTGCTTCTCCGGCGCGGCACTCTGCCGCCTGAAGGGGAGTGACCATGTTGACCGACAGTTCCATCGTGCTGCGCAGTGCCGCACCGAGCCTGCTGATGCGGGCGATCAAGTTCATCGTCGCGCGCAGCAAGCCGGTGTTCCCGCATGACGCGGAGGGCTTTCACCGCGCGATGGCGGGCAGGCGGCTGCCGCAGGATGCGCCCATGCCTGCCAGCTTCCACAGGCGCTTCATCGTCGAGGAGCGCGAGGCGTTGGGCTCGCCGGTCGTGACGCTGCACCCCAAAAGCGGGCCGGGCGCCTCGCACATGCTCTATTTCCACGGCGGCGGGTTCGTGCAGCCGATGTTCAAGGTGCATTGGCCGCTGGTTGCCGAAATGGTGAAACAGTGCGGGATCAGCGTCACCGTGCCGCTTTACCCCGTCGTGCCCGAGGCAGGCTACGCGGCGCAGGATGCGCTGGCCGATGCAGTTTACGCCGATCTTGCCGCCAAGCACGATCCGGCGCGGATCATCCTCAATGGCGACAGCGCGGGCGGGCATATGGCGCTTGCGCTGGCTTTGCGGCTGGTCCGGGACGCAGGCCCGCTGCCCGGCAAGCTCGCGCTGTTCGCGCCGTGGCTCGATCTCGGGCTGGCGGACCCGGCCATCGCCGCTGTCGAACCGCATGACATCATGCTCAAGATCGGCACGCTGCGGGCTTGCGGCCAAATGGTCGCGGCGGGCCGCGCAATGGACGATCCCGAGGTCAGCCCGCTCTACGCTTCGGCAGACCGCCTCGGGCACCTGCCACAGACCCGCATCTGGACCGGGCGACACGATCTTTTCATCGTGGATTCGCGCAGCTTTGTGAGCAAGCTTCGCGCCGCCGGGGTGGACGCAAAACTCTACGAATACGCAGCCGCGCCCCACGTCTTCATGGCGATTCTGCCGACGCGCGAGGCGAAGGATGTGATCGGCCTGCTGTGCGAATTCCTCGAAAGCTAGGTCGGAAACTTCGCTTCGGTCAGCTCTTCGCTCAGCTTCCAGAGCCGATCCGCGTAGCTGGAATTGAGCGCGTAGGACCGCACGCCCCCTGCGGCGGATTCGTCGTCCACCTCGGCGACATGGCAATCCTCGCAATAGACGCCGCCCCCGATTCCTGAACCGCCTTCCAGCTCCGGTGCGGTCGCCGCCCAGCAGGTCGTGGCCGCGCCTTGCGGGATGGTCTTCCATTCGAAGGCCGCATCGCTGCTGGTCACCCGCGCCATCAGCGCGGCGATCATGTCTTCGGTCATGTGGCGGCCAAGGTTGGTCTGGATGCCGCCGGGATGCACGGCATAGGCATGGATACCCATCACCGCGAACCGGGCTTCCAGCCCGACGCTGAACAATATGTTGGCGGTCTTCGACTGGCCGTAGCTTGCCCACGGATCATAGGGCCGATGCGTGAAGTTCGGATCGTCGAAATCGACCGGCGCAAAGTGGTGCCCGCGGCTCGACAGGTTGACGATCCGCTTGGCGCTGCCGCGCTCGATCAGGGGCATCAATTCGGCGGTCAGCGCGAAGTGGCCGAGGTGATTGGTGCCGAATTGCATTTCGAAGCCGTCACTTGTGTGCGTGAACGGGCAGGCCATGACCCCTGCGTTGTTGATCAGCAGATCGATCGTGTCGAACCGCTGGCGCGCGCGCGATGTCGCGGCGCGGATGCTTTCGAGCGAGCCGAGATCGAGGGTGATGGTCTCGATCTGCGCGTCCGCTACGCTGGCCCGGATGGCAGCGGCAGCTTCGTCCAGCTTGCCCTGATCGCGTCCCGCCATCACGACATGGGCGCCGCGTGCTGCCATGGCGCGGGCGGTTTCCTGCCCCAGCCCCGAATTCGCGCCGGTGATGAACGCCGTCTGCCCCGACAGGTCGATTCCGTCCAGCACCTCGTCCGTGGTGCTCGCCCAGCCGAATTCGCTCATCATCGTTCTCCCGTGATTATAGCTTCAACGCATATAGGAATTCCGGATCGAGATGTTCCCCGACGCGGAAGGTGATGTCGGCGATTTTCGCAAAGCCATGCCGCTGATAGAACCGCTGCGCGCCGAAGTTTTCGGCATAGACCGATAACAGGATGGCATCGTGCCCCCCTTTGCGTGCGGTGCCCAGCGCCCATTCCATCAGCGTCGTGCCGATCCCTGTGCCGGTATAGCCGGGCAGGGCATAAAGCTGGCCAAGCTCGATCGGATCGCGGGCGTCCGAATGTTCGATGAACTTGGTCGGATAACGCAGCTTGCAGAAGGCGACCAGCGCGCCGTCATCCTCGACAAGCCGGTGCGTGCATTCGTCACCCGTGATTTCCGCAGCGACAGCGGGCACATTGTGCACCTCGGCAAGGAAGGCAGCGAGGTCTTCGGGCTTATAAAGATGCCCGAAGGCGGCGACGAAGGTGTCGGCGCCAAGCTTGGCAAGCGCGGGTGCATCGGCGGGGGTGGCGGGACGGTAGATCATGTCTCACGCCCTAACGCGCACAGGCCGCGCTGTTAAGCTGGCGAAACACGCAGGGCCGCGTTACACCTTGCGGCCATGAAGAAACTCGTCACGCTGATCGCACTCGCCCTCATGTCCCAGCCCGCTCTCGCTCAGGAACCCGCAGCGCCCAAATGGTCGCTGGCGATCCACGGCGGGGCAGGGACATTGGGCCGCACCGCGATGACGCCGGAAAAAGAGGCTGAATACGAGGCGACGCTACAAATCGCGCTCGATGCCGGATCGAAAATCCTGGCGGACGGCGGCAGCGCGATGGACGCGATCAAGGCGGCGATCATCATCATGGAAGATTCGCCCCTGTTCAACGCGGGCAAGGGCGCGGTCTTCACCTGGGACGGGACGAATGAACTCGATGCCTCGATCATGGACGGGCGCGATCGCAGCGCAGGCGCGATTGCAGGGGTGAAGACCGTCAAGAACCCGATCCTGCTGGCCGACACGGTGCGCACCGATAGCGAGCACGTGATGCTGATGGGCGCGGGCGCCGAAGCTTTCGCGGTGGAGAAGGGCTTTGCTGTCACCCCGCCCGAATATTTCGCCACCCCGGCTCGGCTTGAGGCGCTGGAACGGATGAAGGCGAAACAGCTTTCCGCGCTGGATGTCGATCACAAGTTCGGCACGGTGGGCGCAGTGGCATTGGACCAGAGCGGGAACGTAGCGGCGGGTACCTCCACGGGCGGAATGACCGGCAAGCGCTGGGGCCGGGTCGGCGATGCGCCGGTGATCGGCGCGGGCACCTATGCCGATAATCGCGCCTGTGCGGTCTCGGCGACCGGTTGGGGAGAGTATTTCCTGCGGGTCGGCGTGGCGCACGAGATTTGCGCGCGGTTGCGCGCCACTGCCGAGGCGAGAATTGTCATGGCTGACGACAACGCCGGTGACACCGTCGTGCGCAGCGAAGAAGTACAATACATAGCCGACGCTGTCATGGCCGACGTTGCCTCGCTCGGCGGCGATGGCGGCGTGATCCTCGTTACGCCGCAAGGCCATGCGATCTTCAGCTTCAACACCACCGGCATGTATCGCGGACGGGCCACCAGCGAAGGCGCACGCGAAGTCGCGATTTTCGGCGGCGAGGACAAGGCTTCGCCGACGCCGGAGCACTAATCAGGGGTCAGTAAATCTTCCCCACCAGCGGCAACCCGCGTTCCGGCTCGGCGAATTCCTTGATGATCCGGCCCACGCGTGACAGCGCCAGCTCGCCGCGCGCCTGCATGGTATCGGCGGGACCGCGGGCGCGGAAATAACAGGCAAAGGTGATGGGCGGCTGGATCTTCGGCCCTTCGGCGAAGCCGATGTCGATGAAGTTGCTTTCGCTGCCAACCATGCCGCTGGTGCCGGTCTTGTCGCCCGCCACCCACCCTTCAGGCAGCCCCACCCGAACCCGGCGCAATCCTGTTTCGGTGGCGATCATCCAGCTTTTCAGCTCGGCCCGCTCTGCTTCGGGCAGCACATCGCCATACATAATTTTGGCCACGGTGCGTGCCATCGCCGCCGGCGTGCTCGTGTCGCGGAATTCGGCCGGCGGGACGATGTTCATTGCCGGCTCGTAACGATCAACCCGGCTGACCTGATCGCCGATGGAGCGCCAGAAGGCGGTCAGCCCGGCCGGGCCGCCCAGCGTCCGCAGCAGGATGTTGGCCGCCGGATTATCGGAGGTGACCTGCGTCGCCCGCGCCAGTTCGCGCAACGTCGCGCCGGTGGCGATCCGTTCGCGGGTAAACGGCGCGTGGTCGAGCATGTCGGCTTCAGTCCATGTCACCCGCCGGTCGGCATCGATCGTGCCTGCCGCATGGCGTTGCAGCAGCAGAGCGGCAAGCGAGAACTTGAACGATGACGCATGGCCGAAACGCCGGTCGCGGTTGATCCCCACCGCCATCCCGGTCGCCGTGTTGTAGAGTTCAACACCCAGCGTTCCGTCACCCGCCGCCTCGATAATGCGCAGCTCTGCCGCCAGCCGTCCGATCGGGCTCTGGTCCGGCGGAATGCAGGCCGAAGCCCCCAAAGCCAGCGAGCCACCGATGAAAAACCGCCGATCAATGTTCATGAAAACTTGTCCGCCTTGCGTTTGCCGAACCGCATGTCGGCTTCCAGTCTGGCCCGCAATTGCGCATAGAAAGCTTCGAGAAAAGCCCTTTCGTCGCCCGCGCCGGGGTCCCAGCCGATCTTCCGGCAGATCGCACTGTGCACGGCGGCAAGCGCCTCTGGCGGAGAATCGCGCAGCATCCGCTCCAGCGTCTGCAATTCCTTCTCGCCATAGACGGAAAGTTCCGCGTCACCGAAGGCATAGCGAACCCCGGTAACATCGCTCGCCGCCTTCGCACCAGCGGCGCCCTGCACCGAAAGGACAGCGGCAAGCCGCGCACGCGGCCGTTCGACCACCCAGGTTCCAGCGACAATATCGCCCGCGCGAAGAGCGTCGCGGTTGAAGAAGGGGAACAGCAGGAACAGCGCGAACCAGATGGTCAGCACTGAGCTTAGGAATCCGATCTCCTGTCCCTGCTGCGCCATGACTGTCAGCGCAATCAGCGCCATGACGGGATAGAAAATCTCGATATCGCGCAGCAGGTTGCGCGCAATCACCGCTTCCGGAGTAAGCCGCGCGCCGCCCCGCGCGGCGATGCGGATGCCGACGATCCGCTTGCCCAGCGTCGCGCCGCGCGGGCCCAGTTCCTGCACCAGAAAATACCCGTACCACGTGCAAAACACGAACAGCGCCATGACGATGCCGAGGAATTCGAGCGCGCCGCCCGATATCCGGTCCGGATCCAGCGCGGTGCCATCCAGCAATCCGCCCGCGATCCACACCAGCAGCAGTTGGAATACGATCAGCCCGAAGACGACAATCATCACGTCGATCATCAGCGCGGCTGCGCGGGGCGCGCGTGCGGCAAGGACAAGCGGCAAGGCCAGGCCTTCGGGCGTGATCAACATGCGCGCGCGCTTGTCTGCCGGGCTTGCAGGAGGGGTTTTGCGCGCGCTCATTCCCCGTCCTCCAGCCCTTGGAAGGCAGGGCGATAGAGGCAGAAATAGGCGAGCCAGAAGGTCAGCATCGTCCCGCCGATCACAAACCGGCTGCCCGTGTCCTCGACCAATTGGCGCGGAAACGCCTCGAGCAGGGCAGCAATCACCATCATGATCACCACGCCAACCATCACCACCGCCGCGCGCCGCCCGGCCGCCGCTGCCGCATCCAGCACCGAAGCCGATCCCGGAAAGGCCATCGCCCGCCCGATATGCAGCCCCGCCGCGCCCGACAGCAGAATGCCGAACAATTCGGTGGTGCCGTGAACGGAAAGCCACGCGGCCAGCTCCACCACCAGCCCCTGCCCTTCGAACAGCCACAGCAGCGCGCCCAGCAAGGCCATGTTGTGGACCAGCAGCAACAGCGAGGGGATGCCGAACGCAAACCCCAGCGCAAAGGCCAGAATGCACACCGCCGAATTGTTGCTGAACAGCTGCGCTGCGAACCCGGCGAGCCCCGCCGCGCCTTCATCATGGCCGAGGCTTTTCAGCAATTGTTCGCGGCTCGCCCCCGGCACGCGCACTTCGCCCATGCCTGCCGGGAACAGCCGGTAATACCATGCCTCGTCCTCGGCTACGAGCAGCCAGCCGACGATAGTTCCCGCCATCATTACGAACAGCGCGATGCAGATATCCAACCA